>CAJTSU010000028.1:0-7120 GCA_910579055.1 uncultured Mailhella sp. | reverse complement strand
AGCCCGCCGCGCCAACCTGTGCGGAGAGCACAATATCCACATCTTCCCGGGCGGCAATGGCGGCGAATCCGGTTTGTCCGGCGAGAATTTCGGGGTGATACCCGGAAGGAAGCATTTTTTTCAGGGCCTCGATACCGTATTCGCCTTCCGCATCGCGCAGGGCAAGTACCGGAGGACGCCAACGTTCCGCCTGACGGGCCAGCAAGGCGAGATTGCGCCCTCCAGCCAGAGCCGTTACGATGAATTCGCCGGTCTTTTTTCCTGGTGCGGCCTGGGGCTGTGCCCCCCATGCTTCAATTACCCGCAGGGTATTGACGCCAATGGAACCCGTACTGCCCATGAGCGCCACACGGCGCGGCCAGGCCAGGGGAGAGTCAAGAGGCAGTCGGCTGATGTAACGCATATGGTTTCCGGAGAAGGCAGAATGTGGAATTAGCCCAGAAAGGGACGAACCAGGGCAAAGGCGGCCGCTGCAAACAGAATGCTGTCGATGCGGTCAAGTACCCCGCCGTGGCCGGGCAGAATTTTGCCGGAATCTTTGATATGAACCGCGCGCTTGAGCGCAGATTCAAAAAAGTCACCCATTTGGGCCATAACGCCCATGAACAGGCCCAAAGCAAGCCACGCGGGGAACGAAAAACAGGGGCCTCTGAGCAGCCATCCTGCGGCAAGACAGGCCGCTGTGGCGGCAAAGAGCCCGGCAACTGCACCTTCTACACTTTTTTTGGGGCTGACGGAAGGCCAGATCTTGCGCTTGCCGAATTGTACACCGGCGGCATAGGCCGCAATGTCCGACAGGGCGGGAACCAGCACAATAAGGAGCTGTTCGCCCGGGCTGTAGTGCAGAACGGGGGAGAGCAGCAGAGGTACATAAACAATGCCGCCCAGCAGAACAGCCGCCCGGCGGAAGCGCGCAAGCGAGTTCTCCTGCGTCCAGCCGATGAGGGAGTGCACGGCCAATACGCAAAAGGCCGCCGTCAAGGCCATACCGGAGGTGTATGCGAGAGAAACGCGGCACAGGGCGACAATCCCCGCTCCGAGCAGAATGCCAAGAGCTTTGGCGGGAAGTTCTCCCTGTGGGAGGAAAAAAGAATAGCACTCCCATTGTCCGATGCCGCATACGACCAGAAGCAGCAGGAAAAGGAGAAACCCACCGGCCTTCCATGCCGTAAAAAGTACAGCGAAGAGAATAAGCCCGGTGACAACACGCGCCCCGAGGCCTGCGGCGAGGTATTTTTGCAAGGACATGGCAGCTCCTGGAAAATCAGCTTGTTATATCAGGCAAAATGGCGGCATCTGGAGGGCTGGAGGGGGGGGGATGGCTCGTATGCCCGGTGCATGCATCGTTCGTCACAGCCTGGGCTTCTGTAAGGCCAAAGCGGCGGGATCGTTCCGCATAGTGAACCAGTGCCCGATCCAGTTCGGCGTTGTCAAAATCAGGCCAGAGTTTGTCACTGAAATAGAATTCGGTATAGGCGCTCTGGAAGAGGAAAAAATTGCTCAGACGCAGTTCACCGCTGGTGCGGATAATCAGATCGGGATCAGGGAGTTCAGGATTGTACAAGCCTTTGCGGAATGCTTTTTCCTGTGCTTCCAGGGGAGCGCTGTCATCCAGTCCGGAAGCGGTCAGTGCGCGCGCGGCGCGCATGATTTCTTCCCGCCCGGAGTAGGCCAGAGCCAGAGTAAAAAGCATTTCCCCGCCGGAAGTTTTTTTGATGCCGTAATCCAGCGCCGCCCGTACGGTCATGGGAAGCGCTTGTCGATCCCCGATCATGCCAAGGCGTATGCCCTGGCGTTCCAGTTCCGGCAGTTCCGATTTCAGAAAACGGATGAACAGCTCGAAGAGGAATTTTACTTCCTGCGGCGGGCGTTTGAGATTTTCCCGCGAGAGAGCGTACACCGTCACATACGGAATACCGAGCGTACGGCAGCGCGTGAGAAGAGAACGCACCGTATCCACGCCGCGAGTATGCCCTTCACTGCGGGGAAGGCCTCGCCGTTGCGCCCATCGGCCGTTGCCGTCCATGATGACGGCGAGGTGTCGCGGTAAATGATTATCCATAATGTTTCAATACAGCACGCTCCAACCGCCGATTGAGGCCGCATCCGGCGGAGAGGAGCCGGTCATGCGGCATGGAGGGGGCACGGAGTGCGAGCACGGCGTTTTCCGTGCAAAACGCAAGTGAGAGCCAGTATCGGCCGCAGCCGCAAAGGCGACTTGGGGAAACAAACAGCAAAGCAGCGAATGATTTTCGTACTTGCCACCAGCCGTTTTTGCGGCTTAGACCGGACAAACTCCGCAAAACGGGGTTTGTCATCACCCTGAAGAGGCATTTGTCTCTTTGGACAAGGAGCTGTGTATTCCCGGAATAACTCAGCGGTTTTTCAACAGAACTTGTGCTGAAGAGAAGGAGAGCCGTCCATGGGGTCGACGGGATTGCTCCCGCCGAACCCATGGATTCAGATTTCCATGATTTCCTTTTCCTTGGCGGCGGCCTTGATATCGGCCTTGGCTACGCTGGAATCGGTAATTTTCTGGATGTCATCCATGGCCTTTTTCAGTTCATCTTCAGAAAGAAGCTTGTCCTTTTCCAGCTTTTTCAGCCCGTCGTTGACGTCGCGCCGGATATTACGGATAGCGACCTTGGCTTCTTCGGTGTACTTCTTGGCAACTTTCGTCAGTTCCTTGCGGCGGTCTTCCGTCAGGGGAGGAATGGCGATGCGGATGAGCTTGCCGTCGTTCATGGGGGTAAGGCCGAGGTCGGACTTGAGAATGGCTTTTTCCACCAGGGCAAACGCGCCGCGATCCCAGGGCTGGATAGTCACCGTGCGGCTGTCCGGCACAGCCACGGAAGCCAGCTGTTTCACAGGGGTGGGAGTGCCGTAGTAGTCTACCTTGATATCTTCCACCAGGCTGGTAGTGGCCCGGCCTGTACGCAGCTTGCCGTAGTCACGCTCAAGGGCGGTCAGAGCTTTTTCCATACGCTCTTCGGCGTCGAGCAACAATTCATCCTTATCCATGTTGTGTCTCCTTGAGTTCTGCGGTTGTCGCGCCTTTGGGGCGCAGATGGGGCGCTTCGCCTTGGCGGCGCACTCCCATGAAATTCATGCCTGCGTGCAGGCTATTCTTCTTCCACCACAGTGCCCGCCTCTTCGCCGCACACGACGCGGCGGATATCACCGCCGAACATGTTACAGACGATAATGGGCATTTTGTTTTCCCGTGCAAGGGTGATTGCTGTGGCGTCCATGACCTCAAGACGGCGCTGAAGCGTTTCGTCGTAGCTGATATGGGAGAAGCGCACTGCCTCGGGGTGCTTGACGGGATCCTTGTCGTAGACTCCGTCCACCTTGGTTCCTTTAATAATGGCCTCGCACTTGAGTTCCATGGCGCGCAGGGCAGCGGCCGTGTCCGTGGTGAAATAGGGGTTGCCCGTGCCCGCCGCGCAAATGACGATACGTCCCTTTTCAAGATGGCGCAAGGCGCGGCGGCGGATATAAGGCTCGCAAAGCTCTGTGGTGTTGATGGCGGAAAGTACGCGCGTGGGGCAATCGCTTTTTTCCAGAGCGTCCTGCACGGCCATGGCGTTCAGAATAGTGGCCAGCATGCCCATGTAGTCTGCAGTGGAACGATCCATGCCGCGGGCAGAAGAGGACAGGCCGCGGAAAATGTTTCCTCCCCCGATGACCAGAGCCAGCTCCAGTCCCATAGCCGCCACCTCAGCCAGTTCGCGGCAAATGCGAGAGACGGTGTCGGGGTCAAGGCCATAACCCTTGTCTCCTGCCAGAGCTTCGCCGCTGAGTTTGAGCAATACCCGCTTGTATTTGAGCTGCGCCATGGGAACCTCCTTGATGGAATCTGCGTGTCGGATGAAATCAGGATACGGAGCCGGAATCCGGGGTTTCCGCCGCATGTTCCGCGGGCGGAAGTCCGGCGGTATAAGGGGCGCCCCATGTCCCCTCATTGATACGGATATATTTGAGGAAAGTATAGAATGCTGTATGCGTGGCCATAAGAAATCCGGCTCTGCCGTCGAGGAAGCCGCGTTTGAGAATGTACATACTGAAGAAGCGCCACAGGCCGTGCCCGAGGCCTGCGGCAATACCGCCGCGCTTTCCCTTGCGTTCAAGGTCCCGTGCGCCGCGCTGGGCGTAGTCGTTCAGCTTGTCCATCTGATTAAAGAAATTCGCATAGGTATAGTGCAGCAGATCGCCTTCCAGATCACCATAGGGACCGGAAGGACGGAATTGCTGGTGCGCGCCGCTTTCCTGAATACGGATGCTTTCCGGCCGGAACAGACGGAACAGGCGATCCGGATAGGAACCGCCGTGTCGGAGAAAACGATCAAAATACCAAGTGCGCCGGGGCATGGAAAACGCCGTTCTGTCGCCTGGAGAGGCAAGAGCGTTCTGAATGGAGTGCGCCAGCTCCGGGGAGCAGATTTCGTCGCAGTCGAGAAAAAACACCCATTCGGTGGGAGCGTATTTCGCCAGCCAGTCCACGCCGAAGCGGATTTGTTCGGCATTGCCCGGCCATGGATTCTGGATAAAGATTGCTCCGTGCTTTTCGGCAAGACACTGCGTGGCATCGTTACTGAATGAATCAACAACGAGAATACGGTCGCAGAAAGCGAGCGAATCCAGACAGCGCCCGAACAGACGTTCACCGTTGAGCGTGATGATGACCGCGGTGAGTTTTACTGGGGGAGAGGAATCTTCCATACATATCCGTTAACTATGCGCATCTGTTGAAACGTCGGAACATGGCCGGGCGCAGACTCCTCGGTATGGAGGTGAGAATGCGCGCTGAGACTTTTTGGTTGTAGCCCGATGAAGGGAGCAATTCAAGCGCAAAAACACGCTCGCTGTGTTGTGGGATAGTGTTGACGGCGCTGTGCGTGACGCGTGGCTTTGCCCCGGTATGGGCAGCAGCACTTCGGTGCCGCAAAGAGGCCCGTGTTCCACACGGGGCAGACTGATGACAAACCCCGCTTCGCGGCGTTTGCGCCGTCTAAGCCGCAAAGCGGCTTGACGGAAGGCACAAATGGGCTTTGTTCGCGACCTGCTTCGGAGTGACAAAAATCATGATTTGGCATACCGTATAACAGAATAACAGTAGTGAATATTCCGAGAGGAAATATCGCGGAGGGCAGTCCGGGGTTTTGGTCGGAAATATTCGGGATGAGGAAGAAAACATGGGTAAAAAAACAGAGGACGGGCGCTTTGCGCAGGCCGACCGGGAAGCCCTGATCGCACTGGGGGCATATGTCCTTTATTTCCTGTGGTGGTATGCCACGGCTTACGGGATGGGCGATGGAGATCCCCAATCCTATTCTCGCATCATGGGGATGCCAGCTTGGTTCTTTTACAGTTGTATAGTCGGGTATCCGCTGATTACCCTGTTCTTGTGGGGGCTGATGCGCCTGTTTTTTCGGAATATGCCTCTGGATGACGGCCGAGAGGAGGGGGAGGGCGTGAGCTCCCCGAGCGAGGAATGTGACGAAAGGGAAAACCGGGGGGAAGGGCGTTCTCCGGAACATCATACAGGTTGCAAAACAGAAGAAACGGGGCGCGGCGCATGAGCGGACGTTTGGAAATGCTTATCCCGGTACTGATCTATCTGGCGCTTTCCTTTGCCATAGCCATGTGGGCCAGGAGCAGGGAAAAGGCAGGGGAAGGGACGCGGGGCATTATTGAGGAATACTTCATCGGCGGCCGTTCTCTTGGCGGTTTTGTTCTGGCCATGACCATTATCGCCAGTTATACCAGCGCGAGTTCCTTTGTCGGAGGGCCGGGCGTGGCATATCAACTGGGCCTGAGTTGGGTCTTGCTCGCCATGATCCAGGTGCCGACGACCTTTCTGACTCTGGGCGTATTGGGCAAGCGTTTCGCTATCGTGGCGCGCCGTACAGGCGCGGTGACGATCACCGACTACCTGCGTGCCCGCTATAAAAGTGACGCCGTGGTTATTCTTTGTTCCGTCGCGCTGCTGATTTTCTTCATGGCGGCCATGCTGGCGCAGTTTATCGGCGGAGCGCGCCTGTTTCAGGCCGTGACGGGGTATCCCTATGTCGCAGGGTTGGGGCTGTTCGGCGTGACGGTTGTGCTGTATACCGCGCTGGGCGGCTTCCGCGCGGTGGCGCTTACCGATGCCGTGCAGGGCATGGTGATGCTGGTTGCGGCGGTGCTGGTGCTGCTGGCCGTCATTGAAAAAGGCGGTGGCATGGAGAGCTGCATGGCGGCGCTGGAGCGCATTGACCCCGGCCTGATTACTCCGTCCGGACCGGACAACGCCGTACCCCGGCCTTTTATTTTGTCTTTCTGGGTATTGGTAGGGCTGGGCATTCTGGGCCTGCCGCAGACTACCCAGCGCTGTATGGCCTATCGGGATTCCCGTTCCATGCATCAGGCCATGATCATGGGCACGCTGATTATCGGCTTCATGATTTTATGCGCCCATCTGGCCGGGGCACTGGGGCGTGCGGTGTTTCCCCATCTGCCCGCCGGAGATCTGGCCATGCCCACACTGATTGTGGAGCTGCTACCGCCCTTCTGGGCCGGGGTGTTCATCGCGGGACCGCTGGCCGCAATCATGTCCACTGTGGACTCTATGCTGCTCCTGGCGTCAGCGGCCATCATCAAGGATCTGTACATCCATTACAGGCTCGGAGGGGATGCCTCCCGCATGCGTCCCTCCGGCTTGAAGCGGGCAGACTTTCTGGTAACTGTAGCGGTGGGGACGCTGGTGTTTATTTCCGCTCTGGAACCGCCTGATCTTCTGGTGTGGATCAACCTGTTTGCCTTTGGCGGACTGGAGGCAGTGTTCCTGTGGCCTGTTGTGCTTGGTTTGTACTGGCGGAAGGCCAACGCCGCAGGGGCTGTTGCCGCTATTGTGGCGGGGCTTGGCGTTTTTTTCCTGCTGAGCGTCCTCAAGATTCCCTTGGGCGGCGTGCATCCCATTGTGCCCACATTGGCACTTTCCGGCCTTGCGTTCGCTCTGGGAGTGCGGTTTGGCAGAGCGCCGGATCGCGACGTCATGAAGGTATTCGGCGGGTGAACTTTTTTCTTAGAGCGTTTTGCGATTGAAAGTATCTGCCAGCCAGGATCCTATGTTCTGGCG
>CAJTSU010000027.1:6372-30351 GCA_910579055.1 uncultured Mailhella sp. | reverse complement strand
CAAGGGATGCCAACTTAGAAATAATGCGCGAAACTTTTGCAATTAGACACTAGAGTCTGAGTATCTTATCTGAAAATTTCTATTACATTTCTGGTTGAGAACTCGAATTGTTGTTTTTGTTTCACTTTCTGCATAAACTGGAGCAATTCCTTTTGAAATAAAACTAATTAAATGCCGAAGAGAAACCTTATTCCATTTAGATTTCATACCCGAGCACCCCCAACTGCTTTTTGATCTGCGTTTCCAGCTCGTGCGATTGGGCAAAAAGTTCAGACAGTTCCGTGGTGAGTCTGGTCATCTTTTCTTCAAAGGGTTCGCCGTCGTCCTTTTGCTCCTCAATGCCCACATAGCGCCCCGGCGTGAGGATATAATCCTGTTTGGCAATGTCTGCCGTTGTCGCGACAGCGCAAAAGCCTCTTGTGTCCTCCAGCGTTCCATCGACATAAGCATTATAGGTTCGGGCAAGTTTCTGGATGTCGCCTTCCGTCAGCTCCCGCAACCTGCGGTTCACCATTGTACCCATGTTCCGGGCATCCATAAACAGGGTTTTCCCTTTCTGCTTCTTGTCTTTGGTCAGGAACCAGAGGGAGACGGGGATTTGGGTGGTATAGAAAAGCTGCGGTGGCATGGCTATGATACAATCAACCAGATCGGCTTCAATGATTTTCCGGCGTATGTCGCCTTCTCCGCTGGATTGTGAAGACAGGGAACCATTTGCCAGAACCATGCCCATGCGCCCGTTTGGGGCCAGATGCCAAATCATGTGCTGTAACCATGCGAAGTTGGCATTATTGGCTGGCGGCGTTCCATATTGCCAGCGCACATCCTCTTTCAGCTTATCGGCTCCCCAGTTGGAAAGATTGAAAGGCGGGTTGGCCATGATGAAATTGGCCTTGACTGTGGAATGCCTGTCAGCAAAAAAAGTATCGGCGGGGTAGCCTCCAAGGTCAGCTTCAATGCCTCGAATGGCCAGGTTCATCTGGGCCATTTTCCATGTGGTAGGGTTGGCGTCCTGCCCGAAAATAGATATTTCGTTGATGTTACCGCCATGATTTTCCACAAACTTGGCAGACTGCACGAACATACCGCCAGAGCCGCAACAGGGATCATAAACCCGCCCGTCATAGGGCTGTAAAATCTCTACAAGCGTTCTCACAATACATGATGGAGTATAAAACTCTCCAGCGAGTTTTCCTTCCTGCTCGGCAAACTGTTTCAGGCAATATTCATAGGTGCGCCCAAGCAAATCTTTTTCATTTCCATGTTGGTGCATTTCAACATTTGTAAACAGGTCAACAACATCGCCAAGCCTGCGTTTATCAAGCTCAGGTCTTGCAAAATTTTTTGGCAATATATCTTTAAGTCGTTGATTTTCCGCTTCGATAGCCAGCATTGCGTTGTCAATAACAGTACCAATTTCAGGAGTATGCGCCGCTTTTGCAATGATTGACCAGCGTGCCGTCTGCGGAACAAAGAAAATATTTTCAGCAGTGTACTCGTCTATATCCTCTTCAAAGCCTTGCCCCTCGGCCTTGAGTTCCTGGTACTTGCCTTCAAATCTGTCTGATATGTATTTGAGAAAAATCAGGCCGAGCACAACGGACTTGTATTCAGAGGCATCCAGATTTCCGCGCAGTACGCAGGCCGCTTTCCAAATCCGTTCTTCAAAGCCGATTTCACTGGTATTGGATGTCGCCATTTTGGTATCCGTGACAGGCTAAAAATTACCCAACTGCCTCGCAAGGCGGGAAAATTGTTATCATCCCGCAAAATCAAGCGCAAGATAGCATTTTCGGGCACGTTGAAGAACAGGACGGCCTCCCGTTTCCTTCAACTTTTGGGCAGCGGACACAGGGCAGGAAAAGGCCGCCAATGGCGGCCACGGTGCGGGAATACGGATTGTGTTTACTCTTCCACGCTTGCCGAAAGTTTCCGCAGGAGAGCCTTGATGTCCTCCGCTCTCCATGCGGTTGTTCGTGGGCCGATTTTGACGGGCTTGGGATAGCGTCCGTTTTTGCATCCGGCCCACCATGCGCTCCGGCTGACGGGAATCAGGTTCAGCACCTGCGGCAAGCGCAGCAGGGCGGCATTATCAAGATTATCCATATCGTTACTCCGATTGTGTTATGATGTGAAAACGCATACACAAGTATTGTGTGTGCGCCTACGATTCAGTTTTGGAATCCATGATACGCTTTCTGGCGAACCAGATCGTTCCCATGGAAATACCCGTTTCCCCGGAAATTTCGGCATTTGATTTTTGCCAGTCAATGCTGCTCCAATCGATCTTTCGGCGAAGCCTTGGCACGTCCGGCGGTAATTCCCTGTGCCCGAATGCTTTTCTGCGTTCCTTCATCAGGACGCGCTTGCGGTCAGTGCATTCCTGCGAACAGCAGCCATATCCATAGAGACCAAAATATTCCCTTCCGCACACTTCACAGGTATACAGACGCTTTCTGGCTTCTTTTCGTTCAATACTGCGTTTGGCATTGATTGCTTCCCTGTTTGCTTCATAGAGTGCCTTTTTTTGGCGTTTATTTTTCTCGGCCTGAGCTTTTGGGGCGCATTCCGGGCAATAGCGTTGTGTGCCGCTCATGACGGTATAGGGCTTGCTGCACATCTCGCAGAGATCAAGTTTGCCGATCTGACGCGACTCTCCCTGATTTTTCCGCATGGTACATTTTTCAGTGTACGCTTTTTTCCGAAATTTTCGGCATTCCGGGCAGTATTGTGCGTTAGGGCCACCATCAAATGTACAGTTACATTTCTTGCAGGTACGAGTGAGCAGCATATATTCTCCAAAACTATACAAATTACGCTTCTACTGTGAAAAGGAATCCGATTTCACAAGAATATCACGCCTTCAAGTCCATTTTTTGCATATATTCCTTGAGGTAACGACCTGTATAGGGAAGTTCCTGCATTTCCGGGCGAGCCTTTTCCTTGAGAGAGTCGAGATAATTTGCCCAGCGAATCATCATGGCTTTTCGGTCGTCAAGGTACTGTGTCCGATTGTACGCTCTCCCGTTTGGATCGCGTACCGTATGCGCCAGTTGATGTTCTATCAGGTCATACCGTTCCCGCAGAACCTCATCGAGCAATGTTCTTGCGGTTGCCCTGAATCCGTGGATTGTCATTTCCTGCGATGAATATCCCAAATTTCGCAAGGCATTGACGAGTGTAACTTCACAGATTGGCTTTTCGTGATTTCGTATGCCGGGAAATAAAAATTCACCATTCCCTGTTTCAGCATGAAGTTTTTCCATGATGGACATGACCTGAGGAGCGAGCGGTACAATATGCGGCGTTTTTGTCTTGCTCACAGTGTATCGCCATTCGCATTTTTCAAAATCAATATCCGCCCATTTTGCCGTTATCAATTCCTTTGACCTGACAAACAGGTACGGCATGATCCGAAGGGCGCACCTGACGGCATAATATCCCTTGTATGCCCCGTAATTATCTATCTTTACAAGAAGTTTTCCCAATTCCAGCGGATCGAGTATGGCGGCTCTGTGCGTGACCCTGTGCGTTTTCAGCAAGGGCCTGATTGAAGGAATGAGATCTATTTCTATCAGGCCCAGAGCAATGGCATACTGCATGATCTGACTGCATAGCTGGGCAGCCTTCTTGCAGGTCGATTGAATGTTTTTCCCTTCAATTTTGCGTAATGTGTCAACGAGTTCGGATGGTTTGATGTCCCGGATATACTTTTCGCCAAGACAGGGGAGCAAATACCTTTCAATGATCCCCGTGTAGTTTCGCATCGTTTGGGGGGCTACCTTGGAAGCGGCAAGTTTCATCCATTCCCCGGCGACAGCGCGGAAGGAGTATTTTTCCCTTGTCTGAAGCTCGATCCTTTCCTGACGTTTCACTTCGCCGGGGTCCTTGCCCATCGCGTGCTGCGTCCGTGCTTCATCGCGCTTTTTTCGTGCCTGTTCGAGGGAAACGGCAGGGTATGGTCCAAAGGACAGCAGCCCCTCCTTGCCGTTGGCCTGCCGGTATTTCATTTTCCAGTGCTTGCCGCCGCTTGGGGTGACATGCAGGAACAGCCCTCCGCCATCAAACAGCTTATAGGGAGCGTCCTTGGGTTTGGCGTTTTGCACCTGTGTCGCGGTGAGCGGCTTTACCAGTCTGGCCATGTTGAATCCTCCGAATATGGCGCGTCCTGAACGGTTTTTACACCCCTAAATTGACCCCTATATGAGGAGGATGTCAATGGGTGTGTCTGGACAATGCCGGATCAATTACCAACATAATCACTTGAAAAATATAAAATTTATTGTTCAATAACATCCTGTGAAATCTAAATCAAGATTCTTCATGAAAATTTTAATCGAGGTATTTGCCACCATTTGTTGCGCTCCTTTCTGGTCAGCTTCCAGAATACCGGCGTAATCCTGTGAAGCCACAATGGCGGCAATACCAAGGCCGCGCCCTTGCGTCAGCACGACTTCAAAGCCCGGCGTAACAATGGCCGCGTATTCATCCACGATACACAGATACGGGCCGATGCCTATGGCATCAGTCGGCAGGGCTTCCAGAACGTCCTCCGCGTCGCCTTCGATTCTCGCGCCAAGCCCCACGGCACAGGCGTTGCGGATTGCCGCAAGACTGATTTTGCCGAGGCTGGCGAGTTCCGGAGGCGCTTTTTCCAGTGAGGGGAGCAAGACAACCAGGATGCGGCGTTGCAGGATGCAGTCCGCAAAGTCCACTTCTCCATCAACAATGCCGTAGATATGGGAATAGGTGTCGGTCAGGCTGGAAAGCGCCTTGCCGAAATAGGATTGCGCGTAGCCGAACTGCTCCGCGAAGGATTCCGGCTGTTCTTTCATGTCCCTTCCGGCAATCCAGCCCACTGTGGCAAGGGCGGCGTGGATGGAAGCGCGGGATTCATCCTCCAGATCGGGATGCAGGGCCAGCCTGACGCATGGCTCCAGAGCCAGGGAATCGCGGATAATCGCGGTTGAGAGCTTGATGATGCCCTTGTCCCGCAGGTCAACCAGGGCGTACATGACGCCTGAGAGCAGAGCTTGCGCCTTGTCGGCAAAAATCTGGTTGCCGCCTTCGCTTGCGGGCATAAGAGAAACAAGAATCTGCGTCAGGGATTCGGCGGAGCCAACGGTAAACGGATTGTTGGTGTTAGAGAGCCTGTACGGGCTTTTCCCCTTGCTTTTCCCGGACGTGCCGTAGTTCAGCGTACGGAAATCGTCATCTCTGCCAAGGAAACGCGCCATTTGCCATATCTGGATGGGGAGCTTGGGGCTGGCCTTGGGGTCAATGTAGAAAAGCCCGGATGCCGTTGCCAGAGCGTTGTAGGAGAGGGAAACGAGCGTTTCCGTCTTGCCGGAACCGGTTGTGCCGAACAAAAGCGTGTGCGTCAGGATGTCCTTGGCCTTGAGCCACAATTCCCGCTTGTCCTGAAGCCTGTTTCCAAGAAAGAAGACGCCTTCGGGCGTTGCGAATCCGTTTCTGCCGGGGAGCGGATCGCCCTTGTCCGTGCCTGAGAGGCCAAGCGGCATCCTGAACGGCAGGCGTTCGTTGCTCACACAGGCGCAACGGGCGAGAAAGAGCGCCAGTCCGAGGCAAAACAGCGGCGTGGCGCAGGCCGGAAAAAGAAACAGACACGCCCCCGCCGCAAAGATGCCGCCGGTCTGCACCTGTCCGGTCTTGAGGGCATCCGCCAGACGTTGCGCGGGGGAGCGCACATCCCGGTACAGGCGTTTTTTCTCCTGTGCTTCGTGGTCTTCCAGACCTCTGATATGTCTTTTCATTCATGTAACCTCTAAAAGTATTCGTCAGACAAATTTTCATCACCATTGGCGTCGTATTCGGGATTGTCTTCCGCATCGGCCAGCACCATGTCCGGCGGCGGTTCAATGGCGGAAGTTTCAGGGACAGGTTCGGCGGATCGAACGACAGGTTCCTGAGCGGATTCGGCTTGCGGCGGCGCGGGCGTGTCTTTCAGCCAGCCCTGAGCGGCCAGGGCTTCCCTGAGACTTGCCACGGCGAGAGTCACATGCGGCTCGGACAGCGCCTTTCCGGCTTTTTCCTCCGCCTGATAGTGCGCCCATGCCGCGAATCCCTCAGCCCATGCCACGCGGCCGCCGCACTGGTTCAGGGCGTACCAGAGCGGGCGATCCAGAGGCCGGAGCCAGAGAAACTGCGAAGCGGCGAGCACGCCTTTTTGCCGCGCCCTGTTCAGCAGGGCCATGAACCAGGGCAGTTCGTAGGCGCTGTGGCGCGTGAGACAGCTTTCCGAAAGGCGTTTCTTGTGTTTTTTCCAGTTCAGCTTGTTCACAAAACCGCGCGATGTCAGGAGCGGGCAGGACGGCTGCCCTTTATCTTCCAGATACGAGGTGGAGATCGCATCCAGAATCGCAAGGCAGGCTTTCTTGTCGCCTTCGGCATAGGCCAGCAGGGCGGCGGCCAGAGCGCGGCGGCAGGGGGAGAGGCTTTTATGGCCCTTGAACCGCTTGCCAAGCTGCTTTTTCAGCACGGCAAGAGTCTTTTGTTCATCGAGCCGGACATTGCCCCAGGCCGGGCGTGACATTGAGGCCATCCCGTTTTTCAATAATGCCTGCTCCGGCTTGATCGCCCTGCCCGCGTCATCAAGCAGCAGGCCATTCTCCAGCGCAAACTGCACAGGCGTCCTGGCGACTTTCCACGGCCCGGCATCGTAGGATTCCGGCGAGAGCAGATACTTGCCGCGCCCGACGACAGGCCGCAGGCAGGGAAAGGACTCCGCATTGTTTTTCAGCAGGCTTTCCATGTTGAAACGCCGGACAAGCCCGCCCACACGGCCCATGAAGATGGCGGCCACGCCGAACAGGATGAGCAGCAGCGCAAAGGGCCAGCGAATCCATGAACCTGTATAGCGCAGGACTTTTTGCATGGTGTCCCAAGACAAAGAGGCCGGATCGGCGGCGGCGATTCGTGCAAAAGCCTTCTCCGCTTCCTCGAAAAACGGCGTGAACGCCTTGAGTTGCGCCTTCGCAAGAGTCAGAAGCGGGCCGTTCACGACATCGGGATGCGCCGTGTACAGCAGCGGCACAATGCAGAACGCGATAATCAGGAATGCGAACCACAGGAAGATACGTTGGTCTTCCCTGTCGTTGCCGGGCTGATTCATGGCCGCTTCTCCCTGAGTTGCTTCTTTTGGCTCTGCAACGGCAACATGGAAAGCCCTTTCTGCCGGAGCTTTTTCAGGTTTGCCTGTACGCGCCGGATATAGGCGTCACGGCGATGCGGCGTGCGGGAATGGTATGCGCCGATAGCCTGCCAGAGATTGCCGGTGCGCCTGTATTCCTTGCGCAGCAGCCAGGCGGCGGCATGGGCGTTGACGCGCCCGTCGCGCAGCACGGCGTCGGGCGAGATGCCCATTGCGGCCAAATCCTTGAGATGTACCGTGTTGATTTGAAAACCGCCCAAATCCCATGTGCCGTTTTTGTTGCTCAGGGCTTCGCCCATTCTGCCGCCTTCCGTGGCAAGAATGGCGAAGAGCGCGGCAACAGGCATCCCGCTGACGCGGGCGGCGTCCAGAACGCAGTCAGCCGTCAGGGGATGCAGGGGCGGGAACGCGACTTTCATGCGCTGTGCGCTCAGGGCAAGGCGCGGCGTCAGGCAAAGGGCAAGCAGGAGGATGCAGACCGCCCTCATTTGATCTTCCCCTTGAGATGGAGGATGTAGTCGCCGCTTGTGCCGTACACTTTAAAAGGGTTGTTGCCGCCGAGTCCGTTGACGGTATTCAGCACCTGGTTGTGTGCGTCGTTGATTTTCTGGTGGATGTAGGAATCCACCTGGCTACAGATGCCCGCGACAATCTGATCCATACTCGGCAAGGTCACGCCGAGAGAAAAAGCGTCCCCGATGCCGTTGATGGAGCCAAGACAGATGGAGAGCGCGTCGCGTTCGGTTTCCGGATCGGGCATCAGCACGTCATGCGTCTCCGATACGCGCCCGTTGCGTTCCTGAATCGCGCCGCCCACGGCGTCCTGCATGTCCTGGCAGGAAGCGGCGAAACACGGCACGGCCAGCGCCATGCACAGCAAAACCATGAGAATATATTTCATGTCGGTATCTCCCTTTTTCTATTTGGGGTTCCACCCCAAACCCCGTCGGGGGGAATAATTCCCCCCGAACCCCCTCATTTCGGAACACATGGCTTGCCATGTGTTCCGGCAATGGGGGTCAAGGGGCATCATGCCCCTTGCAGGGGCGTGGGGGCAGCGCCCCCACATTCCCAATGCTTCCCTATTTTTTCTTGCCTCTTGCGTTGAAATCGGGGGAGCCGTCCGGCTTGACCGGACAGGTTTTCTTGCATCCGGGGTAGCCGGAGCATCCGTAGAAGTCGCCTTTCGCGCCGGAGCGTTTGACGAGCGGCTTGCCGCAAGCCGGGCAAGCGTATTCCGAAAGCGCGGGTTTGGGCCTGGCCTTGCCGGGTTTGCCGTTGTCGTCGGGCAGGATGACCGGGCAGTCGGGGTAGGCGGTACAGCCCCAGAACCACGCGCCGTCCTTCTTGCGCTTGCGGCGGTTCAGGGCAGCGCCGCAGGAAGGACAGGGAAAGGCGGGCGTGCCGTCGCCAAGGATGGGGGCAAGCAAGTCCGGCAGAATCCGGCACTGATCGGCCAGAAAGGCATCCAGGGTTTCCGCGCCCTGAGCGATGGCTTCAAGGCGGGATTCCCATTCCGCCGTGGTGATGGGGTCTTTGAGCGCGGGCGGCGTGAGGGCGATGACTTCCCTGCCGAGCGGCGTGGAGACAAGGGCTTTCTTGTCGGCAACGAGATAGCCGCGTTCCTTCAGGGTTTCGAGAACTTTTGCGCGGGTGGCTTCCGTGCCGATGCCCCTGGCGTCCTTGAGCGCCGTTTTTGCGTCGGCATCGGCCACAAAGCGGTGAACATTGGCCATCGCCTCGATGAGCGTCCCCTCGGTGAAGCGGGCAGGCGGCGAAGTCTTTTTCTTCAGGGTCTGCACGTCGCGGCAGTGAACGGCGTCGCCCTTTTCCAGCGGGGGCAGGGCCTGTTCGTCGGGATCGTCGTCCTCATCGTCATGACCACTGAAAGCCGTCCACCCGGGATCAAGAACGCGCCGCCCCGTGGCCTCCCAGCGGGTATCGGCAAGGGAGACAGCGACTTTCTGCGCCTCGTAGCGCATGGTCGGATGGAATTGCAGACAAAAGGCCGTGGCGATCATGAGGTAGAGATTGTGTTCCTTTTGCGGGAGCGCGTCCGGAAGGATTTCGCCTGTGGGCGCGATGGCGTGGTGCGCCGTCACCTTTTTGGTGTTCCATGCGGCGCTTTTCAGGGAGGCGTCCGCCTTGCCCGCCACCCGCTCCAGACCGGGAAGCGAGGAGAGCGCGGCCAGCACGGCGGCGGCATCCGAAAACTGTTCTTCCGGCAGATAGCGGCAATCGGTGCGCGGATAGGTGGTCAGCTTTTTCTCGTACAGGGATTGCGCGGTATCCAGCACTTCCTGAGCCGACATGCCGAGCTTTGAGGACGCGGCTTTTTGCAGGGAGGAAAGACTGTGCGGCAAAGGCGCGGCCTTGGTTTTGGCTTCCCGTGTGGCTTCCGTTACAAGTCCGTCCGTGTTTTTGTGCGCCGCAACCAGGGCTTCGGCCACGGCGTCGTCGGTCAGGCGTCCGCTGGAATCGAGTCCGGCCTGAGCTTCGGACGGAACGAAAGCGGCGGCGAAATCCCCGGCGCTGTGGACGAGCGAAGCCCGTAGCACGAAATAATCAACGGGCTTGAAATGGGAGATTTCCAGATCGCGGGCGACCACCAGCGCCAGCGTGGGCGTCTGGACGCGGCCCAGGGAAAGCACGTCCGAGCGTCCGTCCGCGCGCCCCTTGATGGTCAGGGCGCGGGTCGCGTTGATGCCCGCCAGCCAGTCGGCCCGGCTTCTGGCGCGGGCGGCGTCGCGGAGGGGCGCGTAACGGGCGTTGTCCGTAAGGTTTGCCAGCGCCTTTCTGACCGAGACTTCGTCCAGCGAGGCCAGCCAGATGCGCTCCACCTGTCCCGTGTAGTGAAAATGTTCCAGCACCTCGTCAACGAGGAGTTGGCCTTCGCGGTCGGGATCGCCCGCGTTGACCACGGAATCGGCTTCCCGCAGCAGCGAGCCGATGATGTCAAGCTGCGCGGCGGCGTCCTTTTTGACCTTGTATTTCCATTGGGAAGGAATGATGGGCAGGTGTTCGCGCCGCCAATGGGCGTATTCGGGCTTGTAATCCCGTGGCCACGCGAGTTCGAGCATGTGCCCGAAGCACCATGTCACCACATCATTGCCGCAGCGGATGCGGCCCGCATCCTTGCGACCGTTGCCGAGGCCAGCGGCAATGGCCCGGCCAAGGGAGGGTTTTTCGGCAATAAACAGTCTCATGTTATATCCTCATGCGGCGTTTGGCCGCGTTTTTCTGTTCAGTGAGCGGAATGGAACTTTCGACAGCTCCGGCGGGAGCCTGTTCCAGAATGGCGTCGGCCTCATGGCTCAGAGCAAACGAAAGCTGGCCGCACAGGTCGGCAAGCTCCCTGATCTGCTGCGGGTCTTGCTTGAGCGCCATGTCCAGAAAGTCGGGGTTCTGGAGGATGGCGCGTGCCTTGGCGACAGGATCATCCGCAGCCTCGAACGCGGCGATGGATTCGGTCAGCGTCGGATCGTGCCGTGCCGCAGGCGCTGACCATGCCGCCAGCGCCGGTGAAACGCCGACAGCCGCATCCCGCTGTTTTTGCATGGCTTCCAGTTCCGCCCAGGCTTCGGGCCTGGGGAACCACCAGTCGCGCGGCTTTTCCCCGGCCTCGAACTGGCGCAGGGAAGTCAGCGTTCTGGCCGCGTCAGCCGCCGCCCTGAACAGTTCCGCAACGTCGCCGCCGGAAAACTTCTGATTCCAGTTGGCTACTTGCGCGGACGCGCTGTTGTCAGGCATGGGCAGGCCGAATTTTGCTCCGGCCAGCAGGGTGAACAGTTCCGCCCGCATTTCCTCGAAGGCGCGACTTTTGAGTGTTTCCGGCTCTGTTTGCCGGTTTTCCCGCGAGCTGTGGCCTGTCGCCTCGTAGAAGCCGCGCAGCTTGGCGGCGTAGTAGGCGTCCGAACTGGTGAATCTGTCCGGGAACGGCAGCTTCACCACATCATCGGCATGGTTGTATGCGGCCGGGCCTTTGTGGTGTTCGACGGCAATGCCGGAATCAGCGATGAATTTCTCCAGAAAGGCGTTGCGCTCCTGTTCCGTGAGCGCCGGAGCCGCCTTTTCCTTGGCGGGCAGGCCGTAGATTTGCGCCGCGTTGAACACGGTGAAAGGATAGAACAGCGTCTTGTGCTGGACAGGCGGGAGCTTTGCGCCCTGCTTGCGTTGCGCTTCAATGGCCCTTGCTTCATCCTGGGAATGGAATGTCCACTTTTCATCTTCCCCGATGGTGAAGAACACTTCTTCGGGCCGCAGGAGCTTGATGCCGTGTTCTCCCTTTTTGACCCCTACTTTCAGATTTGGATGCTCGCTCTGGTATTGCTGCACCTGTTTGAAGGTCAGCCAGCGGTCGTCAGCGTAGCCCTTTTCCATCCCGGCCAGCATGAGGCGCAGCATGTTGGGACCGCCGTATTCCCTGCCGGTGGTCGGGCAGAACGGCGTCCCTGTCGGAGTGTCGGCGACACGGGGCTTCCCGGCGGCTTTGGAAGTCAGGGCGAGCATGGCTTCGGCAATGCCGTTGACGAACTCCTCCTGCACCTCGCGGCTGACCTGAAAGCGACTTTTTTTCTCCTGTTGCGGCATCTGGCTCATGCCTCCTCCCGCGCGATGTCCACAAGAACGGCATCCGGTTCTTCCAGAGGATTGAGAAATCCGGCGGCGACAGCTTCCTCGCGGCTCATGAGAAACGCGCCCGCGTCAAGCTGGCGCTCGATGTCCGCCTGTGTGAGCGTGATGATCTCTCTTTCAGAGGTTCGTACAGGAGCGTCGAACAGACCGTGCGTGTTTGGGGTGATTTCATTCATGCCAATTTTTCCTCCAATTCCCTGATTCTGGCGTGTAGTTTGTCCATTTCTTCAACTTTTACTATTCGTGTGACGATTTGGTTGGAGAGGACATAATTTTCCGTGTTTTCCATCTGCGTTTTCAGACAGGCATTGAGCATGATGGCAAGCACAAGGGAATCATCCGCCGCAGGCCACAGCTTTTCCAATGCGGGATCAATGAGCAGACGTTTTACATCGGCATAGCTTTCAAAATCGGGCGCTTTGTCCTTGCCGTCACGGTACTGCATGAATGCCCAACGGATTGCGTGTTCGGCATCCATGTAGGCTGCAAGAATTTTTCTGACCCTCAAGGTTTCCCGTGCAAGCCTTCCAGGCAGGCTGTCTTCAGGAAATTCATTGACGGCGGCTTCAATTTCTTCTTGGCTGAACATAGGTTTCCCCTTTGAGTTTTCGTCACCAGCGACAGCGTTTGCGCCACTGGCTTTCCGTGTTTCTTGTTTCCCGCCGCCGTCCCATGCAGGCCACGCGGATGGCGCGAAAGCAGGCAAGCGGCGTCATGCCGGTGCGTTGCACAAGATAGAGAGCGATGATGGCGGCAAACGCCAGCCCCGCCGTCCACCAGGCCCAATGGAAGAGCCACAGGGCGAGGGGAAAGACGGCGCGGGCGTCCAGAATGAAGATTTTCGGCGTGAGTGCGGTGTCGCGCCAGAGTACGTCAGCCATTGGCCGCCTCCTTGCCCTTGCGTTCAGCCAGAATCGCCAGATAGTTTTCCCTGGCGAGCCTGCCGTCCTCATAGGCGACTTGAGCGGCGTCCTGCATCCGCTGACCGGAGGCGGCCAGCAAATCCTCGGTTTTCAGAATCAGACGTTCCAGCGGCGTATCCAGCAGGGTTTCCCGAATCTCCGGCGTGAAAGCCAGATACTCGCGCAGGGCAACGCGCCCGCTCCCGTCCGGCAGGGGCAAAAGGCGTTGCGAGATGATCAGGCGCAGACTGGAAAGCAGCGTGGCCGTGACTTGCAGCCGCTCCGCAAACGGAAAGACGTTGATGATGCGGGAGAGCGTTTCCGGCACGGAGCGCGTATGCACGGTGGAGTACGCGGCGACGCCGATTTCCGCGCTCTCCATCATGCCCCGCAGGGTGTCGGGATCGCGGCTTTCCCCGATGAGCACCACGTCCGGGGCTGTGCGCGTGGAGTTGCGCGTGGCCGTGAGGAAGGACTTGAGGTGTTCGGGAATCGTGCTTTGCGAGACAGGCCCGCCGGGCTTGGGCACGGCGTCAAAGTCAAACTCGATGGGCGCTTCGTAGGTGCTGACGTGGCGTCCGCCGCTTTCGATGATGCGCCGGAGGATAGCTGCCAGCAGCGTGGACTTGCCCGATCCCATCACGCCCGTGACCAGCACCAGACCATTGGATGGCATGGCGTGGTCAAGAATGCCCTGTTCCACATGCAAATCTTCCAGCGCGGGAGGCATGGAGGGAATGGCGCGGAACACGATTTTGACGCCAGTGGAGTACCCGTCCGCCACCGGCGTGGCGTTGCCGCGATAGCGACGGCGCACACCGCGCGCTTCCTCGATTTCATGGGCAAAATCGTAATCCGACTGGCCGGACTTGATCTGCGCGGAAACGGAGTTGTTTCTGGTCAGGCGTTCCAGCGCGGCCAGCAGTTCATCCGTGGTGATGGGGCGCTGCGTGACCTGACGCCATGCGCCGTTGAGCCGCATCCAGGCCGGGAGGCCGGAGCGCAGGCAGAGATCGGACATGCCGCTGTGCGTGGCCCAGAGCAGCAGATCGTTGATCTGCGAATAGTCCCAGCGGATGCGGGGTTCGGCGGGATACACGTTACCGCTCATTGCCGCTTCCCTCCCTTCTTTTGCCGTGCGGGCGCGACGGTAAAGGCGGAAGGCGCGGTAATCCGGTACACCTTCTGACCGATGTTCAGCTTGTTGCCCCGGGTGCGCGTTCCCAAATCGGCGGATGCCGTGTTGACCCGACTCATGAGATGTTGCGCGGTGAGCAGGTGATAGAGCATGACGCCGCGATAGCTCCGCGCCATGCGGGACGCGTTGTCGGCATAGAGCTGGTCGGCTTCGGCCAACCCCTGTTCCCAGGCTTCACGCACCGCCGCCCGCCAGATGGCCCGCTCTTTTGCGTTTTTCGGCAATACGGCGGGATTGGGCTGTTCCGGCGCGGGGAAATCGTCGGCCATGAGAAATTCCCGCCAGTTGGGCACAACCGCGATGTACCGGGCCGGTTCCAGCAGTTCATAGGTTGTTTTGGCGGATGTGGCCGTTGCCCCGTCCTCGATACGCATGGACGCGCCCGCCCGCGCGATCTGCGGCGGCAGAATCAGGGCTTCCCCCTGCGTGAGCAGGAGCGGCCCGAAGTTGAAGGCCGTATCCATGATGGCGCTGTATCGTTCCGTTTCCGCCACAAGCTGGCCGTAGCGCCAGGACATGGCGGTCTGAAACGTGACCAGCCGCGCCGCTTCCCGGATGGCCCTGGGCCGCATGAGCTGGACGGCGCTTTGTTCCCTGCCGCCGCTTCCCTTCATTTCCAGCAGTTCCGCCAGTTCGGCGGGTTCGCCCTTGCGCGGCCCGGATGCGGGATCGGCGGGAAGGTACACCTCAAGGGACTGTTCCGCGTCGTTTTCTCGGTACGCGGCGTCATGCGGCACAAATTTTTCTGTTCCCTTGTCGGCTTGGTCGGCGGGAGCCGGAGCGTTGACAACTTCCGGCGACACGGGCGCGGGATTGACGACTTCGCCCTGTTTTCCGGCGCAGCCGAACAAGACGGCACACGACAAAAGCAGCAGAAAACCTGCAAGACGTTTCATGACCGTCCCTCCAGCCCGGAAGTTTTTGCCAGCGTCATTACCCTATTGACGGGATCGACGCGCAGCACGGCCTGCGGCTGAATCTGCCAGGCAATGTCTTCCAGCAGTTCATGTGCCGGACGGTTC
This sequence comes from uncultured Mailhella sp., assembly GCA_910579055.1. Lineage (GTDB taxonomy): Bacteria > Desulfobacterota > Desulfovibrionia > Desulfovibrionales > Desulfovibrionaceae > Mailhella. Next base: position 15,423 of record CAJTSU010000027.1, on the reverse strand, counting down.
AGGCCATGCACCACAATGGGCATGGCTTGCGCCGAGGGAGAGCCGGTTTCCCGGTAGCGGTAGCCGACGTGCAGGCAGATTTCCTTGAGCGCCCCGGAGGCTTCGCCAGTCCAGTCGATGGAGACAGCTTGCGTCAGAGAAGGATCGGCGGGCGGCAGTAGAGGTTGCATTCCCTGCCCGCGCAGCCGGGCGAGCATGGCGAGTTCGCCGTGCGCCTGTTCCGCCGCCTGCCCAAGCGTGGCCGAAACAAAATCGACCGAGGGCGGAACCGGAGGCGCGGCCTTTTGAGCGCAGGCGGAAAGAGCCAGACAGGACAGCATCAGCAGAGTTTTGGGTATCACGATGATTGCTCCCATATATTAAGGTAGAAGGTGAAAACAGACACACCCCGCCCGCTCAATGGGGTTTGCGGAAGCGCAACAGCCAGCGGCACAGCGGAGTAAAGCGGCGGTTTCGCAGGATGGAAATGCGCCAGAGCGTTGTGACCATGCCGAGCAGGCAGGGAGGAGCGATGCAGGCCAATGACAGTAAGGAAAGCGGACGATTCCCCGACCAGGCCGTCGCAATGAGGCAGGCCAGCATCGGAACGGCAAATACCAGCAGACGCAGGCGCAAGGCCGAGATAACGCCGGGAATATCGGCTTCAGTCATGCCCCAGGCCGCAAGCACGAGCTTGAAATCCTCTTGCAGCGCTGCCTGTTCCGATGCCGCGCGGTTCCGCCGGAAAGAGGACAGCCGGGAACGGACACCGGAACGGAGTTCCGCCAGATGCTGACGGGATTCACCGGCGACAGCCAGAATACTTGAGAGGGAAGCGGGCGTTTTCATGCTGACCTCCAGCCGGGGCAGTTTGCTTCAAAGACCGCGCGGGCAAAGCCCATCGGCGTGGCGCTGCGAAGGTTCGCCCGTTCCGGGGAAGGCGGAAGCCGGTGCATCCTGCTTCCCTGCACCGGCTCAAGCCGTTTGGGCGGCGGCATGACGAAACCGCCGCCCGTCCACAGGCAGGTCTTTTTGGTGTAGGTATCGTTTTCCCCGCCGGGATACCCCGCGTAATCACAGGGATCGAAGGTGAAGTCCGGCTTGCGCCAGTAGGTGGAGATGGTGGAAACGGGATTTTCGATGAGGTACGGCGCTTGCGTCCATTCCGCGAGACGGATGGAGGCATAGAACAGGCCGAGGGCGCGGCAAAGCGCCAAAAGTCCCTTGTCCCTGAACCATCGTGCCCCGGAAACGGCCACATCCGTGCAGGGCGGGAAAAAGGCGGCAAAGGTGATGGGCCTGAACGGCGGCAGCCAGTCGCGCATGTCCGCGCCGACACGGATGATATTTCCCTGCCGCGTTTCTCCCTGCGGATGCCGCACATCGACGCAGTAGCAGGGGTATCCCGCTTCCGCCCAGGGCATGACCATGTTGCCGGTCAAATCGAAACAACTGATGACGATACTGTCCATGTCAGCTCCTGAAGTTCTTTTCCGTCAGGCCAGCGCCGGGCCTGTTCCATTGGCGGGACAGATCGCCGCGCAGTTCTCTTGCGCCATGAGCGCCGGAGGAAACCGCATTGGTGGAGCCGACAAAGACATTCTTGACCCCGGCCTGGTCTTCCTTCTCGCCGAGGGCATGGAATTGCTGGCCTATCCAGTTGGTGACGTGTTCGGGCAGATAGTGAATGAGGCTGAAAAACTTGTTGGCCGTCATGATGACCACGATGCCCAGAATGACGAGCATGGAGAACGTGCCGGTGATGCCGATGATCTTGGTCTGCATGGTTCCGCCGACAAACATCTCGAAGCCCGCGCCGAGCATCCGGCCCGCCACGTTCATGAGGATGACGGCGGCGAAGAATCCGGCCACCATGAGCGGCGGACGAACAAGGATGCCGAGCAGCAGGAAGTACCCCCGTTTGCCGTGCTGACCTGCCGCTCCCTCGCCATCTGGCATGGCGTGGGCGCAGAGCCAGAGGGGCGCGGCTACCAGGGCTTCAACGACAAGGATGATCCAGCCGACAAGCGCGGAAATCCAGCGGATGAAGGGAATGGCGGGCAGATAATAGGCCAGCGCCAGCCCGTAAAGCAGGAGCGGCAGAAAGACCGTGAACAGGGCGAAGCTGATGTATTTGTCCAGGTTGGGAATGGCCTTGCCCACAAAGGGCAGCGCCTTGCCCATCGAGTGCGCCACGTCCACCACGCCGAGCGCCGAGGCCAGCCCCCAGGCCGAACCGATGAGGTAATCTCCCACGTTGGATACGGCCATAATCGGGTCTTGGCTGGAGAGCTTTTCCACCGCAATGGGCAGAATGTTTCCGGCCACAAGCTGATTCAGCGTGGCCCGCAGCCAGTTGGTGATTTCGTCAAAGGCCCGGCCTTCGTCTGTGACGGACGGCGTGGCCGTGGTGTCGGAAATGCCCCTCCGGCTGGCGTAGGCGGTCTTGATGTAGTTGGCCACGCGCTCTTTGGCAGCCTCATAGTCCCGCAGACCGTGCATCAGCGCCTGAAGCTCCGACATCGTGTATTCGTGCGGGCTGTAGGTAATACCGGAGTACATGGCTTCGCGCACCTCCTGGTTTATCCATGAGATTGACCAGTAGGACGAGCCTGCTGCGAACCAGCCGTATTGCCTGGCGTTTTCCTCGAAATCCTGGAGTTTGGATTTGAGCTGTCCCTGTTGCGCGTAGCTTTGTACATCGGCCAGAATGGTCTGGTTGACCGTGGTGGCCGCATCGTACAGCGCGCGGGGATCAATGGAGGATGCGGGCGTGTCGGGATCGGCAAGCTGCTGCGCCAGGGGCGAAAGCGCGGAAACCGCCGCGCTCACGGCATTGACCTTGCCTCGGCACAGGGCGTCGCCCTCATCCACGCAGGAAACCGTGATGCTTCCCGCGTTGCCGTTGAAAAGGAATTTGTACTCCCCGCCAGCGCGGAACCAGTTGCCGCTGTATTTCCATTCCCCGCCCGGCATGATGTTCAGGCCGCGCCGTTCGTTCAGGTAATACTGGAGCGTCAGGGATTCCAGAGCGCCGTTGCTGATGGCCGCGTAGTGGGTGACGTTCTGATCCGGAGCCTGTACGGTGAGTTGCCCGCCATGCTCCACAAAATAATCTGTGCCCAAGTCCCAGACGAAATTTCCCAAATTGATGGAAAAGCCGATGCAGGCCAGAATCGCCACCTGAAACAGGCTCAATCCCTTGAAAATGGGAGCCAATGCCCCCATTGCGCCCACAAAACGCAGCGGCATCCACAGGGAACTGTAACGCTTGCCGAAAGGCGTTCCCTCGTGCGCCGTCCCGGCCACGGCAACGGCCAGAATCCAGATGAACAGGGCCGACACCACAGCCAGCGCCACCAGATTGAAGGCGCTGAAAAGCTCCAGCATCAGTTCCGACGCCTGCGAACCGCCAAGGCTCGCGCCCCAGGTATCCCAGCCCTGGCCGAGAAAGGTATCAAGGATATATTTACTGGCATCGGTCTGGAGCAGGACTTCCGAAGTCGCGGGAAGGTCAGATGAGGCCATGACTGTCCTCCAGGCCGGTGTTGGGAGTGAGATGGCACAAGAAACGCCGGGCGCTTGCATTGACTTTTGATATTGATATTGCTATCAATATCAAAAAAGGAGAACAGTGATGCAAATGCTTTTTCATATCCCCGATCCTCTGGCCGCACGGTTCAGGCAGGCGGTTCCCCCCCGACAGCGCAGCGCCTTTGTGACGAAGCTGGTGGAGCAGGCTTTGCCCGAAGACGATGATCCCCTGTACCTTCTTGCCCTTGAGGTTGAGCGGGACGCCGTGCTGAACGCGGAAATGCGCGAGTGGCGTGAAGGGCTGATCGCTGACGGCATTCGCGGTCAGGAAGAAGCCGGAGGGTGTGCCGATGCGGCGCGGTGAAATATGGTGGGTCAACTTTGACCCGTCGGAAGGGATGGAAATCCAGAAGTGCCGTCCAGCCGTGATCCTTACGGTCAACGCACTGAACAGAGCCAGAGGAACCGTGGTTGTGGTGCCGTTGTCCACATCGGCAAAACCGCGTCCTCCCATTGTGGTTCCTCTTCCTTCCGCCGGGAAAACCTCTGTCGCGGTATGCGACCAGCTTTGCGCGGCAGACAAGAGACGGTTCGGGAAAAAAATCGGTGAACTTTCATCAGAGGATATGGCTTTGCTGAACGAATCCCTGAAGACGGTCTTGGGATTGTGATAACGCGGAGTGGCAGTATGCCGGAAACTGTGCATGTAGGGGCTGAAATTCCCCCTGAAATCAGAGATGCAGCCGACAAGGTGTTTTATGATTTTGGCGTTACCATTTCTGAAGCGATTTGCCTTATGATTTCCAGAACAGTAAAGGATAAATGCCCACCTTTTGATATAAAGGCTGCCCTTAAAGAGGAATATGGAGATAAGATTCCCAACAGGGAAACTTTGGAATCGTTTGAGGCTGTTGAGCGGGGCGAAGTATATCACGCAAAAGATATTGATGACCTTTTTCGTCAACTCAATAGTTGAACGAAATTTTTTATCCCTTCCAAAAGGAAGGCGACAATTCGTATTTCTCATTGCTGTTTCCTACTGTTGCGCGCCGACCATGCGCGTGTAGAGGTCATCCATTTCCCTGCCCGTCGTGCCTTCCATGCGCGTGAGGTAATCCAGCGAGGCAATGACGGTCAGCCTGTCCAGCAAGTCCGTATTCCTGCGTGTCAGTTCCAGTTGAAACGCCTGTATGATGACAAGTTCCCGCAAGAGTCCGGCATCCGTCGCGGAAGCAACTTGCGCGAACCAGTTAGGATTTCCGACGCGCATCTGCGAGAGGAGCTTGTACAGCCCGGCTTCCGAGAGCTTGCCGTCCACAATGCCGGGCGGCGTTCCGCTCCCGCCCGCTTCCGACCACTGGTTTTCCGCCCAGGCCGTCACGTCATCCGGCAGCGTGGGCGCGTGATAGACCACATGCTGATTCAATGATTCCATGACGGCGGCCACCCGCTCCTCATGGATTTTCCGCGCCGCCGCGTAGGTCTGCCCGGCGGGCGTTTCCTTCTGTTCCTCCGTCACCACCGGCAGCGGGCGGGGATTGGCCAGCGTCTTGACGGCTTCATGCGCCTGCGCCACCTGGTCTTCCGTGAGTGTGCTTCGCAGCGGAAAGAGCGCGTTCAGGCTTTCCTGTTCGGAAGGCTGATCTTCCGCCAGCACACGCTGAAGAAATTCCACCGGCTTTTTGGGCGTATGGGCGTGTTCAAGCTGCTTTTCGCGCATGGCGGCGTGGATTTCCTGTCCGGCCTGAGCGCCGAGCTGGATGCCCGCGCCCAGGGAACTGCTTCCGCACAGCCCGGCGGGCTGCGCGGCCTTGCCGTACATATCCTCGGTTTTCATGGCCTCGCCCGCCACGGCCTGCCCCTTGAGAGCGGCGGCGTTGCTTTCCTTGAGCGCGACCAAAGCCCGCACGATGGTGGCCGATTCCGCCTTCAGCGTGCCGATGATGTTTTGCGCGGCCAGCAGGATTTCCGAGCGGATGGCCTGTGCTTCCGCCGCCGTATGCGCGTTGACCGCCTGAATGGTTTCGGACTTCGCCGCCGTGACAATGGCTCTGACGGAGCCGCAGCCGCAGCCTCCGGCCCAGGCCGAAACCGGCAGCAGAACAAGCGCCAGGGCAAGAAAGAGCTTTTTCATTGTTCCCCCGCTATTTCGTTGGCGATTTCCAGAAGGACGTTGACGACTTCCTCATCGGCGTCGCTCTGGTCTTCGACGTTGCGCCTGCGGCGTTCCACTTCCGCCTTGGCCGAGCCGCCCGGAAACCGCGCGGCCAGCCGCCGCAGGGTTTCGGACGGCCCCAGGCGCTGATAGAGATTGTTGCGGATAGCCACGTCTTCCGTGGTAGTGGAAAAGGCCCAGAGGGATTGCGGGCCGATGGTCAGACTGAGGACAAGCTGGGACATGCCAGAACCTGTCCGGAACAGGGCAATGAGATTGGAACCGGCCCTGCCGGGCTTGCCCAGGCGCGAGAGCGCATGACGGCAGGCTCCGTTCAATCCGAAGCGATCCACCAGATTGTCGATGCTTTTTTCCGTGCCGGAACCGAGGATGACCACTGTGGTCGCCAGTTCGTCAGTGATGATTTTCGGAATGTCGTCAATGGACTGCGTGTACAGCCCGATGGACAGGTTCCACTTGCGCGATTCCCGCGCCATTGTGGTCATGTCGGCCTGAAGCTGGCCCGCCACCGAGACGTTGTTGGTCACACGATGAGCCTCGTCGTAGCACAGCCTTTTGGGGTCTTCGCGGATAGCTTCAATGCGTCTGACGTGGTAGTCCTGATAGCGTTCGGGCATGAGCTGCACGTCAGCGGGCATCAAGAAGAAACGTGAACCAAGGACGTGTCGCGCAAGCATGTACATGACCGCCGACTGTCTGTCCGCCGTGGTTCCTCCGCGCGGAGCCACTTCATCAAGGTCAAGACTGACAATCTGCGCGTCGCCCAGGTCAAATCGCGTGGGTTCTTTCAGAATGACATACGCCTCAATGGCGTCCATCATGGCCCGCCATACGTTGGTGATGGTATGCGCATCGTAGGTATTTCGGATGCCTGTATTCTGATTGATTTGCGTCCCCACATCGGCCAGCAGAGGCATGGCATAGCGTTGCGCCTGCAATGCCTCATGCACATGCCCCCGTGCAAAAAGGCCGTCCACCACTTCCCACCAGGTGGTGGAGGCATCGCGGCAGATACTTTCACGAAGAATGAGTTCATGCAGTTCCGGCAATACGTTGGGCTGATAAAGCCGGGGATGATTGCCGTCCGAGAGTTCCTCATAGGCAAGATCGATAGCCCGGCCTATCAAACCCGGCACGCCGTCCGCCGGAGCCGTGGCGTCCAGCGGTGTGGCCAGCAGCGACAGCAGATTGACCAGAAACGCCTTGTGCGAGGGCAGAGGCTTTCGGCATCCCAGCGGCGTGTCAAAGGGATTGATGGCGTATTCCTCAGTCATCCGCAGCCGATGATAGGCGGCAAGATGTTTTTTGCCTTCGGGCAGGTTCTCCCGCAGCAACGTGATCAGCCCGGAAGATGACGGCCCCACGTCCACGATGGAGAGCCAGGGCAGGCGGGACAGCCCGGCCTGCGTGACAAAGGCGAAGTTCATGGCGTTGAGGAAAACCGACTTCCCCCCGCCCATCGGCGCTACCCCAAGATCAATCCACGCGGCCTGTTCCGACGAGTTCGGCGCAAAGGGCATGATTTTGCCGTCCTGTGTGCGGAACAGCAGACTTCCCTCCCGCCACGGCGACGCCGAGCGCAAGGGCCACATGCCGATGGCGTCCTGAAGCGGCGCGGCGGTAATCGGGGCCGGACTGGACGGCATCAGGCCGGGCAGGGTCGCGGCAAGGCCGAGCAGCGGATCGCCCAGGGCTTCCGTCACATCGCACGTTCCCCAGCCCTGCACCGCCTTGGAGAGTTCCGCCACACGCCGCCTGAGCAGATGATGAGCTTCCCGCTCGCTTTCCCGCACACAGGCCCAGGTGCAGAGGCAGATGCGGAACCTCACGCAGCACACGCCTTCCAAATCCAGCGCGCGCAAGGTTTCCACGGCATTGTTGAGCCGTTTGTTGTCCGAAGCCGTGAAGGCCAGAATGGCGGACAGCAGGGGCTTGATGCCCATGTTCAGACCGCCGTCTTCCAGCAGAAAGGACATGCGGTACGGCAACCGCTCGTCCCGTCGCGCCAGAACGCGAAAGAAGTCCTGAAACGGCTTGGGTGTCTGCGGCATGAGCGTCATAATCAGCGGCCCATAGATACGCTCTCCGATTCTGACGGCGCTCCGCGACACCATGTTTCCCTCGCGCGGCCAGAGCTGCGTCCTGAAATCCGGGTAGATGACGTTATGCAACTCGTCTCTTGTACTCATGTCCGGGTCAGGCAGGCGAAGCGGCAAGGGATCGCCGGGAACAAGCGCCTGCCATGCCCGGCTGGTGAACTCCGGCGCGATGCACATGCGGATGTCCCGCAGGGCTTCGTGCGCCGAAAGCGGATAGGCCAGCAAATCCGCCTGCCTGAACGCATCAAGAACGCCGGTCAGAAAGCCGTTGTGCGCGTCGTGCAGGGCGGCGACAGCGCGGGCGATCTGCTGGCAGCCCGCAAGCGTGGGCACTTTGGACATGGCGGCGTCGCGTTCTTTCAGAGCAGTCTTTCGCAGCGTGTCCGGCAGCACGGAAGGCCGCGTCCACAGCACGATCCAGCATTGTTCCAGGGCGCAATAGCGTTTCAGGGCATGGCCCCAATCCTCCAACAGCGGGCCGATGTGCAGGCCGAGGTTTTTGGCCGTCAGGCGTGACGGCTCAAGAAGCTCGGCAATCCGTTCTCCGCTGCTTTCCGGGTCATATTCAAAGACCACCTGGAGCGCATGGCCCGGCTTGGAAAGCGTGGCTTGCAGCTTTTCCGTCAGGCCGGAGACGATGGTCGCGTATTCTTCCTCGCCCACATGCTTCAGGGAGCCTTCCAGATGCAGGAGGCTGATGAGGCTCCCGTCATCGGCCACCAGAACGCCGTTGTCCACGGTTTCCAGCCTGCAATAACTGTGAACCGGCGCGGCAAACGCTTCGGACAGGGCGCGGACGCCGCGATCCACGCCGTTGATGAGCAGATCGAACATCACGACTCCCTTTTCAGAACGACTTGCTGAATGACCACGCCGCGCGGCGTCTTTGCCGTGGACGCGCGGCAAACAAGGACTGTGGCAAGGAGTTTTTGCGTGCTTTCCACGCCCTGGCTGGATTCGTAGGAAACAATCAGAGGGAACTCGATTTTCCAGGTGGCCCTGCCGCCCACCAGACCGGAAGCGATGATGACCGGCGCGCGCGTGGCGACGGCGGAGGCGGAAAGGCGTTTTTCCTGAATCATTTCAAGGATGCCGGAGCTTTTGAGTGAAGCGAGGAAGGACTTGAACGCCTCGTCCTCAAAGTGCGGCCTGATGCTTTCCAGTTTTCCCCGCCACTCAAGGAAGTTGAGCGACATGGCCCCGGTAATGGCGTTTGCGGCCCAGGTCAGCAGGCCATCCTGCGTCAGCAGCGGCTGATCCAGC
>CAJTSU010000027.1:0-6362 GCA_910579055.1 uncultured Mailhella sp. | reverse complement strand
GAACCATAGGCGCAAGCCGCAAGTCCGGAGTGGCCGCGAAGTAGCGCGGCTTTGGCTGGTTCAGGAGCAGGATGGCGGCAACGCCAAGACTGACGCACAGAGCCACGGTCAGAGCGAGAGCCAGTTTCATGGCGCGGCGGAACTGCGCCCTGTACCAGTCCAGACCGCCGATGACAGTCGCGGCATCCGGGGCGGGCGGTTCCGTGGCGTCTTTTTGTTTCTTGAAGATGCTCATGCCTTGTCACCCCTCGCTTACAGGCCCAACTCGCCCATGCCGGAGGTCTGGTCAGAGCCGAACAGCGTGGCCGAACCGGAACCGAGGAGTTCTCCCAGACCGAGCGCCAACGCACCGATAACCACTTTGGTCAGGCCACCGGCATAGGTGCTTTGTCCCTGATTTTTCGTGGCCTTGTACATCTCAATAAATTTTGGTATGTAGTACATTGATATAATTTATGAAAAAATAAATTTGCAAAAAAATACCCCGGTAATTACCCCAAAAAGAAGGGGATATTACCGGGTGTTATTGGACGTTGTTAGAGAACAACGGTATTTCTTAAGAAATCTGGATAACGCAAGAGAATATTATCGTGTTCTCCACCAATCCTAAAAGAAAAAGCCGCGAAGCCCGTTGAAAGGAGACTCGCGGCTGGTTCCTGTTGACGATTGTCTTTTGACGATACAAGAGAATTATTACGATTTTTTTACTACTTGGCTTTAGCTGGAGCTATTTGGGAATAGCCTTTCCATGCAAATAGTGGATTTTCATCCGCATCTCCATAAATATTTTCCACATCGCAAATGTAGAAATAGTGGTCACCCACATCAACAAATTCACGTAGCGCACATCGGATGGCAACGACGCTGTGGACGGGAATCTGGATATCGCAGTCAGGAATGTTTTTGAGTTCGATACCGAAATCTTTTGCCTTATCTTTTGTCCTCCCCGTGGAGCTGCCGCACTGCATGACCTGTTTTGCCAGCGCTTCGCCCGGAACGGTCAGCACGACCTGTTTGCTGGCTCTGACCATCTCGCCGGTGTAGGAAGTTTTCATCATGGCAAAGCCGATGGTCTCCGGTTCAAGGCTCAGATATGTCCACCAGGAAACGGTGGCAAGATTGGTAACGCCAGAGGGCGTTTTTGAACAGATGAGAGTGACGGGATTGGGAGAAGTAAGTTTTGCGGAATCAATGAGGGAAAGTGCGTTCATGGTATTTCGTCCTGTTTGAATGTTATTGCGCGCCATCAGGCATTACGGCCCATCTGCTCCGCAATCGCCAACGCCTTGTGCCCCTTCATGTCGCCGAGTTCGTGAACGCCGGTGACAAAAAGTCGTCCACGATCCGTCCAGCGTTTGAGGCCCAGCATCTGCCTGTAGGCTTCCGCAGCTCCGGCGAAGGAGCGTGGGAACAGGCTTTCTCCGCACATGAGCAGCATGGCTTCCTTCACCTTCATGTCACGGAGCCTGTTCTTTCGTGAATAGGGATACATCCTGTCCATAGCGCACTTGATATGTCCACTGAAATTGTACCAGTACAGCGGGCTGCAAAAGACAAGCATCTCCGCCTGTTCCAGCAGCGGCCAGAAGGCGTTGAAGCCGTCCTCAAGCACACAGGGCTTTCCTGTACTCCAGCAGCCGTCGCAATGCAGACAGGCGCTGATGGGCGTCCTGCCGTTGTGGAAGACGCTAACCTCGTGCCCGGCGGCCGCTGCCCCGTGCATGAATGCGTCCGCCAGCAGCGCGCTGTTGCCGTTGCGGCGGGCGCTGCCTGTAACGACAAGAATGTTTTTCTTCTCTCCCGTGCCGGGCGTTGCAAAGGATTCCACCCTGATGCTGGAAGTGGATGAAAAATGCCTGTACAGCGCGCCGCCTGCCACTGCCAGCAGGGATGCCGCCCCTGCCAGGGAAAACAGCCTGCGTCGGGAGAATCGCCTGCCGTTTGTGGAGTCGTGAACGGAATCCTGCTGATTCTGCATGGGGGTATCCTTTGTTACAGCGACGCGCCGAAGCGGAACGCCTCGTCAAGCACGGGGCGGCCGGAAACAGCGCCGGCGTCCAGGATACCCCCGGCCAGCACCTGCCCCCTGTCCGTCCAGTTCAGAAAACCGGTCAACGCATGGTAATAGTCGAGCACAGGCTTCCAGTTGTCGGGGGTGTCACCTTCGGCAGCCATGATCAGGGCGCATTCCTTGCGCGGATTGGCATAGTTCGGATCACATTCCGCCACGGCAAACAGACGGTCAAACACGGTTTTCAACTGACCCGAAACGCTCCAGTAATACATGGGCGAAGCCAACACCACCAGATCGGCGTTTCTGTATGCAGGGTATATCGCTTCCATACCGTCTTTCTGCACGCAGGGGCTGGCAGGGTTCTTTCCGCCCTTCATGCAACCGAGACAGCCGTGGATATCCAGTTTTTGCAGGTCAAAGCGCGTTACCGCATGGCCCGCGCTTTCCGCGCCCTTCATGAAGGCATCGCACAGCATGGCCGTATTGCCCTTGAGACGGGGACTGCCGTTCAAAATGATGATGTTCTTGCTCATGATGTTTCTCCTTTTTTCTTTGCGGGGGAATTCCCGCTTTTTTACAGAGAGTGCTTGAGATGGCGGCTGACCATCATTTCCAGTTCATTATCCGTGCAGGAACGCAAGACGTCGTCAATATCCTCCAGCACACGGCGTTTTGCTTCTGCGTCATTATTGGCAAAACGGTAGTTGAGCGGGTTCAGGTAGTGGATACCGTCGTAGAAGGCATCTATGGTCAAGGTCTTCAGAAATGCCTGAAGTTCTTCGATTTTCTCCCGTTCTGACGCCTCAACGAATTCATGCCGCGTTTTCATTTCCGCCAGCGGGGTATGAGGGAAGACCGTCATGCCCGTCGTGGTGATACGTTGCGGGTGCGTCTGATTGAACATCCGCGCCGTGGCTTCACCACTGGCGATTCCCATTCCCCTGCCGCCCATGCCGATAATATAGAATGTGGTATACGTTATGCCCGCTTCATCCAGCCGCAGCAGTTGCTCCACAGTTTCGGAAGCGGAATGTCCCTTGTTCATGAGCGCGAGTACGGCGTCATTGCCGTTTTCCGTGCCGATGTAGAGATGATTCAACCCGAGACCACAAAGTTCGCGCAGCTCCGCCGTACTTTTGCTCGCGATGTCGTTAATACGGCTCTGCATGCTTACACGTGTAAAGAGAGGGAAATGCTTGCGCAGCACGGAAATGTATTTTCTCAGTTTTTCGGCAGGCAGAGCAAAAGGGTTGGAACCGGTCATGTAAATGGCGGTGTTGCTGGGGAAAAAAGGTTTCTGGGTCAGAATTTCCCGTTCCAACTGTTCGGGTGTGACCGCCATGAAGGGGTAGCCCCTCGACACATAGCAGAAACGACACTCATTGTAGGTGCAACCCTGCGTTGCTCGTGGCAGGAGTGAACGACTCTCCTGTGGGGGCCGCATAGGCTGTTCGGTAAATTCCATGTGAGGTATCCCCCTTTCCAACTATCAAAATGTTGTTTGACTATTTTTTAGTGATTACTAAAAAAATGTCAAGAACATTCTCCCACTTCTTGATCAGCTTGGCGAGGAAGCAGCTATGCCTCGCGAGAACGTAGCGGCAGCATGCGTACTGCGTGGGCGGCAATAGCCTTCAACTCAGACTGGAAAAGGCCGTCTCGGGCCTGAATGGATAAGCCTTCAAGCAGGGTGTTGAGCGCCCCGGCCAGGGCCGGGACATCAGTGTCCGGGGGAATTTGACCATCCTGAATGGCTTGCCGGAGTCTGTCGGCGAACATTTTCTTTGTGGCCAATCTGAGTTCACGCACGGATTCGATAATCTCTTTCTCGTTTTCAGAGATATTGATGGCTGCCAGTACCACCATACAGCCGCACGGAGTCTCTGGAGAGAGCAGGATTTGGGCCGACTCCCGGAAAAAGTTTGCAACCGCCGTGTACACGTCAGGTTCGGCCAGAAAATGTTTGGCTGGCGCGTCCCAGTAGGTATGCTCGTAATGCCGGAGGGCTTCGAGAAAGAGAGATGCCTTGTTGCCGAAGGTTGCATACAGGCTGGGTGGATTTATTTCCATAGCCTTGCACAATTCTGCTACTGAGGCAGGTTCATACCCCTGCTTCCAGAAGATTTTCAGGGCGCTGTGCAGGGCTTGCGCACGGTCAAAGGCACGCGGGCGACCTTTTCCCCGACACACAGAATCGGCGGTGTGCTTTGTGGACATAAGTATTCCTTTGATTGACTGCGGCTGATATTTTTATAGTAAGAATTTTTTAGAAAAAATTCAAGATATACTTTTTATTACTATAAATAACTTGATAAAATCAAAAATTTCATATCATATTTTTATATTAATTATTAAATAAGTATTTGATAGTAATGCCGTATCTCGTTGTTTATCGTAGACGAACTTTGCACCGAGCAGATTCAATTTCTTTTTGTGCTATGGAATTTGCTTCCTTGTTGAATCTTTGAATATCTTCTTCCGTAGGCTGCACATTGGCGATATCAATATCTCCCGCTGTGCCAAAAGCATACCAGACCGCCCTGCGTCCGTACTCTATCCGCTCATCACGGTTCTGCCCCACGGGGCGGGCGGGGGCGTGTCTGTACAATTCGCTGGCTACCTCCTGCCGCGTGTACCCGGCACAACGCATGTACAGAGCAATGGCCGCATCCAGCCGTGATTCGTCCATCTTTTCGGGAAAACGTTTTTTGACCATTTCCCGGTAGGTGGCATACGGAGAAGCCAGTGTGCCGACCCTGGGGAACTCGCGTTTCCTGACTTCCACGCCGGGAGCGATCCGTTTGCGAAAACGCCACAGATTGCCAAGATGCGGACTGCGTTTGCCCAGCCAGTGCTTGAAGCGAGGGAGCCGTTGCGTCTGTTCCGACTGAACCTGTTGCTCCCGCAACGCCGCTTTCTCCTGTCGCTCCTGTTTTTTCAGGAAATGCCGGGCAATGTTCAGTATGAAAAGCCCGTGCCGAGCAAGACGGACTGTAGCCGCCTCACGGCGCTCCTTCTGCCGCCGTTCCAGCGTTTCCCGTTCTTCCTCCTGTTTCTTCTCATTGAGGCGTCTTTCTTCTGCCAGCCTCTGCCGCTCCTGCTGATATTCCTCCCATTCCTCCCGGCAAAGGTGACTGACCGGCTCCGGAGTGGGCTTGCTGAATGTCCGCTGGGAGTAGTAGCCAGGCTTGAACTCGCCGAGCCGCTTGCACAGCCTGGACATACTGAAATTCCTGTCCACGCTGGACGCCTTGACCGCCGTGTCGCCCACAAAAATCACCGCGCCGGAACCCTTGCGGGAAAAACGCAGACCGACTGCATCCAGCCCGGCGTGAAGCTCTTCCCAGCATGAGGCGTTCTGGATGACGGCATGGCCGCGTTCCTGGGCAATGCGTTGTGCGGACTTTTCTCCCGTGGCGCTTTCAAAGTCCTCGGCCTTGGGCTTGGGTTTTACCTGTTCTCGCCGCTGAAGGTTTTTGACCACATACCCCTGTTCGTTGACGCGATAGCGGGCATTCATCTGCGAAGCCCAGCCCTGTTTGTGTTCGATTTCGGCAATGATTTTGTGTGCCGCCTCAATATCGAAACCTCTGTGCGGCTGAATAACTTTCTGCGTGTAAGGATGCGTCTGGTTTACGGCAATATGGAGGTGATAATTGCCCGTGTTCTTGTGCAGGGCATAGAGCGTCTGATGTTCGGCCAAGCCCATTCCTCGGAGAAAAAGACTGACCGCCTCATCCACCTGTTCGCGGGTAGGTTGTTCGTTTTCCTGCCATGACAGAATCCAGTGCGTGACCGGCATTTTGCTCTGAATGGATTCCTCGGCAAGGGAAATCATCTCTCTTTTCTGTACGGCGACGGTCGTGGTCAGGAAATTTCTGCTTCCGGCGAAAGCAAGTTTGCCTTTCCCGTTGTCGTCGTCTTCGGCAAGGATATAGTCCACCAGACCACCGATCATGGTGGACTTGGATTTCTTGAAGCTGGTACGCTTGAGCTTTTTGATGATCATTGTTTTTCGCTCAGGGCTTCAATGGCTCGCCGGACTTCCCGCAAGGCGGCGTCCAGTTCCGCGAGGGTGGCCGCGTTGCCCGTCCGCTTCACCACGTCAAAATGATGCTTGAGCAGTCCCCCAAGCCGCCGCATATACTCGGAAACAGAGATTCCGGCGGTCGCGGCTTGCCGGGCGATTCTCTCGTCCTCTTCATCGGTAAGCCGGAGCGTCCGTCGCCTCTGAAATCTGTTTGCCGCCTTCCGTTTTTCCATCTGCCTTTCCTGCCTTTTTGCGAGCGTGAGAAGCGAAGCGCCGAACGCTCTTTGAAGTCCAGAGGCGAAGCCTTTGGCAGGATGC
>CAJTSU010000026.1 GCA_910579055.1 uncultured Mailhella sp. | reverse complement strand
GGGGGGGGGGCGTCGCTCCATACGCGCTAACGCGCGTTCCTCCGGCGGTCAAGGATATGTTCAACACTATTCTACAGTGGGATATCTTAACATGATATTCTGCGGGCCGGAAGAAAAATTCTGAATCGTGTTCTGGACAGCCTGCCGGAAAACGTATATTGCTCAAAAACATCATGAAAAAATTATTCTTCCGCCGTATTCTCGCGAACGGAATCCCGGCCCGGGGTATGTTGTTCGCGTGTGTTTGTGTTTGCATGGTCTGCCTGCCAGGTCAGGCTTCTGCCGCTCTGTCTGTGCCTGAATCCATCGGGTCTGAAGTCTCTTCGGGAGAAAACGAACGGGTTGCAAACCCGTTTTCCTTTTTCTCGTTCGAGTCCTTTTTCAATGAGGAAAAGGAGGAAGACCCGGCGAGCGTTGATTCCGGCCCGTCTCCATGGGCGGAAAACGAGCGTTACATTGCCGAACGTCTGGAAGACGGAAGCCTTTCTCTGAGCGGTACGGTGGAAAACGGCGATACCGCCGGAGGCATCTTACAGGAACTGACCACCGTCTCCGAGGCATATTCCATTGTGCAGGCAGCGGAAGATACATGGTCGTTGCGTAAAATCATCGTCGGCCAGCCATTTGTTTTCATGCGGAATCAGGCGGGAGAATTCAGTTCTTTCACCTACGAGGTCAATAAAGACGAGCAACTGGTCGTTTCGTGCGAGAATGGAAAATTCAGGGCTTCGCTGGAAAAAATTTCCTATGATATTGAATTGGCATTGGTGAAAGGGCAGATTGATTCCAGTCTGTTTGACTGTGTGGCCAGCCAGGGTGAAGACCCCTTGCTGGCCATTCGTTTGGCCCGTGTTTTTGAATGCGAAATCAATTTTATTAACGACATCCGCGAACAGGATTCGTTCGAGGTGCTGGTGGAAAAACGCTATCGCAAAGGCGAATTCAAGGGATACGGGCATATCCTGGCCGCCTGGTTCACCAACCGGGGCAAACGCTTTGAAGCGTACCTTTTTGCCGATGCGGACGGCACCCTTCACCACTACAATTCCCGGGGGGAAGCCCTGCAAATGGCCCTGCTCAAGGCTCCCCTGGCATTTACCCGCGTCAGTTCCAAATTCAATCTGAAGCGCCGTCACCCTATTCTCGGTGTAGTGCGTCCTCATGAGGGAATAGACTATGCGGCGCCGCACGGCACACCGGTCAGGAGTGTGGCCGACGGCGTCGTGACCAGGGCCGGATGGGGGCAGGGGTACGGCAACATGATCGTGATCAAGCACCGCAACGGGCTGGAAACGCAGTATGCCCATCTTGCCGGATTCGCCAAAAAACTGAAAAAGGGCGAAAAGGTGGAACGGGGCGATGTTATCGGCTTTGTGGGCGCCACAGGGTTGGCTACGGGGCCGCATCTTGACTTTCGCATGCGCAGGAACGGAAAATTCGTTAATCCTGCGGATATCATTGTGCCGCGTGAAGACCCGGTGGACAAGCTTCATATGGGCGAGTTTCAGCAGCAGGTCGCGTTATCGCGCGCCTTCCTGAGCGGCGAGACGGAACTGGCCGAATACAGCCCGGCGGAATGGACCCGTTGACCGTATGGCTGATTTCGACGTTTTTTCCCTTGAGAGTTACCATTATATCCTGCCTGAAGAACTCATTGCGCAGCATCCTCCCGAAGTACGGGGAACATCGCGTCTGATGGTGCTGAACCGGCACGGGGACGGTGTTTGCCCGATCGATGCCGTATTTGATAATCTGCCTGAATTTCTTCCGGAAAACGCGCTGCTTGTGGTCAACAATTCCCGTGTGGTGCCCGCGCGGCTGTTCGGCAGCAGACCGCGTGGGGGCAAGGCGGAAATGCTGCTGCTCACGCCTCCGGTGTTGCTGGAAAAGAGCGCGCGTATCTGTACCGATAATGCAGATGACGCAACCATCCGCTTCGAGGCGGAAGCCGAAGCCCTGCTCAAGCCCGGCAGAAACATCCGTGAGAAAGACACGCTCGATTTCGGCGAATTACAGGCTGACGTGCTGAAAAAAAAGGACTTCGGCAGACACACACTGCGCCTTGTCTGGAGCGGAAGCCTGACGGACATCCTGGAGCGGGCCGGCAAATTGCCCCTGCCGCCGTATATCAGGCGCGAGCAGGAGGCGGATGATATTTCCCGTTATCAGACCCTGTATTCCAGGGGGGACAAGAAGGGAAGCGTGGCGGCACCCACGGCGGGCCTGCATTTCACCGGGGAAATGCGCGAGAGATTGCTTTCTCTCGGTGTTGAATGGGCGGAAGTGACGCTCCATGTCGGGTATGGAACATTCAGCCCGGTGCGGGAAGAAGATATCCGCCGGCATCCGATGCACGCGGAATATGCGGAAATTCCCCCCGCAACCATTGAGGCGGTGCGCCGTGCGAAACGGGACGGAAGGCCGGTAATTGCGGTGGGCACCACTTCGGCGCGCACGCTGGAAGGCGCGGCGCTGGCTTGCGCGCGCGAGGGACGCGAACTTTTTGTTCGCGATGCTTGCGCCGCCGGCGCTTCCTCCGAACCCTGCGAAACAGGCTGGTCGGGCTGGATCGATATTTTTATTTATCCGGGCTTTTCTTTCCGGGCGGTGGATGGCCTTGTCACCAATTTTCATCTGCCCCGTTCTTCCCTGCTCATGCTGGTGTCCGCGTTTGCGGGGCGGGAACGCATACTTCGGGCCTATTCCCACGCAGTGGAGGCAAAATACCGTTTTTTCTCCTACGGCGACGCCATGCTGATACGTTGAACCTGAAGGTTTTTCAGTTCCGGGGCATGGATTGACAACACATCAAAACGATATGTTATTTCCTCTCAATGGGGCAATCTGCACGGCTCCTATCCGTCGTGCTGTGGAATAAACCGGCGGAAGGAGCCGACTGCGGGTTGAAATATGAGTACAAATCTGAACGCTTTTCCTGAATTTGCCCGTCGCCTTGACGATATCCGCCCGGTTGATGCCGGGCTTGAACATGCCGCCCGGGCGCACCTTGATGATCTGACCAAGCCACAGGGAAGTTTGGGCCGCCTTGAGGATATCGCCGCACGCTTGTTCATGATCAACGGAGGCCGGCATCCGTTGCGCGTGGAGCCTGCCCTTGTGGTTGTCGCGGGCGGAGATCACGGCGTGGTGGAAGAAGGCGTCAGCGCCTTCCCGCAGGAAGTGACAGGTCAGATGTTGCGCAATATTCTGGAAGGCGGGGCGGGCATCAGTGTGCTTTCCCGTCTCAACGGCATGGAAATGATAGTTGTGGATGCCGGCGGCGCTCACGATGCCCTGAATGAGGAGCAATACCCTAGGCTGAAGAACCTCCGTCTGGGGCGGGGAACCGCAAACCTTGCCCGCGAATGCGCCATGAGCGCCGGGCATTGCGTCAAGGCTCTTGAATACGGTATGGACACGGTGCGCTATGCTGCCGAGCAGGGTATCCGCCTTGTGGCCACGGGAGAAATGGGCATCGGTAATACCACGCCCGCCACGGCTCTGTTTTGTGCCCTGTACGGGTTGGAACCGGAACAGGTGGTCGGGCCGGGAACCGGCTTGAACGCCGCCGGAATACGACGCAAGACGGAAGTGATTCACCGCGCGCTGGAACTGCACCGGAGCGTGATTGCCGCGCACGATGCCCTGGGCATGGCCTTTGCCCTGGGGGGGTATGAAATCATGGTGCTGGCCGGGGTAGCCCTGGGAGCGGCGGAAAGCCGCATTCCCGTGCTGGTTGATGGCTTTATTTCCACTTCAGCCTATGCCGTGGCGCACGCCCTGTGTCCGGCTGTCAAAGAATATGCCTTTTTGTCCCATGCCTCTGCGGAGCCGGGCTACGCCGCTGTCATGGAAAAAATGGGGCAGACTCCCCTGCTTCAGCTTGGTTTCCGCCTTGGCGAGGGAACGGGAAGCGCGGCGGCCTTTCCTCTGCTGCGCGCCGCCGCCGCCATTTATAATGAAATGGCGACATTCAGCGGAGCCAGTGTTGCCGGGGCGACCCCGGCCGTCGGATAAGGATATGACATATCCTCTGGAATTCAGGCGGGTGAGCCGCGAGTTTCAGGTGCGTAAGGGCCTGCTTGACCTGCGTGGCATGACGTTGCGCGCGGTGGATGATGTATCCCTGCATGTGGAAAAAGGGGAGACTCTCGGGCTGGTGGGGGAATCCGGGTGCGGAAAATCCACCCTGGCGCGTATGGCTGTCGGCCTGCTGGCGCCTTCGGCCGGAGAGGTGCTGATCGATGCCGCGCCGTTGGCTTCCCTTATGTCCCGGGAGCGAGCCCGGCGTATCCAGATGGTATTTCAGGATCCTTTTTCTTCTCTCAATCCCCGGCTCAGTGTGGGAACTTCAGTGGCGGAACCGCTGCGCATGACAAGGCCGGAACTGTCTTCCGCCGACCTGCGGGAGCGGGTGCTTGCCATGCTGGAGAAAGTGGAACTGCGGCCGGAACAGGCTGATCTGTTTCCGCACGAGTTTTCCGGCGGACAGCGCCAAAGAGTGGCCGTGGCCCGGGCGCTTGTCGCCGACCCCTCCCTTGTGGTGTGTGATGAGCCAGTTTCCGCGCTGGACGCTTCTGTTCAGGCCCAGGTGTTGAATCTGCTCAAGGACATGCAGGATGAACGAGGGCTGAGCTATCTGTTTATTTCCCATGACTTGAGCGTGGTTGGCTTTATGAGCCGGCAGATCGCGGTCATGTATCTGGGGCATATTGTGGAGCTTGCTTCGCGCGATGAATTGTTCAGCCACCCCGCTCACCCGTATTCAAGGGCGCTTCTTGCCGCCGCTCCGGGCAAAGGCGGAACCCCTCTGGCAGGGGAAATGCCCAGCCCCTTTGTCCCGCCGCGCGGGTGCGCCTTTCATCCCCGTTGTCCCATTGCCCGTGAACTGTGCCGGGAAAAAAGCCCGGAAGAGCAAGCTTCGGGTGGACATATCGTGCGTTGTCATTTTCCGTTGTAAGACACCCCCAATATGGTAGACATGGTTATTGCGGCATCACGCTGATGCCGCTGTGCGAGAGGCGCATGTTTACTTCGGTACGGGCGGCGACATCCGCTGGCGCCTGTGCCGGAGCAAAACCATACGCTCCGCGCAGCGCTGTTGGCATGGCACCATGACAGAGCCACAAAAAAATTTTCATGAAAAGAATTGTGAATGATTGCGCATTATAAAAAGCTGTATTATTTGTACAGCGTCACAGGTCAGAGGTTTTATGTCCTTATTTATCCAAGGAGTCAATCATGTTTAAAAAAGTGCCTGCTCTCGCCCTGTGCCTGCTTGTGGCATGCGGCGCTGAAGCCTGGGGCGCTTCGCGGCCAGCCGTAATGCAGTCGCCCGCCAAGGACGGCGCATACGTGCTTGAACTGCCCGGCCTGGTGAACGGAGAGAAGCACGTCACCATCAGCGGAGCGGAAAAAACCATTTATGACGGTATTGTCCTTCGCAAAACGCGCATCAAAAGCGACGGAACCATCGTCATTCCCCCGGCGGGCGTGTATACCACGGTGCGCTGCGGCAACTGGAAGCCGTTTGACAACGAAAAAATTTACGTCGGCCCCACCCCCTTCTATTACATCAACCAGCGCAGTGCCCGTACCGTGCTTCATGACCAGGTGTTTCAGCTTGGTGAAGTGAAGCCCATGAACCCCAACAAAACCCGCGGCTGGGAACTTGCCAGCATTTCCACCGACACGTACATGATGCCCGGCGCCATGGCCGCCACGTTCAAGCTGGTGAAAACCACGGGCAACTATTACGGTTCCACCTTTGACGTCACCGTCGGCCCCATTGCTTCCAATGACGGAGCCAACGGCAAGGCTGACGCCGCCAAGCCGTATGAAAAGGCCGGTTTTTATCCCATCACCGGGAGCGATTTCAGCGACACCAATATCATGACGACCAATGTGGCCGCCGGTGGCCGTACCTATGTGATTGTGGATGAAATTACTCCTGAAACGGTCAAGGTGCGCGAAATGGGCACCGACAGCTGCACGGACGCCTGGATTTCTCCCTCCGAGCCGTTGATCGCCTCCTATGCCAAGGGAGACAAGTTCACCATCGGCAAAGCTTCCGTGGAAGTCACCAATGTGACCGCGGACAGCGTGAGCATCCGCCTGACCGAAGACGGCAAGAGCGTTGACAAGACCTTTGGTCCTTACAACGACAAGACCAAAGCCAAACTCTTCATGTCCGAGAAAACTCGTGACACGTTCTGGATTCTTTCCCCCAGCGGGAAGGAAATCGTGTTCCTCAACGTGAACAGCCCCACCAGTCCCATTGCGGACGGCAAGGCTTCCCTCGTGGCCTACAAGGATGTCATCGACGTGCAGGACGGCACAGAATGGCCGCTGGACCCGCGTTTTGTCGCGCGTCCTGAAACTTGAGCGACCTGCACTTTTATCCACGAGATCGTGCTTGAAAACAAGGACGAAATCGAACTGGGTAAGACCAACAACGTGTTTGTTGGACCGCAGGACTACTACAAGGTTGTGATTGACGACTTCGACGGGAAGACCATCAAGGCCTGGCATCTTGAGGACAAGAAAGGCAACAAGACCGATAACCTTGCCGGACGCAGCCAGGGCCTGCACATTGACGCCGTTGTCGGCGACAAGTGCCGTTCCACCGCACATTTCTTCAGCCGCGTGAACTCCGCGCTCCTGCGCGAAGCCACTGCTGCGGCCGCGAAGAAGTAACCCGACGATAAGACCGTCTGTCTGTGACAGGAGGGGAGGAGCTGTTCCTTCCCTCTTTTTTTTAGAGGTTCTGTGCCAGAATAGCGTTGAACATGTTCTTGACATCCGGAGGCGCGAGCGTAGCGAGCTGATGAATATTGCCGCCCGTGCCGAAGCAAAACCATACGTTCCGCGCAACGCTGTCAACACGGTTCTATGACAGAATCTTTCAGAACATTTCTCTTTGAAAGTATCTGCCGGCCATGCCTGTATGCCTTCGGGCCACAGGCACGCTCCTTCGGAGCGTCCGTCGGGCGACACGCCGCGGAAAAATCCCTGTTTGTTGGAAAAATAACAATTTTGTAAATATGATCATGTTGCCGGCGGCGGGTTCGGCTGCAAGCATACCTTGCTTGTTGCTTGCCAAAAATACAAGACAAAGGTACATAGGAAAGCGACCGAAGTTAATCGTGGGCGATAGTTTTTTTCTGATTTTACAAAAATGTAACATTTGTCCCGTTTATTTGCCGAAGGAGCTTCACATGGCCTCGTCTTATGTTCAGAAAGTCATCCGCAGCGTGAAAAAGAGCAATCCTCACCAGCCGGAGTTTATACAGGCGCTCAGTGAGGTTCTCGGATCTCTTGAGCTTTTGTTCGAGAGGGATCAAAAATATCAGCAGAACGGTATCCTTGAACGTATTGTCGAGCCGGAGCGCCAGATCATGTTTCGTGTCGCCTGGACTGACGACAGGGGACGTGTGCAGGTCAACCGCGGTTATCGCATCCAGTATAACTCCGCTCTTGGCCCGTACAAGGGCGGTTTGCGCTTTCACCCCAGCGTGAACCTGAGCATTCTCAAGTTCCTCGGCTTCGAGCAGATTTTCAAGAACAGTCTGAGCGGCCTTTCTCTCGGCGGGGGAAAAGGCGGTTCGGATTTTGACCCCAAAGGCAAGTCTGAAGGGGAGATCATGCGTTTCTGCCAGGCCTTCATGACCGAGCTTACCCGCTATGTCGGCGCCACCAGTGATGTGCCCGCCGGGGATATCGGCGTGGGAGCGCGTGAAATCGGCTATATGTTCGGCCAGTACAAGCGGCTGACCTCAAGTTTCGAGGGAGTGCTGACCGGCAAGGGGCTCAAGTGGGGCGGTTCTCTTGCCCGCAAGGAAGCCACAGGTTACGGCAGTGTCTATTTTGCCGAAAATATGCTCAAGGTGCGGGGCAAGAGCATGGAAGGCTGCACGGCGGCGGTTTCCGGATCCGGCAATGTGGCCATTTACACCATTGAAAAGCTGTACGAACTCGGCGCCAGGCCTGTTACCTGCAGCGATTCCAGGGGGTGCATCTATCAGCCCGGCGGCATTAATCTGGAAGCACTCAAGCAGGTCAAGGAACAGGAGCGCGCATCCCTTTCCCGGTATGCGGAGCTGTGCCCCGACGCCAGATATACCGCCGTGAAGGATTACGGGAAGAATACTCATCCTGTATGGGAAGTTCCCTGCCGGCTTGCGTTCCCCAGCGCCACTCAGAACGAGGTGAGCGGAGAAGACGCGGCGAACCTGATCAAAAACGGGTGTTTCCTGGTCTGCGAGGGCGCCAATATGCCTTCCACTCCGGAAGCTGTCAGCGCCTTCCTTGACGCGGGCATCGCCTTTGGTCCCGGCAAGTGCGCCAATGCCGGGGGGGTGTCCACCAGCCAGCTGGAAATGGCCCAGAACGCCAGCATGCAGGCGTGGACCTTTGAAGAGGTCGATGCAAAACTGCGGAACATCATGGCCAATATCTTCAGTGCTGCCCACAATACGGCGGAGGAATTCGGCGTTCCCGGCAACTATGTGCTCGGCGGCAATATTGCGGGCTTCCGCAAGGTGGCCGATGCCATGATTGAACAGGGTGTGATGTAACTGCGCATCCCATGTTCCGGCCCGCGGGTTTCACGCCTGAAGCCGTCGCTCGCTTCACCATTCGGGCGGGCAACGTCGCAAGCGCAGTGCGGCCTGCCGGCACTTTTCGGGGCTGCTGACAAAGTCAGCAGCCCCGCGGCAATCCGTGCCGGAGCAAAAATACACATCTCGCACAGCGGTATCAGCATGGCGCTGTAAGAGAGCAAATGTTTTTACCCTGAACCATCCTGTTTCCCGGAGTTTTTCATGCACGATGCCGATCTCTGTTCCCTGCTGCTGCGCGCGCTGCGTTATGAGCACTGGCTGCGTTTTTATTTTATGGCTGATATTGATATATCCGAAACAGATGGAGCGGAAGGTGGGGGCGAACCTGACGCCGAACTGCGTGTGCCGGAGGAGTGGATTGAACTTGCGCGCCGGGAAGAGGCTGAACTTTTTCCCATGCTTGAAGCCTTGCAGGGGCGCCCCCTGTCCATGGAGGAATCGCGCGACGCGGTGTTCCGTCATGTCGCCCGCAGCCTGGGGCGCGACAGCGCCGACCCGGCGTTCGGGGAGGACATGTTTGCGCTGATCGCTGACCCGGAATTCCGGCGCGGACTGGACGCATTTCACGGATGGGTACAGGAAATAGCGAACGGCGAGGAAGATGTGCCGGCCTCTCATTCTTCCGGAGTGCCCCTGTTTCGGGAATGGGAGCATGCCTTCCGGGCCTGGACCGCGCGGCAGGCGATTCAGCGGGTAACGTCCATCACTCCGTATGCGGCCAAACCGGAAGAAAGCAAGTTGGAAAAGGGAAAGGATTATTGAGAGATGTCCGCGCCTTTGTCAGAATTGCTGGCCCTCTGTCATCTTGCTCTGGCGCAGACCTGCGCTCCGGGGGATTGCGTGCTGGATGCCACGGCGGGACGCGGGCATGATGCCCTGTTTCTCGCCTCTCTGGTAGGGGAAACAGGTCTGGTTCTGGCCGTGGATCGGCAGGAGGAAGCCCTGCGGGCTACAGCGGCGCTGCTGTGTGAACATGGGCTGGAAGGCCGGGTTCGGCTCGCGCCGGGCGATCATGCTGAGATGGAAGCGCTGTTGTCCCGGGATATGCCCGTGGGGCGGGATCTGGCCGCGGTGGTA
Organism: uncultured Mailhella sp.; assembly: GCA_910579055.1. Taxonomy (GTDB): domain Bacteria; phylum Desulfobacterota; class Desulfovibrionia; order Desulfovibrionales; family Desulfovibrionaceae; genus Mailhella. The sequence continues at coordinate 20,837 of CAJTSU010000026.1, read as the reverse complement.
TTCAATTTGGGGTTTCTGCCGGGCAGTGACAAGAGCGTGCGGACTTCGGCGGCGTCCACGCTGGCGGCGCTGAAAGCCGTATGGCCGAGGCTGCGGCGCGGCGGCCTGCTTTGTGTGCATGTATATACCGGGCATGAAGGGGCGGAAGAGGAAGCGGCAGCCGTGGATGCCTGGATGAGCGCGCTGGACTGGAAAAAGGCCCGTGTGACGGCCTGTAGGCAGAGCAACAAGCCGTCACGCCGGGAAACCCTGTATCTGGCGCGGAAGATAGAGAGCATTTCATGAGCGAAATGCTCTAAAGATTCAGAAAACGCGCGGCGTTTTTGCCCATGATCAGGGGTTTGACTTCATCGCGCAGACCACAGCCGAGATAGGCGTCTTTGGCCTCCCTGAGCGGCAGGATGGGATAGGCGGAGGCAAAGATCACGCGTTCCCGCAGCAGGTGGTTGGCGGCCATGACGTAATCCGCCATGCCGGGAGAGCGCACCATGTAGATATCCGGCACAAGATACACGTTACGGCGGTTCAGGGCGATCTGGCAGACCTGCGTGACATGGGGCCAGCCTCCGTGCACCAGAGCAATGTTCAGGCCGGGAAAGGCCGCGGCCACATCGTCGATGAGTTCGGGCGCGTAATAGCGCAGGGAACGGGTCATGATGCCGCCGAAGGTAAAGGCGATGGGCACGCCGTGTTCCTGACAGAAGGCATAAAGGGGAAAGACCCATGCGGAATTGACGAACCACGGCGTCAGATCCTGTCCCGGTTCCATGACAATGCCCCGGCACGGGCCGTTCACGACAAAGCGTTCTGTTTCCTCAATGGCGCGGCCGATATCTGTTACGTCGATTCCGGCCAGCCCGATCAGCTTGTCCGGATATGTGGCGAGCAGGGCGGCAAGATCCTCATTGCGGCCTCCGGCGGCCCTGCGCAGGGGAATGACCATGTTGTCCACTCCCACCTCTTCGGCTTCCTGAATGAGCAGATCCAGGGAAAACTGCTTTGCCGAGGGCGACATGGGGGTGTCTACACGGGTCATGGTATCCTGTTCCACCATGTCCGCATGGGTAAAGAGAGGGCTGGACGCATACGCCGCAAAGGGCGCTCTGACGCGAAAATCAATGATCATTGTGAAACTCCGGAACTGGTATTAAAGGTAAATCAGATGCCCACAAAGGCCATGACCAGCGGCAGGCCGAGAACCAGCATGCAGACAATGCCGCCGATGCAGCCCAGAATACCGGCCTGAAAGGCCCGCTTCATGCCGATCCATTCCCCGTTGGCAAAGGAGAGCGCGCCCACGGTGGATGCCGCCGGGGTAGCGAAGGCTGCGCCCGCCGCAAGGAACATCAGGATGGAGAAACCCACGGGGTTGATGCCCGTGCTCTGGCTGAGATTCCAGATCAGGGGTACGGCAATGAGGACTATGGTCACGTTGTGCGTAAACTGCGTCATGACATTCACAAAAATCATGAACCCCGCGAGGAACAGAATGATATTGCCGCCGCTGGCGAAAGAATGCAGCAGTTCGGTCAGAACTCTGCTCAGCCCCGCGCCGTCGCTGCTCATGGCGGCGGAAACCGGAATGGACGCGGCCAGCATCCAGATGACGTTCCAGTTGATGCCGCCGGAACAGGCCTGAAAGTCGAAGGCGGGCTTGCCGTCTACCCGGATAAAGGAGAGCACGCCAAGAATAAGCGTGATGGCCACAGTCATGGAAAACTTGTTGAAGAACGCGGCAAGGGATGACCCCTCGGGCAGGATGTTCGGCAGGAACATGAGCAGGAGAAAGACAACAAGGGATGCGGCGGCGATGCGCTGAGCCCGGCCCATTTCAATGCCGTTTCTGATGCCCGCGAGGTATTCCCGCGTGAGATGCGCCAGATGTGAAACATCCGGACGGAAGATGAAGCGGACGATCAGGGTGTAGACGAGCAGGGTGGCGATGCAGACGGGCAGTGCAACAGCGATGACAGTAATGTTTTCAATAACGGCAGTGCCGCCGGAAACTTCGGCCAGTGTGCCGATACCCATGAGGTTTTGCCCTGCCCACGGCTTGCAGGCAAAGGAGAGCACGCCCGCAATGCACACGCCCGCCAGCAGCCAGGCGGGGTATGCGTCGCCTCGCTTCAGGCCGATATCGTCGAAGATGGAATACAAAATGCCGGAGATCAGAAAGACCGTGGGCACGCCGTCCACCAGAAAGCTGATCAGCAGGGTGCCCACCAGCACGCTGGCCGTGAAAATCCACGGATGCCCGGCGAAAATACTCCGGCTCAGAAACCATTTCGCCATGACGGCGTTGATGCCGCTTTTGTCGCAGTAGGTGGTGAAGGCCAGCACAAAAATGGTGAACAGCACCGCCGGGTGACTGAAGGCCGAGGCGATAATGGACGCCGGCTGGGCATAGCCGGTAAAACCCAGCGCCACAAGACAGATCATGCTGGGCCAGGCGAAGCCGATGAACGACCAGCCGTAGAGCAAACCGAGAAAAACGCCGAGGATGTTCATCCCCATTTCAGTGATGCCCAGAGGCGGTAGAAAACCTGTGCCGAAGATCAGGGCGAAAAAGACGATAACGTGAAGATACGCCCTGTTCGGTGAAGATGAGCCTTGCATGGTGCCCTCCGGTTGATGGTCCAGTCTTTCAAGCGCAAAGGTATCGAACGCATGATATAATGAAAAATATCACGATAATTTTTTTTGTATAATGTTCTTTTGTTATAGCGTTGTTCAAAGTTTTTTTATAACCCGAACAAAGAGAGCCCTCATATACTCCTTGAGCGCCGGCATCTTTCTTTTTACCCTTGGCTGACAACGGACAGGAGGAACGCTGATGCGCCTGGAACAGCTTCAGTATTTCGTGCGGATTGTGGAATGCCACTCCTTCAACAAGGCGTCGCAAAAGCTGCATATCACGCAGCCCGCGCTGACCAACGCCGTCAAGGCGCTGGAAGAGGAGCTGGGTGTGCTGCTTCTTGTCCGGGGCAAGCACGGCGTTGTGCCCACCTCGTGGGGCGTGCGGGTTTATGAAGACTGCCGGGAGCTGCTGAAGGAGCTGAACGCGAAGATCGCCGCCTGGAAGGCGCTTGGCGCGGAAGAGGAGGAAGGGGGAACCGTGCCGCTGGTGGCCATTCCCTCAGCCTGCAATTACCTTGTGGAAGGCCTGCTGCCCCGTATCCGGGACGAGCTGAAAAATATTGACATTGTTCTGCACGAAGCGACATTCTACGAATTTTATGATTTTCTGCGCGGCGGGCGCGCCCATGTCGGTGTGACGGCCCTCATCGACGAAGAGCGCGAAAGGGAGCTGGCCCGCTACAGAGGCATGGGGTTTGCCGGAGACGCATTGCTTGAGGATGAGTACCGCGTGTTTCTCAGCAGCGAACATCCTCTTGCGCTCAAGGAGGAACTGGCCCCGGAGGACTGCGGAAAGCTGGAATTCGCCACCTATTCCAACCAGTATAACCGGCCCGACTCCATATTCAGTTCAGCCGCGCGGCAAATGCGGGTGACAGGATGCCATTACCTGAACAGCCGGGAGAGCATCATGCAGGTCATAGCCCAGAACCGTGCCGCCGGGCTTTTTCTGCACAGAATGACCCGGAACAACTGGTATGTCCGCAACGGCCTGATTTGCGCAAAAGCGGTGCGCGGTCTTCGGTTGCTTCCTTCACGGCACTATCTGATGTATCTTGAAGACGGCCTGAACACGCCTGAACGGCGGGTGGCGGACTTTATCCGGCAACACTATGCCGGATGAGGCTGTTATCATTATATGGGGGACCGGGGGAGATTATCTCCCCCGGCGGGGTACGGGGCGGAGCCCCGATTGATCATATCATTACTGTTACGCGCCTTACACCAGCCTCTTGTCGCAACGGCGGGAAAGCCGGTTGCCGATCTCCTGCAATATCTGCACGATGAGAATAAGCAGCACGCAGGTGGCAAACATGATGTCCGTCTGATACCGGTTATAGCCGTACATGATGGCCAGCTTGCCCAGTCCGCCCCCGCCCACCGCGCCGGACATGGCGGAATAACCGAGTATGGTGGTGCCCGCTATGGCGCTGCCGTTGATCAGGGAGGGCAGGGATTCGGGAATAAGAACCTTGAAAATGATCTGGAACGTGGATGCTCCCATGGACTGCGCCGCTTCCACAATGCCGTGATCCACTTCCAGCAGCGAGGATTCGATGAGGCGGGCCACAAAGGGTGCCGCCGCGATAACCAGCGGAACCACGGTGGCGTTGTTGCCGATGGTGGTGCCCACCAGAAAACGGGTAAAGGGTATGACCGCAATCATCAGGATCAGAAAGGGGAAGGAACGGGTAAGGTTCACCACCACATCCAGCACCTTGTACAGTGCCGGGCAGGGGCGGATGCCGTCAGCGCGGCACACCACCAGCACCACGGCCATGATCATGCCGAACACATAGGCGAAAAAGGTGGAGGCCAGCGTCATGTACAGGGTGTCAAGCGTCCCCTCGGCCAGCATCTGAAGGGTATCCGGGTCGCAGAGTCCGGCGAGAAAATCAGGCATGGCGTCCCCTCTCCTGTTCGTAATCATAATCTTCCGGGTCGCAGTCAATGCAGCTTCCGGGCGGTATTTCCCACATGGCCAGACCGCGCGCTTCCATGAAGCCCAGCATGCGGGCGCAGATTTCCGGGTCTTCGGGCAGCTGCACCACCATTTGGCCGAATGCCTTGCCGTCCATGTTGCGCATGTCGGCGTGGATAATGTTCACCGGAGCCTTGCATTCCAGAATCATGTCCGCAATGACCGGATTGAGCGAGGAAGAGCCGTTGAATACAATGCGGTACAGGCGATCCGCCTTGATGTGCCCCGCCCGGCGGCCTTCCGGCAGTACCAGGCGTCGGGCGGCGTCGGTGCGCGGATTGGAGAACACTTCCTCCACCGTACCGCATTCGGCAATACGGCTTTCACTGATGATCGCCACGCGGTTGCAGATTTGCTCTATCACGCTCATTTCGTGGGTAATAATCACCACGGTCACGCCGAGACGGCGGTTGATGTCGCGGAGCAGATGCAGAATGGACGCCGTGGTGGAAGGATCAAGAGCGGAGGTCGCCTCGTCGCAGAGCAGCACCTTCGGCTCGGTAGACAGGGCGCGGGCAATGGCGACGCGCTGTTTCTGCCCGCCGGAAAGCTGTGAGGGGTAGTAATGGGCGCGTTCGCCCAGGCCGACCAGTTCCAGCAGTTCCCGCGCGCGTTCCCTTGCCTTCACATGGGGAACACCGGAAATTTCCATGGGAAAGCGCACATTTGCCTCGGCACTGCGCTGCATGAGCAGGTTGAACTGCTGGAAGATCATGCCCATGGAGCGGCGGGCCCGGTTCAGTTCGGCGGAGGACAGCCCGCACATGTCCTGTCCGTCGAAAATGACAGATCCTTCCGTGGGGCGCTCCAGCAGATTGATGCAGCGTACCAGCGTGCTTTTGCCCGCGCCGCTCATGCCGATGATGCCGAAGATATCGCCCTTTTCCACGGTCAGGTTGATATCCCTGAGCGCGACCACGGGGCCGTTCTTGCTTTTGAACGACTTGCCCAGCCCCTTTATTTCAATGACGGGTTCCGCCATGCGAGCCTCCATATTCCCCCGGCGCAGGGATGGCCGGGCGGTACCGCATGATATTCGGTACGGCCAAAAGAGACAATTTGGCGGCAAATGTCAATGCGGGAGCCCGGCCGGTCTGAGGGGGTCATGATTCCAGATGGGCTTCGTCTTTCAGCAGATAGTTGCGCACATAATCATTTACGCCGTCTTCCAGAGAGCGGAAAGCGAAATCACAGTCCACGCGCTTCATCCAGCTCATGTCGGCCTGGGTAAAATACTGGTATTTGCCCTTCAGCGTGTCGGGCATGTCGATGTATTGGATATCCGCGGGGCGATCCATGGAAGCGAAGATGGCGCGGGCCAGATCGTTCCAGCTCCGGGCCTGCCCGGTTCCCACGTTGAACACACCGTTGACGGTGCCATGTTCATGAAACCAGCACACCAGCGCGGCGCAGTCCTTGACGTACACGAAGTCGCGCTTCTGGCCTCCGTCTTCGTAGTCCGGGCGGTCGGACTTGAACAGCCCCAGCCTGCCCGTTTCCTGAATCTGGGGCACGGCCTTGCAAACCACACTGCGCATGGAACCTTTGTGGTATTCGTTCGGGCCGTAAACATTGAAGAATTTCAGGCTGACGATGTTGTCCAGTATGCCCCCGCGCAGGGCCAGCAGATCAAAAAGCTGTTTTGAATAGCCGTACATGTTCAGCGGGCGCAGTTTCGGCATCAGTTCAATACTGTCGGAAAAGCCCAGAGAACCGTCGCCGTAAGTGGCCGCGCTGCTGGCGGTAATAAAGCGCGCGCCTGCGTCCAGAGCGGCCCAGCACAGGTCGCGCGTAAAGTGGAAGTTGTTGCGCATCAGAAAGTCGGCGTCTTTTTCAGTGGTGGAGGAACAGGCCCCCATATGGATGACGCCTTCAACTCCCAGCCCTTTCAGGCCCGCGCCCCGCACCTGTTCGATGAATGCGTCGCGGTGCATGTAGTCGCTGTATTTCAGGCGGACGAGGTTTTTCCATTTTTCCGTGCTGGCGAGGTTGTCCACCACGAGGATGTCGTCCACGCCGCGGCGGTTCAGTTCCCAGATAATCGCGCTGCCGATGAGTCCGGCTCCGCCGGTGACGATGAACATGCGCACTCCTTGCCCAAGGCGTGAATATGGTAAGAAAATGCTATGGTATTGCCCTTTGTCATGCTTGGCAAGGCGGGAGCTGTCCTGCTCCGGGCAGCGGAGTGCGTTGTCTATTCCTGCTTTCCGGGGTAAAAAAGAGCAAGTCAGGCCGGCGGAATGCAGACGTGGACGGAACCCGGCGAGGCCGAAAACTCGATTCCGCTCCACGAACCCCTTCTTCCGCGGCCTCACGCTCAGCGTATATGCCGGTCTGCTGCGTAACGAAGACGACAGCATCGCCGGTGCTGCTGAAATTCTCCACACTGTCAATTTTTATATGTTGAAACGTGACGGCTTGTCCTGATCGGCGTCTGGAGATATGCTGGCTGTATCCTGTAATGTTTTACCTTGAACCGGTCTGCGAGATTGAAATTTTCAGGGTCAAACGCTCCAACCCCAGCCGGTGCCCGCCATGCTCGACTTCAGACGCCTTCTGTACTTCTGCACCATTGTGGAGCAAGGCCAGATCAGCCGCGCCGCCAAAAGCCTGCACATCAGTCAGCCTACCCTGAGCCAGTCGCTCAGGGAGCTGGAGGACGAGCTGGGGCTGACGCTCATCCATCGCACGGGAGGAAGCTGGCAGGTGACGGAGCGGGGGCAGTCCTTCTATCAGGAAGCTCAGCGCATCCTCACCCAGGTGGACGATCTTGCCCGGAATATCAGTAATCCCTTTGCCGGCGATTCGGATATCTTCGGCGAGGTGCGCGTGGGATGCAGCGGATTCTGCCTGTCCTTTTTCCTGAATATTCTGCCGCGCATGGAACGCGAATATCCGGGAGTGCGCGTCCGGGTCATGGTTGCGGACAACATATCGCTGGAAACCAAGGTGCAGCGTCACAGCCTGGATCTGGCCATTCTTCAGTTGCCGCTGGTGTACGGCAACTGTGTCACCATTCCGTTACAGGAACAGCATTTTGTTGCGGCATGGTCGCCCCTGCTGGAAAGCCCGCCGGAGGGCATGGTTTCTCTTGAGGAACTGGCCCGTCATCCGCTTCTGCTTTCACGGCGCTGGTCCAACAGCGGCACCTTCCGCCCCTTCATCATCGCCATGCAGGAAAAAGGTCTGAAGCCGCGTATCATTCTTGATACTCCCGCGTCCTACATTCTGCTCGATACTTTGCCTTCCCTTCCCGCCGTGGCTATTCTGCCCCATACGGAAATACCTCCGGCGCGCTCCGCGGATTTTCCCGTGCGGCGTATTGACCTGCCCAAGCTCATATTCCGTCCTTCCATCATCTGGAGAAAGGACGACTATCTTTCTCCCCAGACCGACAAGCTCATCGATCTTCTCTGCGAGGCGGAGAGGATAACCCGGCCGCGCTGATTCTCCCTTTTCATCTGAAACGCAACGGTGCGCATCTCTGCGGGGCTGAACGTGATTCGGCTCACGGAGCCTGTGTCCTTTCGCGGTCTGCCCATGACGGCATGTGCCCTCATGAACACCTTCTTCCGCGTTGTTTCTTCGGTATTGGAAAAATCAATATGCCATAGAGAAAAAAAGTATTTGTGTCTCTCTCATGCCGTGGGCTAATGTTCCTATAACGGAAAAAGTTTCTGTTCATACTGAAAATATCGTGTACGCAAAAGTGGAGGAATGCGATATGAAAGTTTTAGCCCTGAATGGAAGTCAGAATGCAAAGGGCGTGACATATCATGCCATAAGGCTTGCGGCAGAGGAGCTTGAAAAGGAAGGTATCGCTCTTGATGTTGTTCATGTGGGATCAAAGCCTCTTGCCGGGTGTATTGACTGCCGCAAGTGCAGAACGAACGGACATCATTGTATTCACGATGATATCGTTAACAGAATCATAGACATGCTGCCTGATTATGACGGCCTGATTCTTGGTTGTCCCGTTCATTACATGGGCATTCCCGGGCCTTTCAAGGCATGTCTTGATCGTCTGCTTTATGCTACGGAGCATCTGGAGGGCTGGGGGCCGAAACCGGCCGCGGCCATTGCCGTATGCAGACGCGCGGGGGCCATCAGTACGGCGCAGCAGCTCGGCAACTACCTGAACTGCGCCAACCTGCTCACCGTGAACAGCCAGTACTGGAACATCGTGTTCGGCTGGAAGCCGCAGGAATTTCTGGAACAGGATGCGGAGGGTGTACAAACCATGCGGGTGCTGGGCCGCAATATGGCCTGGATTCTGAAGGTCATTGAGGCATCAAAAGGCGTTATTCCCGCGCCGGTGTATGAAAAGCGCGTGCGAGCCAACTTCTGCCGCTGAACAGGGAGGCTGAAATGAGAGCCGTTGATTTCCGGCTTCGGCCTCCGTATCGGAGCTACCTGAATTCGTTCATGTATGACATGCCCGCGCTGGAAAAATCCCACGCCGTGCGCTCTCTCGGCCCGGTGTCCGAAGCGGCGCAACGCAGGGATGTTTCCCTGCTGGTGAAAGAGATGGAAGAGGCGGGCGTGCGTTGGGGCGTGGCCCCGGTACGTCTGCCCCAGAACGGGGACAATGGAGACGCCTTAGCCCTGATGGAAGAGTATCCCGACCATTTTATCGGGATACCGTGGATCGACCCGCTCAATCCGGATGCGGCGCGGGACGAGATTGAAAGGTTGTGTGTCAGGGGGCCGTGCCGGGGGGTGATCATGGAACCGGGGCTGTATACTACGCCGGTAAAATGGTTCGTGAACAACCCTGACGTGTTCCCCGTGTATGAATACTGCGCGAGGCAAGGCGTGCCCGTGCTGCTTTCCTTTGGCGGGCGCGTGGCTGACCCGCGCTACTACGCGCCGGAACTGATCTATGACGTGGCGGTGAAATTCCGCGATCTGCGGCTTGTACTCTGCCACGGCGGCTGGCCCTATGTGACGGCCATTTGCAAGGTGGCGATGGACTGCCCGAACGTGATCCTCTCCCCGGACACCTGGGCGATGGACTTTGCTCCCGGCGCTGCGGATTACATGGTGGCCGCAAACTATACGCTTCAGGATCAGATTGTTTTCGGCACTTCTTATCCGGCCATTCCGCTGAAACATGCGGTGGAAAACTACGTCAGGCGGTTGCGGCCCGAAGTGGCCGACAAGGTCATGTACCTGAACGGCGCGCGTCTGTTCGGGCTGGAAGCCTGAACATGCTTCCGAATACTTTTATCCATAAAATGGAGTAGCTATGAACAAGCTGATGAAGACGTTCCGGGGGATTACTCTGGCTGTCGGGCTTCTGTCCTGTGCCGGCATGATGCCCGCATCCGCCACGGCAGAAGAGCAGATTAACGTCCGTATTGTGGGGGCTACGCTCGGCGGTTCCGTGAACCGCTCCTATGCCGCGTTCGCGCAGGCGTTCATGAAGGCGTTTCCGGGGGCCAATGTGGATATCCTGCCCGGCGGAGCAGTGGCCAATCCGTCCCGGATGCAGCGCGGAGCAGGCGAAATTTCACATACCCAGACCATACCATTGCGCGCGGCCTTCAACGGGACGGAACCCTACAAGGAAAAACACGACGCCCTGATGTCCATGTTCCGCATCGGGGATGAAACGCGTCTGCATTTCATCGCGCGCGACGCGGTGCCCTTCCGGACGCTGGATGATATCCGGGAGAAAAAGTTGGCCGTTTCTCTGGCCATGTCGCCCAAGGGCACGACCAATGAACTGTTTGGCCGCTGGGTGCTGGAAGCTTACGGCATTACCTACGATGATATCAGAAAGTGGGGCGGCACGGTCAATTTCAGCGCTTACGACACCGTCACCAACAGCATGAAGGATAATCAGATCGATATGCTGGTCTGGGTCGGCCCCGGCGAACCCGTCTTCATGCAGGAAGTGGCGCTGGGGCAGAAGCTTCGCTGGCTTCCGGTGAAGGAAGAGGTCATGGAAAAAATGAGGGAAAAGGGGCTTCGTCCCACCGTGATCAGGGGAAGCGAGTTCAACGGCATGGTAGGATCCGACATCCCCTGTCTGACGGATACCAATGAGATATTCTGCCGTGCCGATCTGCCGGAAGACCTGGCGTACAGGATTACCAGGGTCTGGGTCGAGCATTGCAGGGAAATCGGTGAAGCCAACCCCGGCTGGGCGTGCTTCGAGCCTTCCGCCGCCTGCCGGGAAACGACGTTGACCATGCACCCCGGCGCGGCGCGTTATTTCCGCGAAGCCGGGTTTCTGAAATAGCTACTGTCGCGGATCAGTATCCCCCGGGCAAAGCCGGGGGATTACCCGTGGTTATTCATGACGGAAAAGGAGAATACGGGCATGATTATCGACTTCCGGGTGCGCCCTCCGTATGGGGGATTTCTGAACAGCGGCATCATGAAACGCTGGATGGACATTGCTGCTGATCCCCGGCAGCGGCCCGCCACAAGTTACAGGCGTGAAAGCGTGCCGTCTCTGGAAAACGGAGGGAGCATGCCCCTGTTCATGAAGGAAATGGATGAGGCCGGTATTCGGACGGCAGTCGTCATGGGGCGGCGCAATGCCCGCCCCGGAGACGGCTTCAGCAATCAGAAGAACGACGAACTGAAAGATCTTTCCGAACACTATCCCGGCCGTTTTCTCTGTTTTGCCGGAATTGATCCCCTTGAAACAGGAGCAGCGGAGGAAGTGGAGCGTTGTCTTGGAGTAATGGGGTTCAGGGGGATCAGCCTGGAGCCGGGCTGGTGTTCTCCCGCTCTTTATGCGGATGATCCTCGTCTTGATGATATCTATGAGATCTGTACCGCGATGGGCGGTATTGTTTCCCTGACGCTGAGTCCGCACATCGGCCCGGATATCAGCCATGCCCGGCCGGACGCCGTGCAGCGCGCCTGCCGCAGGCACCCCGCGCTCAATTTCGTGGTGATGCATGCCTGCTGGCCGTTCTTTGCCGATATTATCGGCGCGGCCATGTTTACCCCCAATCTGTATCTTGCCCCGGACTGCTATTTTTATGTGGATGACATGCCCATGGCGGATGAAATGCTGAAAGCCGCCAACACCTTTCTGAAATATCAAATCCTTTTTGCCAGCAGTTACCCGGTGCGCGGTCTGACGCAAAGCGTCGCGGACTGGAAACGCCGCGGCTGGCATGATGACAGCCTGGAACTGTCATTGTACGGCAACGCGGCGCGTTTGCTGAGGCTTTAGGGAGCTATGGACAAACAGGAGAGAGGCAGGATGGAAAACAGATTACGCGCGACGCTCAGGCCCGTTTTCACGGTGCTTGCCGTCTTTCTCGCGCTTTTTCAGGTATATACAACCGGCGGTATAGCCATTTTCGACGGCACGCTTCAGAAGGTTTCACATCTTTCTCTGGTGCTTGCTTTGGCCTTTCTGTGGGTTCCTGTCCGGAAATTCAGAAAATCCGGCGAACCTGCATACTGTGTCGTCATGGATATCTTTCTTGCGCTGCTGGCTTTGGGCATAGGCACCTATTATTTCTTCAATGCCTCGGCCATACTGGAAAGAGTACGCTATGTCGACCCGGTGACAAATGCCGATATGCTGTTCGGCTGTATCGCTGTTCTGCTTACCATGGAAGTCACCAGGAGGACGGCGGGGATGCCGCTGGTCATCGTGGGCGCATGTTTTATGCTGTACGCGCTGTTCGGACAGGATATTCCCGGCCCATTCCGGCATAATGGAGTGACGTTTGACGCCCTTGTCGAACAGCTCTTCCTGGGCACGGACGGTCTGTTCGGGCTTCCGCTGGCGGCAGCGTCAACCATGATTTATGCCTTCATCATGTTCGGGGCCTTTCTCGAACGTACCGGCATGAGTTCTCTGTTTATCGATCTCGCCTGCCTCCTGACCCGCAACGCCAGAGGCGGCCCAGCGAAAGTGGCCATTTTCGCCAGCGCCCTGTTCGGCTCCATTTCCGGGTCGGCTCCCGCCAATGTTTACGGTACGGGAATTTTTACCATTCCTCTCATGAAGCGCGTAGGATATTCCGCTCCTTTTGCCGGAGCCGTGGAAGCCTGCGCCTCCACAGGCGGGCAGCCCGCCGATCATGGGCGCGGCGGCCTTCATCATGGCGGATCTCACCGGAGTGGGATATATGGCGGTGGTCAAGGCGGCCCTTCTGCCTTCCATCCTGTTTTATGCCTCCCTCTGGCTCATGATCCACTTTGAGGCGGTCAAAAAGAACCTCGGCACTATTCCTCCGGAAGAAGTGCCCGCAGCAAAGTCCGTGCTTTCCCGCCTGTACCACATGATTCCGCTGATTTTTCTGGTCGTGGTGCTGATGATGGGGCGCAGCGTCAACTTTGCGGCCTTTTCCGGCTGCATTGTGGTCGCCGTTGTGAGTCTGTTCAGCAAAAAGACCCGTATCGGCCTCGCGGCGCTCAGGGACATCGCCGTCTCTTCCGCGCGCAATACCCTGATGGTCACGGCCTGCTGCGCCTGCGCCGGCATTGTCGTCGGGGTCATGGGCATAACGGGCGGGGGATTCAAGTTCATCAATCTCATTACGTCCTTTGTGGACGGCAATCTGCTGCTTCTGCTCATCATGCTCATGCTTACCTGCTTCATCGTCGGCATGGGCGTGCCCACGGCTCCGGCCTATATCATTGTTTCCGTGCTGGCCGCTCCCGCACTGGTCAGGCTGGGTGTGGATCCTCTGGCGGCCAATATGTTCGTACTCTATCACGCGGTACTCTCCGCCATTACACCGCCCGTCTGTCTTGCGGCCTTTGCGGGAGCGGCCATTGCGGAAGCCGACGCCATGCGCACCGGGTTTGAAGCCGTAAAATTGGGTGTCATTGCCTTCATCGTGCCGTTTTTCTTTGTCTATGAACCGGCGCTGCTGTTGAAGGGAGATATCCTCACCGTTGCGCAGGCCTGCGTTACGGCGGCGATTGGCCTTGTCGCCCTGACCGCCGGGATTCAGGGATACCTCTTTCAGGAAGCTCCCGCCTGGCAGCGGATATTGCTGGCGGCGGCGGGGCTGATGCTGATTATTCCCGGAATGCTCACGGACATGACGGGGCTGGGAATATTCGCGGGGATTCTGCTTATCCAGCGCTGCACAAGATTTTGACCGAACGCACGAAAACCATTCGTTTTACGGCTGAAGGCGTTCCGCCGGGGGAGATAATTTCCTCTGCCCCTATACCTGGAGTTGTATACAGTACAATAATTGGGGGGGGCAGAGGCATCATGCCCCGCGTTGCTCTCTGTTTCTCCAAGCCGCTTTGCGGCTTAGACGGCGCAAATACCGCAAAGCGGGGTTGTCAATGAGCCTGAGGGGCGAGAAGCCCCCTCAAGAGCGTTTACTCTTATGATTCCTTCACTTCCTCGCGCACGTTGCGGCTGGTTTGCACCAGAGCGATGCCGCCGTCCGGCTGGGGGCGGGCGTCCAGCCCGTACATGATCACGGTACGCAACAGCGGGCGGCCCAGGAGAAAGTCCAGTTCTTCGGGCAGGGCGGCCTTTTTCTCCACGACCAGCTCACGAAAGGCGCGGTCGTACTCCACGATTTCCAGAAATGACCGCCGGGCATCGGCGTCGTCCGCAATGCGGGGCGCAAGTTCCGTCAGCGCGTCATAGCCGCAGCGTTCAGCGTGGGCGTCCATGAGTTCGTCCCACCAGGCCGGAGCCTTGAGCAGAACGCGCAGAGCCTTGCGGTCAAGGCTGTCCTTTCCGGAAAGGGCCAGCAATGCGTCCGGCGCTTCGCAATAGAACGCGCGGCATTCGATGGGTTGTTTCCCGTGAATAAAGCACAGGTTCTTTTCCGTCAGAAAGCGGCAGGTCCAGTTGTCCGGGCGGGCCCCGAAGGGAGCGGCTATTTTGACCAGTTCTCCGGGCAGGGGCACAATACGGTTCAGGTGCTCGTCCCGCACCAGTTCCCCGGCGCGGAAGGTGCAGAGATCCTGCGCCCGCAGGATGCACGCTTCGATCAGTCCGGCGTCGGGGCTGTGCAGGGCGGGGCCGCCCTTGCGGCAACAGGTGCCGCAACATGTGCATTCCGCCTTTTTGTGCGTTTGGGCGTTTACCAGGTCGGCCATTATCACCTCATTATATATCGGCTTCCAGCCGCAGGCGGCGCATGCGCACGCGGCGGAATTCCTTGTGGGTTTCCAGCATGTTCTTCTGCTGGTGCAGTTCGTGGATTTCGGCGGGGAAGAAAACTCCCTGTGCCGCATCCTCTCTGCCCATGAGATCGCGGATCATGTCGTCACAACGCTTTTGCGCCGCCTCAATGAGCGTGACCTCGGCTTCCAGTTCAGTCATTGTCTCCGGAAGAGGCTTCAGAAGGAAGTGCTCCATAGACGCCTTGAGCGATGATACGTCTTCTTGCGGGCTTGTCATCAATGATCTCCGGTGCGGCTCTGCGCTTGAAGTCGGGGGCGGGCAGGCTGTTGTAGAAATTCCAGAAGGTGGGCAGCAGCCCGGTGAGTACGCCGGGGTTGGCCAGATGGATATGCGGCTTCAGGTAGGCAGCCAGCGCCAGCGCCATGGCCCAGGGCGCCGAGGGGCTGATCCAGGCGGCGCGCGGAGCATCGTTTTCCGCCTCATCCGGCAGCGGAATGATGCGGGTTTCACCGTCCGCGTTGCTTGTGGTGAAGCCGGCGCGGGCGAGAAAGCCCGAACACAGGGACTCCGTACCGGCGTTCAGCGTTTCAAGCTCGGCCAGAGGCAGCAGCGCTTCCTTGCCGCCGCGCGCGGCCAGAGCCGAAAGAACGACGCCCAGGGGCAGAAGATCCGGGAAGCGTTTGGCCGTTGCGAGCAGCGTGGCCGCAGACGGTGCCGTTATGGCTCCTGCCCGCGTGCTGTGCAGAGTATCGGTGTCGCACTGGAGCGAAAGCCCGCATTCCTTCAGGATGGTCAGAGCCTGCTCGGCAAAGGGAGAAGAAGGCCGGTGCCCGGCCAGACGGGCGTCGCCTCCGGCAAAGGCCGGGAAGGCCAGAATATACGCCGCGACAAGGGCGTCAATGGGCAGGGGATATTCTTCGGGCAGGCGGGTTTGCGCGCCTTCGGCAGGGCTGATGACCACCGCGCCCGGTTTGCGCTCCACGCGCACCAGGCCGCCGCAGCTTTCCAGCAGGGCAAGGGCCTGTTCCACAGCGGCGGGAGCGCGATGCTCCGGCGCAACGGGCAGGCTGAGCCGTACGCGGCTTTCCCAGAAGGGCAGGGCCAGCGTCAGAGCCGCTGCAAAGCGCGGAGAAAGCCCGGAAGGCAAGGTGATTTCGGAAGGCAGAATGCCGGAGCACTCCAGACGGACGGGCAGGCCGTCCTGTGCGGGAATGACGTTGGTCAGGCGCGCGCCCAGCGAAGGCAGGAAGTGGCGCAGGCCGGAAAGATCGATAAAGCGCAGAGCTTCGCCGCCGGTAATCTTGAGCCGGGCGGGCATGCCCAGGCAAAACGCGATAACGAGCCAGAGGTTGAAGGCGTCGTCGCCCACATGGATGATCTTGTCCAGATTGCGGGTCAGCCCTTTGCCGCCCCGGCTGAGGACGGAACCGTCTTCTTCCCACCACAGTTGGCCGCCGATCTGGTTCAGCGCCTTGATGCCGTCGATGATGCCGTCGCTGAGGGGCAGGCCGCGCACGGCGGTGGCCTTGCCGGAAGCTGTGGCAAGGGCCAGCACCATGCGGGCTGTCATGCCGTCGGCGGGAGCGGGCAGGTTGATTTCCACAGGCTTGGGCTGGGGAGCAAGGTTAAAGTGCCCCTGTTCTTCTTCAACGCGGGAAAGCGGTTCCACCGCCTGAATCAATTGGAAAAGATCGCGGGCCAGACGGCTGTCGCGCCCGATGCGGGCGGCCTTTTCTTCCCAGGACGTGCGCAGGGCCTTCTCCAGTGCCGGGTCAAGGCGGCCGGCCGTGCGTTGCCTGGCCAGCATGCGGGCACGGCGCATCACCATGCGCAGTAATTCTTCATCCAGCGCCATAATGGCTTCAAGATCGCGATTGCGGGGGCCGGAGCTTTCCTTGCGGAAGGGGCGGGGCGCGTCGTCGCGGCGCGGAGTGCGGTCAAAACTGCGATGGCCCTGGTCACGATTGTCTGAACGGGCTTCATGGCGTCCATCCGGACGGCGTTCGCGCCGCTCCGGGCGGCCGTCCTGACGATGTTCGGGCCGCCATTCACTGCGCGCGTCTGCGCGAGCATCCCCGTGTCCGTTTCGGTCGCCGGGCTTGTCTTTGCGCCATTCACTGCGCCGTTCGTCACGGTTGCCGTCCCGACGGCTTCCGCGTTCACCGCGATCCTCGCGCTGAAAATCACGTCCGCCCGCGCGCGGGGCGCGCCCGTCCCTAGAAAAACCGTCTCTACCGCCCCTATTTTCCATGTCAATCTCGCTCTTGCTTGGATGTTTGCCCGGTTCGCGCCTCCGGCGCAATCGGAGGCGGTATGATATCCGGCTTTTCCCCGGCCCGCAAGCGGTTACAGCACCATGCGGGCCTGAAGCACGCGCCGGTCACGCACTATCTGCACATGCAGCTGGCGGCTCAGGTAATTACGGCGGAAAGCGTCGCGGTAATCGTCCGTGGAACTGACGCGCTGCCCGCCCAGCGCAATAAGGATATCGCCGCTGCGCAGGCCGAGCCGTTCCGCGGGGGAGGAAGCCTTGACCGAAGCGATATACAGGCCGCCCATGCCCCGCAGGCCTGCGGGCTTGCCGGGCACCACGCCCCAACGCCGTTCAGCCAGGCGCTCCGCTTCCTTATCGGAAAAGGGCAGGGTTTTCAGAGTAAGCGTTATGGTTTTTCCGCGGCGGGCCACTTCCGCCCGGATGCTTTCTCCCGGCTGGCGGTTACGCAACAGCGAAAGATACGCCGCGCGATCCGTGACCTGCTGTCCGTTCAGGGTCAGGAGCACGTCGCCGGGCTTCATTTCGCCCTTGACCGGACATTCCGTTACCAGCAGCCCTTCAGGCCGGGGCAGGCCGAGGGCGCGGGCCGCGCGCGGATCCATATCCTGCCCGAGTATGCCGAGCCAGGAAGGCGTGACGCGCCCCTGTTCAAGAATAGCGTCCACCACGGCCCGGGCCTTGTTTACCGGAATGGCGAAGCCTATGCCTTCTCCCCGTGCGTCAATGGCCGTGTTGATGCCGATGAGTTCTCCGAGGATGTTGAGCAGAGGGCCGCCGCTGTTGCCGGGGTTGATTGCCGCATCAGTCTGGATCAGGTCGGTGATGATGCCTTCATCGGATTTGATACTGCGATCCAGCGCGGAAATGACGCCGGTGGTCACAGTATGCGAGAAGCCGAAAGGGTTGCCGATGGCGATGACGCTTTCGCCGGGCATGAGATCCGAAGAGTCGCCCATACGCACGGAGGGCAGGTTTCCGGCGTTTTTGAGCCGCAGTACCGCGAGGTCGAAATCCGGTTCCGCACCCACCACGTCGGCGTCGAAGGTTCTACCGTCCAGCAGGCGCACGCTGATGGCGTTCGCGCCGTTGACCACATGGGCGTTGGTGAGCACAAGAGCCTGTTTTCCGTCAATGATCACGCCGGAGCCGATGCTTTCGGACTGGTATTCGCGTTCGGGCAGACCGAAGAAGTAGTCAAAGGGGGAGGTCGCGCGGCGTTGATGCAGGGTTGTGGTGATGTTCACCACGGCGGGCGCCACGGCGCTGACGGCCCGGACGGTGGGGGTCATGCGCTGTTCTCTGGAGGAGGGCGCGGCGCCGGCCGGGAGGGGCATGGAGAGCGGGCCGCAGATCAGGCTCAGGCCGAGGAGCGCGGCGGAAAGGATATTAAGCGGAGTATGAAAAGAGAGCATGGGGGCCTCCGGGAGAGATGTCTGTTCCGTCGTGTCAGCACCAGACAGGAAACAGGTTGCGGGATAACCCGGCTTTTCCTTTGCCTGCTCTGCCTGCTGCGAAGCAGCGGGAGAATCCCGGATAAAAGTCTTTGAAAAGAAGGGGGCATGGGGGAGGAAAAACTTCTCCAGAACGTTTTTCCTCCCCCATTACAGCAATGTTTACCGTTCAAGCCAGTCGGCCAGGCGCGCCTCATATTCTTCGGGGGTCCAGGTCATGTGTTCGTACATTCCGGCCAGCCTGCGCTGGCGCGAGGCTTCCGCCAGCATGAGCGCGGCGGCCACAGAGACGTTGAAACTCTGGATCATCCCGTACATGGGAATATACACTTCTCCGTCCACCAGGGGCAGCAGATCGGGGGAAACGCCCGCGTGCTCGTTGCCCATGATGATGGCCGTGGGCCGGGTGAAGTCATACTCCGCCACGGGTTTTGCCTCCGGCGTGCAGCTGGTGGCCAGCACCTGAAAGCCTCCGGCGCGCAGGGTCTTCATGAGATTTTCCCTGCTGTCGTGGCGCACGGTTTCCACCCATTTGCGGGCCGAGGCCGAAGTTTTGCGGCTCAGGGCCGGAAAGGGGGCATGTGTGTAGTACAGGTGCACGCCAGCCACTCCGAAGGCGTCGCAACTGCGATAAATGGCCGACACGTTGTGCGGATCGTGGATGTTGTCCAGCACCAGCGTCAGATCCTTCTGACGCTGGGCCAGCACATGTTCAATTTTGGCGCGGCGGCGATCGGTCATGCTGCGCATGGCTAGAACTCCAGCGAGCCGGTTGTGCGCGGGAAGGGCAGGACGTCGCGGATATTGGCGATGCCGGTGAGCAGCATGATCAGGCGCTCGAAGCCCATGCCGAACCCGGCATGAGGCACGGAACCGAAGCGGCGCAGATCAAGATACCACCAGTAATCCTCAATATTCTGGCCCAGTTCCCGGATGCGGGCTTCCAGCACGTCCAGCCGTTCCTCGCGCTGGCTTCCGCCGATCAGCTCGCCGATGCGCGGCACCAGCAGATCCATGGCCGCCACGGTTTCGCCGTCATCGTTCAGACGCATGTAGAACGCCTTGATTCCCTTGGGGTAGTCGTACACCGTGACCGGAGCCTTGAAGTGTTCCTCGGTGAGGAAACGCTCGTGTTCGGTCTGGAGATCCGTGCCGAACGATACGGGGTATTCAAATGTTTTCCCGCTCTTTTGCAGAATATCCACGGCGTCACGGTAGGAAACGCGTACAAAGTCCCTCTCCGCGAGCTGGCGAAGGCTGTCGACCAGACCGGGGGACACAAATTTGTCGAACAGGGCGAGATCAGCGCCGCAATGTTCCAGGGTGTGCTTCGCGGCATGGCGGATCAGACCTTCGCCCAACTCCATGTTGTCCCATATATCCGCAAAGGCCGCTTCAGGCTCGATCATCCAGAATTCGGCGGCGTGGCGCGGAGTATTGGAATTTTCAGCGCGGAAGGTGGGGCCGAAGGTATATATCCTGCCCAGCGCCGTGGCCATGGCCTCGCCTTCAAGCTGGCCGGATACGGTGAGGCTGGCGGGTTTGCCGAAGAAATCGTCGGCAAAGCAGGATTGCCCCTCCTTCGGCCGGTACTCGACGGGCAGTGTCGTCACGCGGAACATTTCTCCCGCGCCTTCGCAGTCCGATCCGGTAAGAATGGGCGTATGCACATAGAAAAAGCCCAGATCGCGAAAATAATCGTGTACCGCAAGCGCGGCTTGGGAACGGATGCGGAAGGCCGCGCCATACTTGTTGGTACGCGGGCGCAAATGCGCGATGGTACGCAGAAACTCGTCGGAATGGCGTTTTTTCTGCAAGGGAAAGGTTTCGGGATCGGCCAGACCGAACACGGTCATGTCTTTCGCCCGCACTTCCCATTTCTGCCCCTTGCCCGGAGATTCCACCAGTTCGCCCTCAATTTTTACCGAGGCTCCGGTATTGACTCCCCCCAGCTTTTCCCATGCCGGGGTACCCTCGTCAATGATGCACTGAAGATTGGCAAGGCAAGAACCGTCGTTCAGCTCCAGAAAGGCGAAGTTTTTTGCATCCCGGCGGGTGCGTACCCACCCGCAGACCCTGATATCCGTACGGGGTGCATCGGCCGCAAGGGCCTCGCTGATTACGGTGCGCTGCATGTCGGACTCCTGTTGGTTGATTTCAGATATATGTCGGCGCGCGAAGCGCGGAGAAAAATGCGGAAAAACGGCGTCCGGACAGGCCGGAACGCCGTTTTTTTTTTACGCCAAGGGGGGAATATGCGCAAGGGAGAGGAAGATCAGTCAAAAATAGTGTTGAAACTATCCTTGACTGCCGGAGGCGCGAGCGTCAGCGCGTATGGAACGACGACCACCCACCGGCTGAAAGCCGGCATCTTGGGGGGGGCGAGGAGCGGAAGAAAGGGTTCGCGGA
>CAJTSU010000025.1 GCA_910579055.1 uncultured Mailhella sp. | reverse complement strand
CCGCCTGCGTGCGATTGCCTCCGGCGATGCGGAGCGCCTGTTCAATAGCCCGCCGCTCCGCCTCCTGTACGGTCTGCTGAAGCGAACGCCCTTCATCCGTGCCTGTGCTCCTGCGGCTTTCTCCCGCGGGAAGCTGAAGCCCCAGGGTATCCGGGGTAAGCATATCCTGCCCGGCCAGCAGCACGGCCCGTTCCAGCACATTTTCCAGTTCGCGAATATTCCCCTTCCACGGCTGATCGAACAGCATCTGCATGGCGGCGGGGCTGACTCCGGCAATGGACTTGCCATAACGCTCGTTAAATTTCTTGATGAAATGCGCGATAAACGACGTCATTTCATCCGCGCGCTCGCGCAAGGGCGGAAGCACAATGGGGATGACGGCGAGCCGGTAATACAGGTCTTCCCGAAAACGCCCCGCCGTCACGTCTTCCTGCAGGTTGCGGTTGGTTGCGGTAATAAAGCGTACATCCACAGTGACGGGCTTGTTTCCGCCCACGGGGCGAATTTCGTGTTCCTGAATGGCCCGCAGCAGTTTGGCCTGAGTAGCCAGAGTCAGCTCGCCGATCTCGTCCAGAAAAACTGTACCGCCCTGCGCCTCTTCCAACAGACCACGGCGGCTGAACACCGCTCCGGTAAAAGCGCCCTTGACATGGCCGAACAATTCGCTTTCGAGCAGCGTCTCCGGCAACGCCCCGCAATCAATGGTAAGGAAGGGCATCTTTCTGCGCTGGCTGATTTTGTGAATATGAGTGGCCAGCAGACTTTTCCCCGTGCCCGTTTCCCCCTGGATGAGCACCGGCACCTGTGAATCCGCCACTTTTTTTACCGTGGCGAGCACTTCCTGCATGGTTCTTCCCGGAGCGTCGATAAAAGGAGATTCGCTTTCAGCATCTCTCTCTTTTGAATGCTCAAGCTGACGATGCATGCGCCCGTGTTCCACGGCGCGCATGGCGACAATTTCCAGTTCCTGCGTTTTGAAAGGCTTGGTGATGTAGCTGTACGCGCCGAGCTGCACGGCCTGCACGGCGGTTTCAATAGTGCCCACGCCGGTCATGATCACAAAGGGAAGTACGCTGTCTACCGCCCTCACCCGCTTGAGCAGCTCTATGCCGCTGATGTCCGGCATGGAAAGATCACAGAGAACCAGATCATAGGAACGTTCTCCCATGGCGCTCCATGCAGCCTCACCGCAGGGCGCGGTCTGCACGTCCCACCCTTTGCGGGTGAACAGGAGGGAGAGGATGTCCAGCCACTCAGGCTCATCATCCACGACCAGAATGCGATACTGCATACGTTTTTCCGGCCCGTTTGCGGCCGTCTCTTCTCTTCGGTGACGGGTCATCATTCTACGAGAGTAATGCCTGAAAAAGATTGAGACAAGCCTGTAAAAAGGGCCTTCCGCCGGAGAGAGGGGGAAGCGTGCGGAAGGCCCTTCCGGATACCGGAGCTACCAGCTCAGGTAGGTCCAGGAATAGAGAAAGAACCATGCGACGACGGAAAGCGACACCGAAACAACGGCGGCAAGACTTTTCCGGCCGAGTGCAACCGTGTTTCGATGAGCGTGGAACACGCCCATATACAGCGCGGCGCTGGTCGCCCACAGCAAAAAGACGGCAAAGGCGATCTGGAGGTAGAAGTAAATGCCCAGCATGTTTCCTCCCTGCCTAGAGCAGGCCGTTATACTGACAGACGGTGATGATGGTCATGATCACAAGGGCAAGAATGATGCCCACATAATCGCGATCCTTTTCCTCCTGGTCGGAGTTGGCCATATAGTTGAAGCCCCGGGCGTCTGTGGTATGAGGGTGGCGTTCCATGTCGACTCCTTAGAAGGTCAGCCAGTTGAAATGAACGGCAGCCATGATGGCGGCAACCAGCACCACGATGCGCACCGCGCCGGCGACGCAGGTGAGCGCGAATCCCCGCAGTCCCCACTGGGCAATTTCACGCAGGGGCAGGGAAAGACCCAGCGCGGCGGCGGCCAGAGAGAAGTCCCACTTCACCATTTCAAAGATGGCGAGATGCGCGGGTTCCTTGAATACATGGAACTGGGCGATGATCCAGCACAGGATGAAGATCAGCACAAACAGCGGCACAGCCTTGTGCGGCCGGGTGGCGTGGATTTCCTGATCATCGGGGTTGAACCTGCTGCGCAGGAAGAGCACGAAAAAGACATACAGGAAGCCCGCGGGCATGATGACGTGGCGCACCGGCTCAAGGTAGTGCGCCCAACGGCCTGCCGCCGCGCTGTAACCAAAGGCGGCGTTATACATCTGGCCGGTGTTGCCGATGCCGAGAATGGAGAGCAGGCCGAAAGCCTCATCCTGCATTCCGACCAGCCGCCCGATGAGGGGCAGAAGGAAGGATGCGATCAGGCCGAAAAGCAGCACACAGGCCAGAGCGTTGATCACCTGCCCGCCCTTGGCCTTGAGCATGGGCATGAGGATGGCGGTAACGTGGGGGTCGCCCGTGGCGAGCGCGCCGGCGATATCCCCCGCATGGCGGTCATCCACACCCATGCGGCGTCCGAGCAGGATGGTGAACTGCGCGGTAAGCACCATGATTACAAGGGCAAAAAGAATCATGGCCCAGCCCGCCTTGGTGGCATGGCTGAACACGAAGTGCGGCGCAAGCATAATGATGCCCAGCGGCATCAATTTATGAATATAGGAGAGGCCCCGCTTCCAACTGTCATGCACGCCGAACACGTTACCGATGATCAGGCCGAGCAGAAAGGGGTTCCATACAAAGTTGGAGTTGAGAATCTGGAACAGGGGCTGGCCGTTGATCGGGCCGACCACGGCGTCCAGATAATGAAACAGGTTTTCCAGCGTGAAGGGATTGGGCACCCCGGCCAGATTGTTGCTGAATATGGCAATGAAAAACATGGCCAGAAGGCCGGGCAGTACCTCCTGAAAGCTGTAACAACAGCTCAGGAAGGAACGACGCCGATCCTCATAGATGTACGGGGTCTGACTCATTGGGTCTTTCTCCTGCGTGTTCGCGGTTTCCGGCTGCCCGCTCCGGTTCATGACCGGAGCGGGCAGTTCCGCGCGGATTTTCTGTAAACGTCCGCATCCCGGCCGCGCGTGGGGCGAACCGCTTCGCCGCCGACGCTCACCGGGCATACCGGCTATTGGAACTTGTGGGCCATCCAGGCGTCGAGCCCGCGCTTCGCGTGCTCGTGCAGGCCGGTTCTCCAGTATTCCTGGTAGGCGGAGCGTTCCAGCATGTTCGCGCGCAGGAAGCCTTCCGTCGTGCCGTTGACGCCCATGAGCACGTCCACGTTGTTGCGGGGATTGAAGGCCAGATTGTCGCTCTTGAACACGCGCCCCCTGACGACTGTTTCAATGTGCCAGGCATGGATCATTTCACCGTCGAAACTGTCCACGACGATGCTGAAGATCGGGTTGCCGTCCGCGCCCCTGGGGCCGTCATAACGGGGATTGTGCCTGTCCAGAACGATTTCCTCGCTGTTGTCGAACAGCAGTTCGTTCAACTGGTAGCAGTGCCCGCACACATCGGAACGCACCATAAAGCGGGAATCCGTGGGCAGGGGCTTTTCATTTTCCAGGTACAGGAGGTCAACATAGGTCCACAGCGCGGCCTTGCCGCCCTCAAAGGGCTTTTCAATATCCATTTCAGCCATGACGCGATCATTCAGCGGCCCGGCCACGAGCTGAAGCCTGTTCACAATATCCTGATGCTGAGGAAGCAGATTGCGAGCCTGTTCATTCAGCGGGCCGAGAACTTTGGTTTCAGCCTTGCCGTCCTTGTCGGCGATTTCCACGGTCACGGTTCCGGCTGCTTCATCCATGCCGATCACTTTCACCGTTCCGTCACCGAGCCTGGCGCTTTCTCCCTCACCGAGCAGCACCCGTTTGGGTTCCGTATAGGTGTACTGGATGTTCTGAATGAGCGGCGTGCCGAATTCCTTGATGCGCATATAGTTGTCGCCCACGAATTCGGGGATGATCCAGGTGGAGCCTTCACCGAACATGGGATGCACGTTGTAGCGGGTTTCGGGGTCGCTGGGGTCAAGGTTCTGCGCGAGCAGGAAGGGGGCGCCGAAATTGTTGCCCGAGTATTTCACCACGTTCACCAGCCCCATGGGCCGGTCATCCAGCAGCTTATGTTCGGTATAACGCAGCACCTTGTTATTTTCGCCCAGCGGCAAATCCTGCCAGAAAACAGGATGCAGGGAACCTTCCGGCTGGAGCTTCCAGAAATCCACATCAACATTCTTCTGGACAAAGGTGGCGGACTGGAAGGTGCCGATCCAGGCCTTCTTCCCGAGCATGTAAAAGCTTTCGCCGCGCAGAGCGCGCACGTTACGGCCGTTGCGTGAAGTGTAGAACAGACCTGAACGCGGGATCACGATACGGTTATTGCACCAATCCACATAACTGCCGCGAATGACCAAACCTTCGGCCGACACCAGCGCGTCGCCCTTGCGGTTCTTCACATTGGTACGGTTGAATCCACGCAGCAGACCACCAAAAGGAGCCGTGGGGTCAGGGGCGTTGAAGGCCATATTGTCCATGGCCTGCGGATGCGTGGTGAAATGAGAGCCCTGAACCACAATGCCGTACGTTTTGTCGGACAAACGAGTCAGGAAGCTGTCCTCCAGGATGGGAATCAACGTGGGCGCGCGGCCCACGAACAAATCCACGTCCTTGCGGCCCTTGTTCCTGTTGAACACCATGTTGTCGGTACGCTGGAAAAACGCGTCGCGCACATAGTATTCGCTCACGCTCTTGTCACTGAAGCCCTTTGCCACCAGCTTGAAAGCCGGACGATTCCACACTTCGGAATACTTGACCGGGCCGTCAAAGCTGTTATTGGAGTTATCCAGGGTGAAGGCTTCGGCGTTTTCCAGAATGAGACGCTGGAGCTTGCCGGTGAGCAGATTGGCCTCAAGGCCCACCGTATACCGGGAGTCAAGCGGCCAGGCTTCGCCGTTTTTCACCGTGATGAGGTCGTCATAGATCACAAAACTGAGCAGGCCGTCCGTCCAGCCGAAAGGCACATCGGTGGACCAGGGCGTGAAGTCGGAATGCTTGAGGTATTCCGGCTGAACCATGATTTCCACGCGCATGTTTTCTTCAGGAAGAGAGAGAAAATACTCTTCCTTGACATCATTGCGATCTTTATAGCCCTGCGGCGTAAGCGGACGGATCAGTTTTTCGCCCAGCACCTTGTCGCCGGAAAAATCCGTCACGCGCACAAGAAAACCGTCCGGACGGCGGAAGGCATAGATACGCTTGGTGCCGTACCAGCGGAAGTCTTCCTGGCGCACATCCAGCACCCAGGGACGGCTCAGAGAAAAGGTTGCCTCATCGATCACCGGATATTCAAGAGCATCAAAAACCGCCTGATCGAAATCGTGGTCCTTCACCGTAAACTTGCTGGCCCCATACCAGTAATCGGGATCAAGATAATATTCGATGAGCTGGGGGTTGAGGCCGTCCTTGAACTCCAGATCGCGAATATCCTCCATGGGCGGAAATTTGGAGGATACGGGGAATTCCAGCGGCCAGTGCCCGGAAGGCGCGATCAGCGCCAACTGGATATAGGGCTTGTCATAATGGTCGGTGGCATAATCGAACCACAGGCGGTATCCCGCCTTGTCCACCAGAACTTTTTCGCGTTTTGCGACCTTCACGTCGCGCACCACGTTCTTGTGGGATTTCAGATCGACAAGATAGGCGTGTTCACCGAGTACAAAAAAAGGATCGCGCATGAACGGCGCGGCGTCTTCCTTTGTTTCGGAAATGTAAAACAGGCCGCCGGCGGGCACATGAGCCTTGCCGCCTTCAACCTTGCTCTGGCGCACGACCACGCTTTCCGCCAAATGGCGTACCTGGCCGTACTGGTTCTTGAAAGTCCTGGCCCGCAGCCCGCCCAGATCCGGGATATAGGGCATGTCGGCGGCGGGTTGCAGCCCGTGCGGCGTCTCGGCTCCGGAGGCAGGCGCCCCGGCGAGGCAGGACGCGCCCACCATCGCCCCGATCAGCAGGTTTTTCCATCGTCTCTCGAAAAACATAGAGGCTTCCTTGAGGCAAAAGGTTGGTGTTCCCGAGTATAAAGCAAAAATC
Organism: uncultured Mailhella sp.; assembly: GCA_910579055.1. Lineage (GTDB taxonomy): Bacteria > Desulfobacterota > Desulfovibrionia > Desulfovibrionales > Desulfovibrionaceae > Mailhella. The sequence continues at coordinate 24,493 of CAJTSU010000025.1, read as the reverse complement.
GTACCTGCCGTGCGATTATCATGAAGCTTCAGGATGTTCACGTCATATTGCCTCAGTTCTCCCTCCCCTGTTCTTTTGTTTTTGTGCGCTTTTCCGCACATACAGGCCAAAGCGCGCACACCCCGCGAAGGCTCCAACGAGCCAGCCGTGGATACATAGCCGCTGCCTGCCCGCAATTTTCCGGGTTGCAGACAAACAGCGCCCTCCGGTTTGGAAAATATTCCTCATGACAAAACACCCCGCCGGTCTTCCGGCGGGGTGTTTTGTCATATCAAAGACGCTGTCACAGAACCGTGTTGACTGCGGAAAAAACTAATTCGCCGGAGCAACCTCGGGAGCGGCGGCCGGGGCTTCGGCAGGCTTCTCAGCCGGAGCCGGAGCGGCGTCAGCACTTTCGGGCTTTTCTTCAGCGCCCCTGGCAGGAGCCTTGGCCGCATCGGCGGCATTATCGGCAGCGGCATTCTGTTCCGGCGCGGGAGCCGGTTCCAGTGACGGCAGGGGGCCGAAATCAACCTTTTCCTGATCCAGGCGGGTTACGACTTCAGAAGTGATATCCACAGCCTGATCATAGGACAAGGCGCTGCCGGCCTCGAACACGACGGTCATGCCCTTTTCCGCGCGGCATTGGCCAATAACCTTCTGCATGGCTTCCTGAAGAACCTTCAACACTTTCTGCTGTTCCGCCTCCAGCGCACCCTGCATGGAATAGAGCTGCTGCTGCATTTCCACCTGAAGACGCTGCTTCTTCACATCGTCTTTTGCCTCCTCGGCCGCGCTCATTTCCTTCTGCATGGCATCCAGCTTCGCCATGGCTTCATCCTGAAGCTTTTCCAGGCGTTCTGTGGCAACTTTGGCCAACTTGGACTGCTCATACACCTGCACTGTCTGCACAATGCCGACAGCCTGCCTGGGAGCTTCTTCCTTATTGCCGCCCATGCCCATGAGGCCGAACATGCTCAGGGCCAGCAGGCCGCTCAGAATGACGCTTTTTTTCATCATCTCATCCTTAAAAAGTATGGCGCGACATGCGCGCGGTTGACCGTTTTCTCCACCGCCCAAAAAACAGCGGGGAAGGTGAAATACTATGTTTCCGCCCAGGGGGCAATATCCAACCCGCGAAATTTCCGCCCGCTTGGCTCTGCGGAGAAGGTTTCATCACTTTGTGTTATTGTCAATCGGCATCTTCATCCGCACAAGCAGCCGGAACAGCGTCCTCACAGGCTGAGAACAAGCCTTGCATTGCAAGGCTGCCGACGTTGCCAACTGCCTCAGCCCTCACTTTGCGCCGGGTTCTTGTCCACAACGGCAGTATAAATATGACGAGCGGCGAGCACCTTGCGCACAAAGGAACGGGTTTCCCGTGCGGGCAATGATTCCAGAAGCTTGTTATACACTTCCTCCGCGGTCATGGCATTAATGGCCTTAAAGGCTTCCTCCCGGCTCGCTCCGAACTGACGCAGCACCATGTTGGAACCGCCGTTATATGAGGCGATGGCGCAATATTCCCGGCTCAGGGGGTCCTTGATGCCGCCAAGATGGGCGGAATGCAGCAGATGCAGATAAATAACGCCGTAGCGGATATTTTGTTCGGGGTTGAGCAGTTCACCGGAGGAAGGCTCGCCCCCTTCTCCCAGCCAGCGGCGCACCTCACGCCCGGCCGTTCCCGGTACAATCTGCATGAGCCCGTGCGCACTGCGCACGCTGACCTGATTCGGATCAAAGCTGCTTTCCACCTGCATGACCGCGAGCACAAGAGCCGGGTCAAGCCCATAACGGAAAGCAAGGCGGCGGACAGTGTCATGATAGCGCAGGGAGCGCTCCACCATGGTCTTGCCGGCGAATCCCGGTTCCAGCTGGTTGCGGGGCAGAACCGTGAACTCGGCGATACCGGGACACAAGAGTGCTCCGGAAAGTTTCTTTTCATGTTCCGGTCGCGCAGAAATACGGGCGGAAGCGGCCAGAAGCTCCGGCACGCCGCGCGCCGGCCCCGATCTGGAGAAAGCAACGGGACGCGGCGTCTCCGCCAGAAGCTCTTTCAGCAGAGAAGGATATGCCCTGTCTTCCCAAGGCGTGGAGAGAAGTTCAGCCGCTCCCTCGGCAACGAGTTCCGAAGTCTCCAGACGCAGATGGCGCTGGGCACTCGGCATGGAAGATCGGGCGGCGTCAATCGTGGGATCGGCCAGCGGCAGGCTTGATTCCTGCAAGGATCGGCACAACGGACGGCTGACGCTGGGCAGGGAATGCGGCCAGGGAAGGAAGCCGAGCGAAAGCCCGACCAGCACCAATCCGGCCATAGCAAAACTTATGCCCCACATCTTCTTCCGCTCTTGCATTCTCACCGCCTTTTCTCCGTTTCCAGCCAGAGGAAAACCCCTATTTTTTCTGGAAGCGTCCTTGTCATTTTCGCAGACTTGTACATTCTCTGCAAGCTTTGCAAGCATGATGCCAATTCCCGCCACACAATCCTTATATGTTCTTCTTGCGGTACGGGCGGCGGAATTATGACGCAGCAGCCGGCGGGACGACACTCCCGAGGCCGGATCGCTCGCGCCTCCGGCGGTCAAGGTTATGTTCAACACTATTCTGGAACAGAGCCGAGCGAAAAAGCTCTAGACTTTCCCGGCCAGTTCCTCCAGCCGGGCGCGATCCAGAATGAGCAGCTGATGCCGGGTGAACCTGCCCAGCACGTTCATTTCCCGCAGGCGGCACAGAATACGGGTCAGCGTAGTGCGATGCATGCCCAGCAGCAGCGCCAGTTCCTGCTGCGTCATGCCCGGAGCGAAACGGTCGCTTCTGCCATGGCGTTCGGCCAGTTCGCACACCACGCGGCACACCTGTGAAAGGGAATCCGCAAGGGCCGATTCCGCAAGGCGCTGGGAATGAATGACCAGATGCACGCACAGCGACTGCACCAGATTGATCATCAGATCCGGGTGCTCCGCCGCAAAGCGGGCATCCGTCAGAAGCGCCGCGTCAAACAGCGCCACTTCGGCGGCCTCCATGCATGTAACCACAGTGTTTTTCACATCGTCAGCCACCACGGAAGGCACGTTCATCAGTGATCCCGGTCCCGCGTACAGAATGGTGCGTTCTTCTCCGCCCCGGCCCACATAGGAAAGCCGTATCCGCCCGGACAGAATGTAGTAAAAGCACGGCCTGCCGTCTTCTTTCATGCCCGCGCCGATATCAATGGTCTGCCCTTTTCGGAAAACGCGGCGCGAGGCGAGATGCAGCACACGCTCCCACGGGGAATTGAGCCTGCCCACCGTGGAGCCCTTCATAAAAATTTCCTTCATGATCCGTTCTCCCCGCTTGGCGTTCCGGAACGCCGCCCCGGCGCACAATCAAATCACGCTGCTTTCATGGAAGCATTGGCTCAAGCTGTGTTGCAGAACCGTGTTCAACCCGGCTCGCTCCTGCCGCCCGCATCCAATTTCAGCTTACAGCCAGGCCGGAGCTTAGGCCAGAAAAAAGCATGCTCCTGGCGCATGCCAACTTGACATATATCAAATAATGTTGAACTATTAATCCATGCAGACAAAACAGGCCGGCAAAATCTTTGAGGCGCTTTCCTCCGATGTACGGCTGGACATATTCCGGCTGCTGGTCAGACACGCGCCTGACGGCCTTGTGCAAGGCGATATTGCCAGGAAGCTTGGCATCCCCTCCACCAATCTTTCCTTTCACCTCAAGGCCATTGTGCACAGCGGGCTGGTGGATGTGGAGCGTGAAGGGCGGTTCATGCGCTACAAGGCCAATATTCCGCTTATGCTGGAAATTGTGGGCTATCTCACGGAAGAATGCTGTTCCGGCAATCCGGAGGCCTGCCAAAGGTTCAGGGATGCAAGCCCGGTGAAGCATATCCTGCCCCCGCGGCTTGATTGAGAGGGGCTATTTTTTTGACTCTGTCACAGAACAGTGTTGGTAGCGTCGCGCGGAGCGTATGGTTTTGCTCCGGCACAGGCGGCAATATTCATTGCCTCAACCCTACCCGTGTTCCACACGGGCGAGCGGCGGGCGTTAGGCAACGAAGGAGCCTTGCGAATGGCGACAGCAGAGATAAGACAGCATGTATTTACGGCTGACTCGCTCGCGCCTCCGGCGGTCAAGGATATGTTCAACACTATTCTGGAACAGCGCCTTTTTTTCACAAAAAAAATCAACTGATCAACATCTGTTGATATAATAAACAGGGAAGCGCGCATGAACGCAAAAAATACGGCCTGCTGCTCCGGGACGAAGCCAAATGCTCATCTGAACACCCCCAGGGGCTGGAACACAAAATATCTGACAGTGATGACGGCCCTGGCCGCACTCTGGTGGCTGGCGTACAGCCGCATTCTCCCGGCGTCGCACCGGCTGGTTTTCGGGCTGCTTGGCATGGCTCCGGACTCGCACCTGGGCGCCGCGCTGGAATTTTTTATCTATGATACGGTGAAAATCCTTCTGCTGCTGGCGGCGCTGATATACGCCATCGCCTGGGTGCGCGCCTCGCTGAACATTGAACGGGTGCGAGACTATCTTGCCGGAAAACGGCGCGGACTCGGCTATTTTCTCGGCGCGCTGTTCGGCTCGGTCACGCCATTCTGTTCCTGCTCCAGCATCCCGCTCTTTCTCGGTTTTACCATGGCCCGCATCCCCGTCGGCATTACCATGTCGTTTCTCATAACCTCGCCGCTTATCAATGAAATCGCCGTGGTGCTGCTGTGGGGGCTGCTCGGCTGGAAATTCACGGCAATATATGTGGCGGTGGGCATGGCGGCGGGCGTCATCGGCGGCTTTGTCATGGACGGCATCAGGGCGGAGCGCTGGCTGCAACCGTTCATCATGGAAAGCATGAACAACGCCCCCGCCCAGCGGTATGTCAACGAAAGCGGGCAGGCGCGGAAGCTGACCATCAGGCAGCGGCATATATTCGCGTATGGGGAAATGACTTCCATCTTCAGGCGCGTCTGGAAGTGGGTCATCATCGGCGTGGGCACCGGCGCGGCGCTGCACGGCTTTGTGCCGGAAAACTGGTTTGCGGAACATCTCGGCACCGGTGAATGGTGGTCGGTTCCCGCTGCCGTGCTGCTGGCTATTCCCCTCTATTCAAATGTGACGGGCATCGTGCCGGTCATGGAAAGCCTTCTGGTCAAGGGCTTGCCCGCGGGAACCACGATGGCTTTCTGCATGAGTGCGGTAGCGGCCAGCATCCCGGAAGTGATGATGCTGCGCCAGATTATGACCATCCGGTTGCAGGCGGCCTTCATCGGCTACCTGTGGGTGATTTTCACCCTGACCGGCTGGCTGTTCAACTTCCTCGGCCCTTATCTATAACGCATTCAGTGAGAGCATCTTGCTGTTGAACGGCTCTCACCCGACAGGAGGCAGATAATGGAAATCAAAGTATTCGGCCCTGGCTGCGCCCGATGCACGGAAGCAGAAAACCTGATCAGGGAAGTCGTCGCCGCCAGGGGCGGAGATATTACCGTGCAAAAGGTGTCCGACTTCAGGGAAATGATGGCGGCGGGCATTCTGTCCACACCGGCAGTCGCCATAAACGGCGTGGTCAAAGCCACGGGGCGGGTTCCAGGCAGGGATGAAGTAGCGGCCTGGATCGACGATGCCGCCGGCCCGGCCTCCGACTGCGGCGGGAACTGACAGCGCATCCTGGAGCCAGAATCCTCCCGACGTCGGGCGGAGTGAGGGGGCTGGCCGACAATGCTTGCAATAACGGAACTGCTCGAAATACCATGCCCGCGAATTGAAACAGCTCAATTCGCGGGCATCCTTCAGCACAGGAAAGCCGGGACAGGCTTCTTTTTTACCGTGTTGGATCGCTTACGTCGGAAGGCGAAAAACGCCTATTTCTCCATATCGCGCAAACAGCCGCGCACAAAGGCCACGGCGGAGGAAACATCCGTCACCTCGCCCCGGATCTGGGCCTGGAGCAGCGTCTCACGGATAACGCCCACTTCGGGGCCGGGGGGCAGTCCGGTAAATTCCATGATCTCGTTGCCGTTGAGCAGAGGCTCCACCATTTCCAGGGGCTTTTCCGCCCGCTCAAGATATTTGAGATTATGGTTGAAATTGGTGTAATTGCCGTCCGCCTGCGCCTTGATGTTGGCGCGGGCCATTTCAATCAGGCGCTCGGTATCGGGCAGGGAGCGGAAACGGCGGATGCCGCGATCCGTCATCATGGACTGGAAACGCAGCTGATTGCGCACCAGGCCGCAAATGGTGTCGATATCTTCCGGATCAAAGTGCATGCGGCGCAGAATCTTGCGCGTCACCTTGGCCCCCACGCGGTGATGCTGGAAGAATGTCCAGCGCGCGCCGTTGCACTCCGCCGTGTACAGCTTGCCCACGTTCTGGAAGAGCACGCCCACCACGCCGATCCAGTCGTGATGCAGCTTTTCTTCCGGGTAGTAGCGCATGCAGTCGATAGTATGCTGAAAAACGCTCTGCTCCTCATCCACCAGCTTGCCCTTGTTCTGGCGCAGGGAGGCAAGCGCGGCGACTTCGGGCACAAGGCCGGGCAGAATGGCGGAATCCGCCAGCAACTGCACGAAGCGCCACATGTTTTCCGCCGCGACCTGCCGCCATTCGCGCACAAATTCACCGGCGGGCACATAGTCGGCGATGCGGCCGGAAGTCTGCACAATGGCCACCCAGGTGGCGGAATCCACGGGCAGATCATAGTTTGCCGCCATGCGCAGCACACGGATGGCCAACGTGTAGTTGCGGGCCAGCGTCAGCTGCGGAATGCCTGCCAGCCGGACGCAGCCGCAGCTGACATCCTCAATGACCCGGTCGGAATTGAGAAAGCTGCTCAGGCGCATGACCGCGCCGTACTTTTCTTCCGAGGCGGCGCGCAGAGCGGACTTCATATGAGGGGTAATGGGGCAGACGACTCTTTCCGGGTGGGAGGCGTCACTGACATCCGTGGGATAAAAACGGTACAGAACGCCGCTTTCTTCACTGCGCACAGTGCCGATGACTTCTTCCTCGGTACTGTGTACAAGATTGGGAAACAGCTTGCCCAGCGTCTCAAAGTCGGGCTCACAGGCGATATCCAGTTCCTTGATGCCGGTCATGTCATACAACTGGCTCTGAAGGGAGGTATTAATGATATATGCGTCGTACCCATTGCGCAAAATAGTTTTGCACAGACTGGTCGCTTCCTTGAACAGGTTGTCCGCTTCTTTGATGAACATGAAACGCTCCTTTCAATTACCGGCTTCCCGCCGGGCTGCCGAAGTTTCGCATATTTTCACGCGGACGGCAATGCGGGGAACCCGGCGGCCTCAACTCGGGTCAGGCCCGGGTGCGAATCAGCGGAACCACGTCTTCCGCGCCCAATACGTCATTCAACGCTTCACGCGCGCGTTCCGACGGCCTGAGCAGCCCGCTGCCCGCCAACGCTCCGGCTGTCACATCGACTGAAGCTTCAGCTTTGAGGATCTCGCCCGGCGTTTCCAAGGAAAGCCCCAAAATATCCACGCGATCCTCCAGTGCGGCCTTTTTGCGCTCCCATGCTTCCGCCTGTTCGCGCAGACGGCGTTCACGGTCATCGCGCGTGCTGGCAAGGTACAGATGCAACTCTTCCATGCGGGTTTCGCGTGCCTTTTTGGCGGCCAAAGACTGCCGCAACCAATCTTCAATGCTTTGCCGCACGGAGGGAGAACTCTCCCGAAGGACACGGCTGATACCCGGGCTCGGCAACTCCGGCCCTTCCAGCTTTAACTCTTCATTTTCGCGCATGATGCCTCCTATGCTTTTAACACATCACGAGCATGATGCCTGCCATATCTTGCCCCGTACCTGCCCGATTTGCAAAGAGAAAAACAGGAACGCCCTGTTGCAGAATCGTGTTGAAGCCATCCTTGACCGCCAAAGGCGCGAGCGCAGCGAGCATCAAGAGCAGAAAGACGCCCCCGCCGTATGCTCATGCGGCATGGAGGGGGCGAGGCGCAGGGGGAGTTCGCCCCTCTCAAGGATTTTTTCATCAAAAATTCCTTTGTGGTTTGAGACCTCCCCCTTGAGGGGGAAACGAGTAGTTGACAAGACGGCGAAGCCGATGAAATCCTTTTCCGTACCCCCTCCCTTCAGGGAGGGGCAATCCGCACGACCCCTATCCGTCGGCTGCGGAGTCAGTCGCCGGATGCGGCGACTGTGGATTCAAACATCAGCCTGAAGGCAGTCAAAAATATATACGCTGCTGACGAAAAAAGCCCGGCAACGCGGGCTTTTTTGCATCACGGAGGAACAGGATACCCCTGCCGCGTCAACTATTGAGAAATTCCTTCAATTCCTTGCCGGCGCGAAAGAAGGGCAGGCGCTTGGGCTGCACTTCAACTTTGTCGCCTGTGCGCGGATTGCGCCCGGCATAGGACTCGTATTCCTTAATCTTGAAGCTCCCAAAGCCACGAATTTCCACACGATCGCCTTCAAGCAGCGCATTCTTCATGGAATCCACAAAAGTATTCACGACCATCGTGGACTCGTCCAGAGAAAGATTGGACTGCTCTGCCAGCGTCTTGATGAGCTCGCTTTTGTTCATGGAACCTCCCGCCCCTCTTGTCGATTCGCATTTCCCTTTTTATTGGCATGCCGCAATAGTGCGTATGCTAGTCTTAATTCTCTACTCGCGCAAGATTTTTAAGTACCGGATTTCCCTTCAGGCGTCCGGCCATGACTCCCCGGATTTTAAGCAATTCTCCGGCCAGACGAAGAATATCCTTCGCCGCCGGAGCCTCGGGCTCCACTTTTAACAGAGGTTGCTGCCTGCATACCGCGCGGGGCATGGCGGGATCATGACGCACCGTTCCGAGCAATACAGGCGCAAACCCGAGAAATCTCTCGCACGCGAGAGAAAGACGTTCAAACAGCGCAGTTTCTTCCTCTTTGGTTTCCACGTCATTGACCACCACAAGGAAATCCCGGATGCCCAGCTGGGCATTGAGCACCTTGATCAGGGAATAGGAGTCGGTCAGCGAGGTGGGTTCCGGCGTCATAATCAGCAGGCGAACGGCGGCCATGGCCGCGAAGGAGCGCACGGTTCCGTTGATGCCCGCGCCCAAATCCAGCAGCACCACACTGTATTTTTGCAGTTCCGGTTCCAGGCGGCGCAACAGCAAATCCCGCATATCCCCGTTCATTTCCGCCAGTTCCGGCACTCCGGACGCTGCGGGAAGAATATCGAAATGCCCGCGCCCCTTCTCGCTTATGGGGTAAATAATGTCAGCGGCTGCACGTTCGTCCATAATGACCTGCTGCAGATTGCCTTCCGGAGCGATGCCCAGAAGCACGTCCAGGTTGGCAAGTCCAAGGTCACAATCCATGAGCAGCAGGGGATTCCCCGCCTGAGAAAGGGCATACCCGAGATTGAGCGCTATATTGCTCTTACCCACACCGCCCTTGCCGCTCATTACCGCAACGCTGAGTGTCGCTGCATCGTTCATATGTCACCGCCGAAAAAAAGAAATCGTTTTTCGCTGGCCTGCACCAGCGTTTCATGCACATCATGCCCGTCTTCGGACATATCCTCCCGGTACAGGCGCACACGCTCCTCAAGCTGCGCATCATCCCGGCGCGAAGAGCTTTCCAGAGCCTGCCTGGCCCGACGCAGCAGCATGGCGCAATCCTCGCGGCAATTCGCGCTTGCGGCCACCCCGGCACGCGTCCGGACGCCCAGCCCCGCGGCGGCCAGATGCGCATCCGCTTCCCGCGCCACACGTTCCGCCAGGGCCAAGGCCTGAAAAATACTGCGGCCGGGCAGGAACAGAGCGATCATGCCGGAACCGCCTCCGCCCATTCTTCTTTCGTCCACGCGCCCGGGCACGTCATCGGGGCGGGCCGCCGCCCACAGAGCGGCGCACAGGAAACGATCCGCCTCTTCAAAGGAAGAGGCCACGGAAAACAGGGCAAGCGCCGCGTTGCGCCCGGAATTTCTCTCCAGTTCTTCCCTCATCCGATCCATAAAGGGCAGGGGTTTCCACAATCCTGTGCGTTCTTCCCGGCGCACGTCAAACCGTGCGGGAGATGCCGGCAACGGCACCGCGCGCTCTTCAGACTCGCAGATGTTCCAGCCCGCACACGCTCCTTTTTTCCGCAAGTCTTCCCAAACTTCACGCTTCAACCCCGGCACTTCACGCCAAACGATCAGGCCGGGCTTACCCCGCGCCTCTGCGCGTTCCGGCTCCCTGGCGGAAGAATGGGAACGCGACTCCCGCTCAAGAAGACAAGCAACGCGTTCCAGTTCGTCCGCCAGATTGACGGCGGTGTTGATTTCCAGCTCCATATCGCCTTCCCTTCTTCTATGGGCGAGGCTGCCGTTCGTGGCGGTACAGCAGATAATCACGAAGGAACTGACTGATGCGTCCGTCCAGCACGGCATCCACATCGCCCATTTCCGACCCGTTACGATGATCTTTCACCAGCCGGTAGGGCTGAAGAGTGTAGGTGCGTATCTGACTGCCGAAGGCAATGGCATCCTTGCCCGCATAGTCCGCCTGCCTGGCGGCGTCGCGCTTGCTGCGTTCATGCTCGTACAGGCGCGCCTTAAGGATGCGCATAGCGGATTCCTTATTGCTGTGCTGTGATTTTTCATTCTGGCACTGCGCAACTATGCCCGTGGGCAGGTGGGTGATGCGCACGGCAGATTCCGTCTTGTTCACATGCTGTCCGCCGGCGCCTGAAGCACGGTACACATCAATGCGCAAATCGGCATCCTTGATATCAATGGATATTTCATCCCCGGCATCGGGCAGCAGATCCACAGAAGCAAAAGACGTATGGCGCCGGCCCGAAGAGTCGAAAGGAGAAATGCGGATCAGCCTGTGAATGCCTTTTTCCCCTTGCAGCAGGCCGTAAGCGTTCTCCCCCTCAATGCGCATGGTCACACTCTTGATGCCGGCCTCTTCCCCGGGCAGGCTGTCCAGCACGGAAGCTTTGAAGCCCTGTTCGTCCGCCCAGCGCAAGTACATGCGTTCCAGCATTTCAGCCCAGTCCTGAGCTTCCGTGCCGCCCGCTCCGGGATGGATTTCCAGAATCGCATTCATGCGATCCGCTTCACCGGAAAGCAGAATCGTCATTTCAGTGGAAGTAAGCAATTCTTCCAGCTTGCCGGCCTGTTCCTCCAGAGCGGCGAGAGCTTCTCCATTCCCGCTTTCCGCATCCTCTCCGGCCAATTCCAGCCAGTCGAGCATGTCCGTATGGGCGGATTGCAGGGCGTGATAACGCGCCACTTCATTTTCCACACGGCTCTTTTCCTTCAGTACCGGAGTCAGAGCCTCCTGATCATTCCAGGCATCGGGCCGGGAGATGATCTTTTCTATCTCTTCAAGGCGCGCCTCCCGCGAGGGCAGGTCAAAGACGCCCCCAAAGTGAATTGAACTGTTCTGAAAGCGCGGTGCAGCGGGGACGCAATTCCGCCAATTGCAACATAGCGATATCCTTCTATGCAAACGGGTTCCTGCCCGGTTCGTGACTGCGCCGCCCGGAAAGACCCGACGCGGCGGAAAAACTTAAGGAATTTTACGGAGTTCTGACGAGGCCCGAAACCTTCACATCGCTCAGGGCCGTTTCACCCGTGCAGAAAATGATACTAGAAGAAGCATTGCCAAGGCAAGCGCCGGGAGCCACGGATGCAGGCGGAAATACATGCTGCGCTGCGTCTCCGGCCGGACGTTTCCCGTCAGCCAGGCGTCTTCAAACAGGCCCACGCCGGATTCCGGGTCTGCCGCGCCCATGGTCCACAGCCTCCCGGCGGGGTCGGCAAAGGCCGTTAACCCGGTATTGGTTCCGCGCGCCAGCCAGCGCCGCTGCTCCACCGCCCGCATGACTGACAGGTACAGATGCTGGGCCGGCGCGGAACTTTTGCCATACCAGCCGTCGTTACTGATGTTAAGCAGCACTTCCGCGCCCGCCGCCACATGCTCGCGCGCGATTTCCGGAAAAATGGCCTCGTAGCAGATCAACACGCCCAGGCGGACGCGCTCTCCTTTCCCGTTCCGCACTGTCAGGGGCGAATGTTCTTCTCCGGGGGAAAAGCCGCCCACCCCCTGGAGAAGAGGCTCGAACAACGGCAAATCAAGAAACGGAGGAATATATTCCCCGAAGGGCACCAGGTGGCGCTTATCATAATGTCCGGCAGGCACGCCGAAAGAATCAAGCAGGAAGGCCCGGTTGCGCAGGGCGGCGTCCGCAGTTTTTCCCCCTTCTCTGGCCGCTCCTTCCTTCATTCCGTTACCTGAAACGTCTGCTTCCGCCTCGCGGGCGGGGCCGCCGAAAAGCAGCCACACGGCACGATCGCGGGCGAACTCGCGCAACCGCGCGGGCAGTTCCCCGCCAAGCTGGAAATAAAACGGCATGGCGGTTTCCGGCCAAACCACGAGATCTGGCCGCTCTGCGTCCTCGCGGGCTGCAAACGTCATGCGGCTCAAGCCGAGGTACTTGTCCACCGTACTTTCCTGAAAAGACGAAACCCACTTGATGTCCTGCGACACATTGCCCTGAACAAGCGCAATCGTCAGGCCGCCGGATTCTCCCGGCACGGCTTCTCCGCTTGCCGTGCCGGCCGGGATACCGGCCAGAGGATCGTGAAGCGGCAAAACTTCCAGCCTCCGCACGCCGAACCCCGCGATGCATGCCGCAAGCAGCATCAGCACCCCGGTGGAAACGGCATATTCCCGGCCGCGTCCGGCCCATTCCCCTTTCAGCATACTGCGCACGATATCCGCCAACAGGCAGGCCATACCCGCAAACAGGCCGGACAGTCCGTAATCTCCGAGAACAGAGGCACCCTGTATCAACAGGGGCCAGCGGGCCTGTGCCGAGGCCAGTGTGAGCCAGGGAAAGCCGGTGGCGAACCAGCCGCGCGTCCATTCCAGCAAATACCAGAGCAGCCCGGCCGCCGCCGCGCGGCGCAGCAGGCCGAAGCCCGGCGCGGGGCAAAACCGCGACAGGCAGAAACAGAACACCCCGCCCCACAGCCCCACCCATGCGCCGGGTAAAACCGCACAAGGCATGGCCAGCAGCCAGGGGAAGCCTCCGTAATCATGCACCGCCCAACTGATCCAGTACAGCGCGGCGGCGGCCCCGGCAAGCCCGCAAAGCCAGCCCCGGCGAAAGGGATGTTCCTCCCGCGCCAGCAGGCCGAGGCAGGCGGGATAGGCCAGAGCGACAAACGGAACATGCGCGACAGGATTGGCGTTGCCGAAAAAAAGCCCCACAGCGCCAATGAGCATAAGCCAGTGCGCAAAGGACAAACGTATGGCCACTATAATCTCTCCCGGTCAAGCACACGGCAATTGACGGCTTCTGCCAGATGCGGCAGTTCAATGGACGGGCAGCCCTCAATATCCGCAATAGTGCGGGCAATGCGCAGAATGCGGGTATAGGCGCGGGCCGACAAGGCCAGACGCTCCGCCGCCAGCCCGAGGAATTGGCGGCATTCGGCATCCAATGCGCAGTGCTCGTCCAGCATTGCGCCGCAAAGATCGGCGTTGGCGCGGCAAGGCGTTCCGGCGTAGCGCCGGGTTTGCACGGCCCGCGCCCGCGCCACGCGCTCCCGCATGGAAGCCGAGTCCGTGCCGGGACGTTTTGAGGCAGGCGTCTGCAATTCTTCGTGAGGCACGGCGGGCACTTCCACATGCAGATCGATGCGGTCGAGCAGGGGCCCGGACAGTTTGGCCCGGTAGCGTTCCAATGCCGCGGGCGAACAGGTGCAGACGTGGCGGGCATCCCCGCGATAACCACAGGGGCAGGGATTCATGGCCGCCACCAGCATGCAGTCCGCCGGATAGGTCAGGGCGCGGGCCACACGCGAGATGCTGACCATGCCGTCTTCAAGAGGCTGGCGCAGAACTTCCAGTGCGGATCGCCGGAATTCCGGCAGTTCGTCCAGAAACAGCACCCCCCGATGGGCAAGGCACACTTCTCCGGGGCGGGGCAGCGCACCGCCGCCGATAAGCGCCACATCGGACACCGTATGATGGGGCGAACGGAAGGGGCGCTCCGTCATCAGCCCCCTGTTCCCAAGCAGGCCCGCCACGCTGTAAATTTTGGTGACTTCCAGGGCATCTTCAAAAGAAAGAGGAGGAAGCACGGTGGGTATACGCTGGGCCAGCATGGTTTTGCCACTGCCCGGCGGGCCGATGAACAGCAGATTATGCGCGCCCGCCGCCGCAATCTCAATGGCTCGCTTGGCGTGCTCCTGTCCCTTGACCTCGGAAAAATCACGGGGGTATGCCGTCATTTCGAGCCGGGGCGGCGCACAGACGCAGGGATTGAGTACTGTCTCTCCGGCCAGAAAGGCCACGGCTTCACCCAGCGTGCGGGGCGTAAACACCTCAAGCCCTTCCGCCACGGCAGCCTCTTCGCCGACCTCCGGCGCGACAAGCATGCCTTTCGCACCTTCGGCACGGGCCAGCAGGGCCAGAGGCAGCACACCCGGCACGGGACGAATTTCCCCGGTCAGAGAAAGTTCCCCGGCCAGTACCCAGCCTTCAATTTTTTCCGGCGCAAGAATTCCGCACGCCGCCAGCAGGCCCACGGCCAGAGGCAGATCATACGCACTCCCGGCCTTGCGCCGATCCGCCGGGGCGAGATTGACCGTGATCCGCGCGGGGGGAAGCCGGAACCCGGAAGCGCGGAGTGCGGACTGCACCCGTTCGCGCGCCTCGCGTACCGCCCCGTCGGCCAACCCTACCATGACAAAGGCGGGGATGCCCCGACGGGAAAAATCCACTTCAAGATCCACCCGGTATGCATCCACCCCATGCAGGGAGCCGCAGGTCAGCCGCGCAATCATCACACATCTCCCACGCTGTGCCGTTCCTTTCCGCAGGAAGCTGATTCATTCGCAGAACAAATCAGCGTTCCTTGACAATACCATCTTGCCCGGCCGGGGCACTATGCCCTAATCATTGAGCCCCAGAAGCTCCAGCCGGATACGCCAGCTCTGCTCCTTGCCGTCGCGCTCGGAACTGTAATAGCCGCTGAGGCGGAAACAGGGATCGCTGTAGGTCAGTCTGACGTCACGTTCGTAGTTCTCCTTGGTGAGCAGGTCATCCTTGGAGGAAAAGCCCACGCTCCAGCGGGGCGTCAATCTCAGTTCCAGCGCGTTGGTCAGCAATTCCAGAGGCGTGTCGAACAGCATGTCTTCAAGGTTGTCATATTGTACAATGCGCCGGTAATCATAGTAACCGTTGCGCCGGCTGTACCCTACGCTCCAACTGCCCCAACGCGCGTTGGAAAAGGTCGCGCCTATGTCGTTGCGGGTGACGCCCTCGCCATGCATGGAAAAATAGGTCTGATTCCACAGGCTGAGCCAGTCCAGCGGGCTTACGCTCGTATCAAGCGCGAGATCCAGAATGGGGCGGCGCGGCAGAATTTCCCGGAATCTTTCGCGTTTCGCCTCCCGGAAGTCATAGCCGCCGGAAACGCGAACACGGGCTATTTCACTGTACACCGGGTCGATCAGCTCCAGCCCGGCCCGATTCTTTCCGTCTTCCGCGTTTGAACTCAGCAGATCCCGCCTGAGCGTTAAAAGGTTGGTCAGGGAAAGATTCAACACCGAGGAGGGAAGCAGCCGGTCATCCTCATCGTAGAAAGGATTTTTCTCCTGATCCATATTGGGAATCCACGAAAATGACGCTCGGGGCTGAATCGTGTGGCGCAGCGCCGTAAGCTGATAGCGTCCTGCGCTGTCCGCATCAAAATCCGGCGTGAATTTCCATATTCTCCGGGCCTCGGTATAGGCCTGAATATCAACGTCCGGGATGGTACGCGACCTGCCCGTCTGATTGCGGCGTTCACTGTCGCCCAATACAAGGGGCGAGGTCCCCGAAACCGATGTGCTGTGGTACAGGGTCTGGCGCAGGCCGGCGCTGGCGATCAGTGTTGCGTATGTCAAATCCACCGGCACGGAAAGCACAGGATGAAACTCCGTGCGCATGCCGCTGGTGCCTTCTTCCCGGTACAGGTAGGATGTGGAGGCATCCCCCTCGATTTCCAGCGGCATGTCCGGCAGTAAACGCCCTTTGTACAGGTAGGCGTTGATCCGGGGCAAAGTCTGCACGGTGCTGTCGTCCACATGCCGGTAATTGAGCTGGCGCAGCAGGGGGTTTTCCTCGTAGCGAAAGCCCGCCGTAATGCCGAAGCGTTCCCAGTCGCGGTAAACATACCCGGCAGTGACGCGATTCTTGTCACGTGTGGGCAGGTCGCGGCCGAACATTTCCAGCAACGCGTCATGCGATTCGTCATAGCCGATCATGAAGGAATGGAAGTCGGAAAGAAACGTGCCGTCCGAAACATAGTCCACATCGTACTTGTACTTCCAGCCGCTCAGGCCGACCAGACCTTCACCCATGCCGCGCAGCCAGAACCGATTGTCCCTGATGGCGGCCCCCGCGTTTCTGTCATGCAGATAATCAACGGCAAGCCAGGTCTTGTCCGCATCGCTCACATGGGAACGATACTCAAGGGAGGGCATAATGCCGTTTTCACCAAACCATGAGAGGTAGGCCGTAAGATCGCGGCTTTTGTCAATGGCCCAATACCACGGCGCGGTGACAAAAAAACCGTGCTCGTCGCTGGTGCCGAAGTCGGGCATGAGCAAGCCGGTCTGCCGGGTCGTCTTGGCGGGAAGCGCCATCCAGGGAGCATACAAAATCCCCTGATTCAGCACCTGAAATGTGGCATGAGACAGTGTGGCATATCCGTCGATTTCCACAATGGCCTGATCCGCCGCCAGCGACCACGCAGGCGTCGGCCCTTCGCAGGCCGTAACCTTGGCTTCCTTGAAGGTATAGCGATCCCCCCAGTGCTTGACCACCTCCTCCCCGGCAAAGGTGATATGCGGCCCGGCCATGAATACACTGCCGTCCTTGAGCCAGCCGGTATTGTTCTTGAGATCGAACTCGGCCTCGACGGCGGAGAGTTCGTCCCGCCCCAGACGCACCTTGACATTGCCTTTGACCAGCACCCAGTCCGTGGCAGTGTAGTAGCGGGCAAAGTCTGCCTTGAGATAGTCTTGCCCCCGCGTCAGCACCACATCGCCCCTGGCCTCGACAATGACGCCGTCGTCAAGGCTTTCCAGATGATCGGCGGCCAGGTGCCAGGGCGCATCGCCCCTGGTTTGCACGGGGTCTGACAATGAAATGCCCGGTGCGGCCAGAACACCGGCAGACATGCTGAAAAAAAAGAGCAGCAAACACAGCACTGCCAGGCAAAAACGCGGAGCGGGGCGCGCCCCCGTCCGGATCAGGCAGGGCAGGCGCCGGACAGGGGAAGGACATGGGCGAGGAAGAAGAAAAGCATACACGGGCGGACACTTCCAGGTTGCAAGCCTTGGCAAGACGCATTAAAAAAGATCCCGCAAACAGCGCGCCGCGTTTTGCGGCGGCCCCGTCAAGGACGATGCGGAAACGGACTGTCATGCTCTAGCATACATCGCCCGCGAAAAAAAGCCCCGAAGGCCGGCACTCCCGGCCTTCGGAGAGATCACTTCAACTCCGGAATACGTTGAACTGCTCTGTGGAGCCGGAATCACGCGGGGCGCAAGGCCGCTCCGGCTGAAGCCCGAGCCCTGTGAGCCGGAACATCGTGTGCCCCGGCCATGTCCATTTTGATATCAAGACCCCGCTGCTTTATTCCCGGAATAAAGCGGCTCCATGCCCAAAGAGACAAACGCTTCTTCAGGTTTTCGCGCTTCCTTGCACTGCTCCAGTGTCCCGGCCATGCACAATTTCAATATTGAACAGCCCTATTCTGTGAGGCCACTGTGAAATCACTCTGCCGTATCCGCATCCGTCTGGACAATCTCCTGCACAATCTTGAATTTCTCCGCGCCTCCGGCAAGCCGCTCATGCCTGTTGTCAAGGCGGATGCTTACGGCCACGGCCTTCCGGCGGTAGCCGCCGCGTTATCGAGCCAGGGGGTGGATCACTTCTGCGTGGGCGCAGTGGCGGAAGGCGTGGAATTGCGCCGCTCCGGAATAAAGGGCACGGTTGTGGCCCTGCTTGGCCTTTCCCCCCTTACACGCGATCTACCGGTTCTTCCTCCCACTCTGTCCACATTGGAGGAAGACGCGCGGGCCGCGCTCACCCACGAGCTCACCCCGCTCATCCATGACTGGCCGACCCTTGAACGTCTGGCTGATCTGACGCGGGATCGCGCGGCAAAAAGCGTGTCTGTCGCGCTCAAGTGCGACACGGGCATGGCCCGCCTTGGCTTTTTACCGGAAGACATGCCTCAGGTGCTGGAAAAACTGGCCTGTGCTCCGCAGTTGCGCCCCGATCTGCTCGTTTCCCATCTGGTTGCGGCGGATGACCCGGATCAGGATTCTTTTACGCGCGAACAGGCCGCCTGCTTTCGGGATGCGGGCAGATGTCTGCGCAGGGCTTTCCCTGACATACGGCTTTCCCTCGGCAACAGCGCCTGTCTGCTGGCCTTTCCTGAATTGGCGGGCGATCTGGCCCGCCCCGGCTTTGCCCTGTACGGCGGCAATCCCTTCCACGGCACGCGGCTCGATGTGCTCGGCCTCGGCCTCGCCCCGGTCATGGAAGCGTTTGCGCCGATTCTGGAAGTGCATCCTCTGCGTGCCGGGCAAAGCCTTGGCTACGGCCGCGGCTTTGTCGCCCCGCGCGACATGACCGTGGCTGTGGCAGGCATCGGATACGCCGACGGCTTCCGGCGCGTTCCGGGCGCGCAGCTGAGTGTCAAGGGCATGCGCGCCCCGGTTGTCGGGCGCGTGGCCATGCAGATGAGCTGCCTTGACGTCACGGATATCCCCGCCGTCCGGCCCGGCGATATGGCCTATATTCTGGGCGGGGAAGGAAAAGCGATCCGGGCGGAAGAGGTGGCGCAATGGTGGGGCACTATCCCGTACGAAGTGACCTGCCTGCTGGGACGCATTGAACGTTAAGGAACCGCTGATTTATTCGTAGAATAAATCAGCTCCATGCCCAAAGAGGCAAAAGCCTCTTTGGGAAAGGCACGTCAAGTCGTTCATTTAACGAGAAAAGTAAATTTTCCCTATTCACGACTTGCGGGCGGTCTTGCTCTGCAAGACCGCAGGAAACGCTTTAATCAGCGTTTCCTTAAGTTTTCTTAAGCAGTCTGTTCCGTTCGAGAAGAAGCTGGAAAATCCACACTCCAATGGAAGGCACGCCGTCCTGCTCGTCCACCTTGAGCCAGAAACTGCGGTTGTCCCGCTCCTGGAGCCAGCGCTGAAAGCGCACCGCAAGGCTCTTTGTCCTCCGGCGTTCAGACACATTGATCCGCACAATGCTCCCCACCAGGGCAAGGGGAAGCGGAGGCTTGTCCGGCAGGGCAAAATCCCCCTTTATCAGCAGAAGCTCTTTGGGAAGCAGTCTGGCGTACTCCCGGCAGGTATCCTGTACATCAAGGCACAGCCCCCCGGCGGAAAGGTCTTGCAGCTGAAAGGACTCCTCTTCCAGTTGCGTCCAGCGCAGGCCGGGTACGCCGGAGGGGGCGTTGCCGCTGGTCAGAGAACCGTGCCAGACGCTGAAGCCGGGAATGTCCTCCTTGCTCATGGCAATCCGGACATTATGCCGCCGCTGATTGTGCCCCATGTAATCGGGCATGGGGAAGGTCATATACTGGCCGCCGCGCTCGCTGTGCAAAGCTTCCAGTTTGGTGGTAAAGTTGCACGGGACATTCCGCCTGCCGCCGCGCACGGTAAAATACACCTGCGTTTCCATACCCGCGGGCGGCAGACGGGGCACCTCTTCCAGCAGACATACGACTAAACGCTGTCGATCCACTTTCACACACACGGAACGCAGTTGTGAAATGGAATGCTTATTTAAGAAAAAATCCAGGTGCAGGCAGACGCGCAGATCCCGCGCGAGTTCAAGACAGTACAGAATATAGTGCGGATCGCGGGAATCTCCTGTGAACAGCCAGTTTTCTTTATCTTTCTGTTTACGCGCGAATGGGAGCATAGTTCACCTTTGGAGTAAAGGTAAAAAACGGTCGTCAGGTCAGAATGAAAGCTGACTGACCCTGCGTTTAACTCGCCGTGCAGGAAGTATTGTCCTGAACAGGCGGGGATCGAACAGGGTTGAAACGCCGGAAGAAAGAACCTGGCCGTAAATCTTACGTTCTGACGCAAAAGATGTAAATACCGCTTCCGCCGCCCGAGTCACCCCTACATACAAAATTCTGGATTCTTCCCGCAGGGTTGCGGCCTTTTCAGGGCTGTCAGGAGGAAATTCTCCCGCCGTGTGCCGCGTTCCGTAAAAGGGAAGGATCCCCTCTTCCAGGCAGGGCAGAAACACTGCCCTGAACTCCAGCCCCTTGGCCGCGTGGATGGTCATAATCTGTACCCGCTCGGCCCGCGCCCGCGCCATGTCCAGATCGCGCAGCAATGCAACAGAAGCCAGCAAACTTTCCCAATTTCGCCCGGCTTCGACAAAACTTTTTTCCAGACCGCGAAACGCCGACGACTCGGTAAACAGGGGAGCCGCCAGTTGGGCGACGCCGTCAGGCAAAAACGCTTCCGGTTCTCCGGCGGCACACGCCGCTTCCCGCTTCCTTTCCAGCGCTTCCACCACGCCACGCGGGCCACGCTCCCACGCCTCCGCAGGAAGCGACGCCAGAAACGCGGCCGCGGCATCACTCTCATCCCGCCCCCGCGCCGCTGATTCTTCCGGTAAACATTCCTCCGATAAAAGCGTTTCCGGCGCCTTTGCCCCGCGCAGACGCAGCAGCACCCCACGCAACAGGGCATCCACCCCGGGGTCTGCCCAAAAAGCATCTTCTTCCGGCACGGCGCAGGGTATGCCCCGCGATTCCAGCGCGGCGCGCAACGGCGGCATCAGAGATTTCAGGCGCACCAGTATGGCGATATCGCCGGGGCTGCATGACCCCGAAGCCAGGTGACAACCCTCCAGCTCTTCGTGCAAGTCCGCCTGCTGGTGGGAAGTGCCGCCAAGCAGATACGCGATGCGCCCCGCCACCCAGCCAAGCTCATATTCCGCGCTGGGCGCGCACAAGCATTGCAGCGTGGCGCATTTGCCCGGCAGGCCGCGCAATGCACCGCAGGCTGTTCTGCCGCCCGGAGCGCGCGACAAGCCGGCGCGTCCCGCGTCCAGTACGGCCTGCGCCGCGCGGTAGCTTTCACTCAGGGTTAACGTTTCCAGTTCCGGCCACATGGCGCGAAGCGAGTTCTCCACATCCGCGTCCGCTCCCCGGAAGGCGTAAATAGCCTGATCCGGGTCGCCAATGCCGAAAAAGCCCGCGCCGTCGCATGCCCCCCCATGTGGAAGCAGTGCCCGCAGCAGGGCCAGCTGCAAGGGTGAAAGGTCCTGCGCCTCGTCCACCAGCACATGCCGCCAGGGGGGCGTCAGTTCGCCGGATTGCAGCGCTTCAAGCCACTTTTCCAGCAAATCCGTGTAATCGGCCAATCCGCGATCGGCCTTCCAGACCTGATACCCCTCCGCCGCATGCCGGATTTCTTCGGGCAGATCTGCAACCTGCATACGTTCCCGCGCCAGAGAAAACGCGCCCCAGGCGCGCGCGGCGTCCCTGGCTTTCCACAAGGGGTTGCGGGCGGCAAAGGCCTTTCGGGCCGCTTCTTCCGGCAGGAGCAGGGGCGCGCGCCCGGCCCAGCGGCGCAGAGCCAGAGCGTGCAAGGTATCCGCTTCCGGAACTTCCGCCTGCGTGACCACGGCGGGCATGCCCGCCGCGCGCATGAACCGGGTCAGGCGTTCCCGCAATTCTCCCGCCGCACGCCGGGTAAAGGTCACTGCCGCAATATCCGGGGCAGGAACGCCCAGTTCCAGCAAGTGCAGCACCCGCCCGGCAAGCGTACGGGTTTTGCCCGCACCCGGCCCGGCCAGAATCAGCACGGGGCGAGGGTTTTCCAGACCTGCCCGCAGGGCCTGTTCCTGTGCCGGTGAAAAAACAGGACGGCCGGAAGGCGCGGCGAGCGCGGGACGATTTCCGGCGCGTTCTTCACTCCCGCCCTGCTTTCTTTCCCGCATCGCGGCAAGGCCACCCAGCAGATTTCCCTGACCGGAAGGCAGAGGCTTGCGCCGGGCGCGGGGCACACGCTCCAGCAGAGAAGGCTCCATCTCACCCGGTTCAAACAGCCGGATCTCGCCGTACTCTCCATCATAGCCGCCCCGCCTGATAACCTCGCCCGCGCGCATTCGCCGCAGGGCCTCGCCCAGCTCCGGCCAGTACGCGGAAAGCTCGGACAGCGGCGTTTCCATGAGCACATCCACTTCCGATCCGAAACGTAATGTCAATTCCGCCAGCTTCAATTGCGGTTTGCGGGTTTTGGGGCCGCAATGCAGCAGTTCGCCCAGAATTTCCGCCAGGGGAATAAGTGAGCGGAAGCCCCTGCCCGGTTCGGGCGGTGCGGTGCGATCCGCCAGCTCCAGCACGCGGTGCAGCACTCCCACAGTCAGAGGCTTGCCGCATACCGGGCAAATATTGTTCAGCTTCATGCATTCCAGAGGTTCAAGCATGACATTGCACGCGCGATGCCCGTCCAGGTGGTACTTTCCCTCATCCGGAAAAAACTCCAGCGTGCCCGCGTAGTCCGCGTTTTCCCCTTTCAGCGCCGCGAACATGCCGTCGTATGAGAAAGAGCCGGAAAACAGGGTGGCCTCGCGCGCGAGGTTCTCGCCGGAATGCGCGTCAGAGCTGGACACCATGGTCAGGCCGTCAAGCAGACTCCAGCAACGGTTCATATCCGGATCGGAAGAAAGCCCTGTCTCCACCGCAAAAATATGCGGAGTCAGGTCTTCAAAACATTCGTTCAGAGAATCAAAGCCGGATTTCGATCCGAACAGGGAAAACCACGGCGTCCAGATATGCGCGGGGATCATGAAGGATCGGGGGATTTCCAGCACCATATCCAGCAGATGCCGCACGTCCAGGCCGAGTATGGGCCGCCCGTCCGAATTGAGGTTGCCCACGGCGGCCAGCTTTGCGCACAATTTGTCCGCCGCGTCAAAGTCGGGAACGTAAACGAGGCTGTGCACCTTGCGCACGGCCCCGTTCTTTTTGTAGATGGAGCTGATTTCCGCCTCCAGCACAAAACGCGGCGGCGCAGGTTCCATTCCTGCAAGAGCAGGAATCTCCCGCTCAACGTCAGCGGCTCCCAACGGTTTTTTCAACCGAAAAAAACCGCTTTCTTCTTCAAAATCCAGAGCATTGCGCAATTCTTCCCGCCAGGCGGGATGCGTGAAATCTCCGGTAGCCAGCAGGTCAATCCCTTTTGCCCCCGCCCATGCGGCCAGATGGGGGATGGTAAGGCGAGAACTGGTCGCTCGGGAAAAACGGGAATGGATATGCAGATCAGCGCGCCATGTTTTCATCAAAAATTCCATTATGGTTTGCCCCCTCCCCCTTCAGGGGAAGGGCTCTTGGAAAGACCCGCGCCCGAGGTCAGCAAGAATGTATCCAAAACTCTGTAGTGGAACCGTATGGCGCTGTGCGTGACGTGTATCTTTGCTCCGGCATGGGCGGCGAATGTTGCCGCCCGTGCCGTGGGAAAAATACACGTCTCGCGCAACGCTATCAACACTATTCTACAACAGAGCCTTTTGGCTTGTGGCAGCGCCCCCCCCCAGGGGAAGGCGTCTGCCGGCTTGCTCCACATGGACATGCAGCGTAGATTAACCCCCGATGCCGACAATCCCCGAAGCCCGCGCCCTCTTTCCCTCCGGTTTGTTCCAGCCTGAAGCGTCCTTCCGTTTCAGCGCCGACGCTCTGCACCTGGCGGACTTCGCCCTCTCTGCCCTGAAAGGAGGGGAAACCGTGGCGGATCTTGGCGCAGGATGCGGCGTCATTGGCCTTGCCCTGCTCCTTCGCCAGGAAACTCTGCGCGTGGTTGCGGTAGAGCGGGAAGCAATATTGGCTGAAGCCGCCCGTATGAACGCCGAACGGCTTGGCCTTGCCCGGTACAGCGTTGTGTGCGGTGACGTGGCGGACAAAAAAAAACTCCTTGCCGCCCGCGGCCGGCTCATTGACTCCCCCTGCCCCAACGGCCCTCCGCTGTTTGACGTGGTGGTCTGCAACCCGCCGTGGCGTACTCCCGGCACGGGCCGCTCTTCACCTTCACCCCTGCGCCGCACAGCTCTGGAGGCAGGGCAGGGCTTCGGCCCCTTTCTCTTCGCCGCAGACGGGCTTCTTGCTGTGCGCGGCGCGCTTTTTCTGGCCGTTTCAGCGGAAAAAATTCCCCAGGCACTCCATGAGCTTCCGGCACGGCTGCGCCCTGTTCGTCTGCGCTTTGTCCATCCTCTCAAAAACGGAAAAACAGCCCCTGCAACGCTGGCGCTACTGGAAGCGCGCAAGGGCAGCCGCGCAGCCCTGGTGGTGGAAGCGCCGCTGATTTGCCCGCCGCGCGGTAGTGTCCACTGCCCATAATGTTGATACGCTTGCCCTATCAACATCTCGTCCGACACAGAGCCATATCTTACGCTCTGTTGTAGAACCGTGTTGATAGCATTGCGCGAGACGTGTATTT
>CAJTSU010000024.1 GCA_910579055.1 uncultured Mailhella sp. | reverse complement strand
CGGAAAAAATTACATTGGTAATGGACAACCTGAATACGCATACTCCAGGTTCGTTATATGAAACTTTTATTCCGCCGAAAGCAAAAAGGCTCATGGATCGTTTTGAATTTGTATATACGCCAAAACATGGGAGCTGGCTCAATATGGCTGAAATAGAACTTAATGTGCTTATCAGGCAGTGTCTTTCACGACGAATAGGAAGCATGGAGGTAATGAGTAAGGAAGTAGAGTATTGGCAGAAGCAACGGAATACATTTGGAGCCAAAATAGATTGGCAATTTACCACGGAAGACGCACGGATAAAACTCAAAAGGCTTTATCCGACAGTTGTATGTTGACTGACCACTAGTGTATTTTTTGCAGGGAATATTCGTCACGCTGGAGCCGGGTAATATTCTGATGATGCTTGTGGGCTTGAACCTCGGGATCATCGGAGGGATGCTTCCGGGCATCAGTTCCGTCACAACGCTGGCGCTGTTTGTTCCATTTACGTTCTCCATGTCCCCGGCCACGGCTTTGATAGCCTTGGGGGCCATTTATATGGGGGCGACCTATGGCGGTTCCATCTCCTCTATCCTGATCAACACACCGGGGCAACCGGCGAGTCTCGCCACCGCGCTGGAAGGTTACCAGATGACGCGGAAAGGCGAGGGCAAGCGCGCCCTTGATGTGGCGCTTATAGCCTCTGCATACGGCGGCGTGTTCGGCGGCGTCATGTTACTCTTTTTCTTTGAACCGCTCTCCGCCGCCGGGCTCAAGTTCGGGTCTGAATCTTTCTTTTGGCTGGCTCTGCTCGGCATGTCGGCACTGGCCACCCTGTACCCCGGCAACGTGTTGCGAAGTCTGCTGGGAGGGCTCATCGGCATGGCCGTCAGCACTGTGGGCATGGATCCCACCGCCGGGCTTCCACGCTTCACTATGGGGATTATGGAGCTGATGCAGGGCTTG
Source organism: uncultured Mailhella sp. (assembly GCA_910579055.1). Classification (GTDB taxonomy): domain Bacteria; phylum Desulfobacterota; class Desulfovibrionia; order Desulfovibrionales; family Desulfovibrionaceae; genus Mailhella. The sequence continues at coordinate 29,780 of CAJTSU010000024.1, read as the reverse complement.
GATATGGTTGTGGTCATGATCGGCATTTTTTCCATCACACAAATGCTGACTGTGGTGGAAAGCAATACGATCTCCATAGTCGCCAAAAAGGGGCAGGCCGCTTCTTTGTGGAAAACAGGCAAGGAAGTGCTGGGGCGTTTTCGCCTCATCAATAGTTGCTCTTTTCTGGGAACCTTCATCGGTATACTTCCCGGGGCCGGTGGAACTGTTGCCAGTATCATAGCCTATAATGAGGCCAAACGATTTTCCAAAACGCCGGAAAAATACGGTCAGGGTTTTGTTGACGGCATCATCGCGCCGGAAAGCGCCAACAACGGCAGTGTGGGCGGAGCCCTGGTACCGCTGCTTTCCTTGGGCATTCCGGGCAGCGCGGCGGCGGCGGTCATTGTGGGCGGCTTGATGGCGCAGGGAATATCCCCGGGGCCGCAACTCCTCGAAAAGGCTCCCGATATAGCCTATGCCTTCATAGCCGGTATTTGTATTTGCAGCTTGGTCATGATTCCGTGCGGCTATCTCATTTCACGGGGGTGTGTCCGTCTTCTTGATCTTTCCGGCAAAATTATTGTTCCTTCCGTCATCACGCTTTCCTGCATCGGCGCTTACGCACTCCGGAACAGCATGTTCGATGTGGGGGTAACGCTTTTTTCGGGGGGTATCGGATACCTGCTTCTTAAGGGGCATATACCGGCGGGCTCCATCGCTCTGGGACTTGTCCTAGGTCCCATTGTTGAGGAAAACCTTATCATCACTATGCTCAGAGCCCGCAGTTCCGATTCTTTGCTTGATCTTATGGTATTTTCTCCCTTGGCTTTTGTTCTTATTCTATGCTGTTTATTTGTTCTTTTTCTTCCGTTTGTTCTTAATTGTATAAAAAGAAAAAACAACACCTTTTCTTTTTCTTTCAACACAGGAGTGTTCAAAAAATATGAATTTTATATAATAATTTTTATCATGTTGATTTCTATTCCATTTTTGCATCAAACACTGTCCTTTGATGAAGAAAGCAGAATATATCCGCTGGTTGTTTATGGCTTAATTGTTATTTTTTGTATGCTAATTATAATAAATATGATGATTTTTAGCTCAAATCAAAAAAAGAATAGCATGGAATGGTCTGGTATTGCTCGATCATTTATTGTATTTATATTTAGTGTATCAGGATATTATTTGATAAATATATTTGGTTTTTATGTAAGTATGATACTTGTTATGTTTTTTATTATTCTGTGTTGGGAGATTTCTAATAATGAAGTAATAAATATAAAGACAATTTCAAGAAATATATTGACATCATGTTTTGTAATTTTTTTTCAGTATGTTTGCTTCAGTATCCTACTCAATGTTGATACTCCTTCCGCTATATTAATGTGAAACAATCAGAAGGGAAAAGGAATTTTATGATAAAGATTAGTAATACTCCATTAACTATTAATGGAATGACTCTGAAGAATAGGTTTGTCATGGCTCCAATGGGGGTGAATTATGCGGCTCCCAACGGAGAAGTAACGGAACAGCTTATCTCCTATTATGAGGAGCGCGCCCAAGGAGGCGTGGCCTTGGTCATTGTTGAGACCGCACATATAGAAGTAGCCGGAAAGAACCTGTGCGGAGGGTTGGGCGTATACAGCGACAGCCATATATCGGGATTGAAGTCTCTGGTCGAGCGGGTACACGCTCAAGGCGCTAACATAGCGCTTCAATTGCTGCACCGCGGTCGGAACGCGTCTGATCAGATCACGGGCTTACCGGTCAAGCTGGTCTCGCATGTGCCGGGTTTGTGCCCGCCTCACGGTAGGGTCATGACGGAAGAAGAAATCGGGCAGCTTGTTGTAAAGTATGGGGAAGCCGCACAGCGAGCCCAACAGGCCGGATTTGACGCAGTGGAAATTCACGGCGCGCACGGCTATCTCATCAATCAGTTTCTTTCTCCACTGACCAATAAAAGAACGGATCGTTACGGGGCTTCTTTGGAAAACCGCATGCGCTTTGCACTGGAGGTTATTGAAAGCGTCCGGGCCAAAGTGGGTAAAGCGTACCCCGTGCTCTTTCGCATAGGCACACGGGAAGGATACCCCGGCGGGATGACGCTTGAGGATGTTTTGCCTGTGATCCGGCGCTTGGCCGACCATGTGGACGCACTTCATGTTTCTGCCGGAATTACCGAATCTTCCTTGGTTATTCCTTCCGCCGAATACCCCAAGGCGTGGAACAGCGAAGACACCCGGCGGATCAGGCAGACCGTTGAGGGCAAAATTCCGGTTATTGCCGTGGGGCGTTACGCGGACCCGAGCCTTGCGGAACGAATTATCCGGGAGGGCACGGCGGATCTTGTGGCCCTGGGACGGCCGCTTCTGGCTGACTCGCACTATGTTGATAAATTTTTTCATGGCCGGGCGGAGGAAATTATCCGCTGCATAGCCTGTAATGAAGGGTGCATCGGCCGAACCGGCGTCGGCCTTGAAGTTCGTTGCGCTCTCAATCCCCTGACATCAAGAGAATACTTGCGGCCTTTCCGGCCTGCCTCCCCCATTCGAAAGAAAGTGTGGGTGGCGGGCGGTGGGCCTGCGGGCATGGAGGCCGCTCTGCGCGCGGCGGAACTGGGACATGAAGTCACCCTTATGGAGAGTTCTTCCGTTCTGGGCGGATTGCTGAACCTGGCCTGCAAGCCGCCCCATAAGGAAGATATTGTGGGTATTACAAGGAGCTATACGGCGCGCCTGAGCAAGGCCGGAGTACATGTTTTGCTCAATACTCCGGTCAGCGCTTCCGAGGTGCTGCGCGAGAAGCCCGATTTGCTTTTTGTCGCCACGGGGAGCAGGCCGGTCCGACCGAAGTTTTGCGCGGATATGCAACTGGCGCTTACGGCGGACGCCGTATTATCCGAACGCGTCATGCCCGCATCGGAGGCTCTTGTTCTGGGTGGAGGCATGATTGGCTGTGAAACCGCAGAATTTCTAGCCTCCTGCGGAACAAAGACCACCATTCTCGAAATGCGAAACGAACTTGCCGCCGATCTTTTGCCGATGCAGAGGCGGAAGTTGCTGGGGCGTCTGAACGAGCTGGGCGTAAAAGCTTTGACCGGTTCGGAAATACTTTCCGTTGATCCGGACGGTTCCGCGCTGATCAAGACTAGGTTTGGAAATCAAAAACGACTCCCCCCTTTTGAGATGCTGGTTATCGCGGTGGGCTATCGCCCCAATCTTGATTTGTGCGCCGAGTTGAACAGGAACGATATTTCCTTTGTGGATATCGGCGATTGTCGAAAGGTGGGAAAAATTATGGATGCCGTACACGGGGCTTTTCATGCTGTATGCGAACATTTGGGCAATGCTTGGTGGAGTGCGTAACTGTAGTGTCGTCAAATTATTGCAGCCCATAACGGGGCGGGTTTGGCTGGAACGGCTTCCCGCGCATTGCCCGGAGCTGAATCCTGATGAAGGAGTCTGGAATTACCTGAAACGGGTATGTTTGAAACATCGAACTTTTTCCGACTTGAAGGAACTCAGAAAAGGGTTACGGAGAGCAATTCGGACGTTTCGTTCCCACCCTCAGTTGATCCAAGCATGTTTGCACAAAGAGGTTATGTTTAAATATAAGGGCTGTGTCACAGAAGCGTGTTGATAATCACTCTCCTCAGATGAAGAAAGCGGCAGGCCTTTTTCCTCATCAGGCAAGTTATCATGAAAAAGGAAGGGCATCGGGGAAAATAATTTCCAGCACGTCGTGGCTGAGGTAACACCTTGTCCAGTCAGGAAATCAGGGCGGCAAGCCTGCTTGACGGTATCAACACACTTCTGTGACAGAGCCAATATAAAATGAATGCTCAGTAAGTTCCGGGGTTGCCGACCTTTGTTAGCAGCCTAATCCCCCGGCATAGCCGGGGGATTACCTATTGTTTGTTCAGGAGGGCTACGACCATCCTCAGACTGAGAACAAACCCCACCTTGCGGTGTTTGCGCCGTCTAAACTGCCAAAGCAGCTTGACGGAAAACATGAATTTCAGCGAAAGAGGACTGCAATGGTTTTATTGATTTCAGAGTATCCCGCATTAAGAGTGTAGCAAATAGAAAATATATGTCTTTCCTAAAGGCAAAGATATAAATTCTGCGCAAAATGAAGAAGCCTGTATTCGAGTAATCATTATCATAGGCATGACAATGAACATCTTTTCTATCAAAATATGGCAACAAGAGATTTTTGAATCTTGCATCACTCTATCCTAAGAGTTTTGCTTTGCTGGTATTTTCATAAGATATTCGTCTGTTAGAAGAGAGTGAATTCTATAGCTGTTGGAATTTCAATGTACTATAAGATAACTGAATATGATAATTCCTAATATAAAAAACATAGCGCCGTCAATGCTTTCTTCTTCCATCCGCAGCCATCTGCCAAGAAAGTTTTTCCCGATAAGACGAAAAAGAATCCACCTGTAATCAGACACATCAGCCCGCTGATAAGCCAGCCGGAGGGCATGTGCAGGAGCGCCGCCAGAGGAACGTCCCTGCCGGTGTCGATACGGAAGCCCGCCCAGAGCATCAGGCTCCCATAGGCCAGCAGGCAAATCAGGGCCAACAGCCACATCGGCACCAACTTGCCGTATTGAATCTTTGAAGCAAGGCTCTGGGCCTCCTGTACCACGCTGTCGGTGAGCCTGGCTTGTGCGGCGGCAGTTTCCTTTTCTGCGGCAGCGGCCATGCCCTCCATGATGGCTCTGGACGCTTCGGCGATTTTTTCCGGCAAAGCCTCATAGTAGATGCGTTGATATTCCATCGCGGCCAGCAACGGCCAGAGCGCGTCATCCTCCCGAAGATTCAACCTGCTGCCGGCCTCCAGCAAACGGGCCGCTTCCGCTTCGGATAATTCCCTGCCACACGCCTTGCCGAGATCAATCACAGTATCCATGCTCATGACGCCCCTCCCAGGGCGGAATCAAACATTTTCGCGCAGAGCGTCCGCCAACGCTGCAATTCCGCCCGTGTGCCGAAGGGCATTTCAGGAAGGGCGGCGCGGATGGACATGCGTCTGGAATAGAGCCAGTCGGCCACGCGGTTGCCGACCGCCGGAAAGTCCAGCGTCATGCCGTTCTTCTCCACCGCTTCCCGCGCTTTGGAGGTGTTATACATATCAAAACGCCGCGCTTCACCGAAGTACAGATTCCTGCAAACGTGAATGGGCACGTCCGTGAACACTTCCTGAAAGGAATGCAGAAGCTCTATGGAGTCGCGGTGCCGGTTGATTATCCAGAAAACGGTCAGCTCGCGTTGCATCTCCCGCAGAGCCTCCTTCATAATGTCGCCGTAGCTGGCCGTGCTGGTCTTGGTGCGGGCGGCGGCATTGATGACCACGGCATGATCCGGGTAGTTCTGTACGGTGTCCAGCAGATCCGCCCAGCCGTCGGCATCGTCCAGGCTGTTCAGACGGCAGAGCAGATTCGGCAGGGCAAGTTCCTTGTGCGCCTTGAACACGTCCGGGTTGTCGGTATCGGTATCCACAAGCAAAATATTCGCGTTTCTGTTGAGCAAATAGTCCACAAGGGCGAAGGAAAAGAGACTCTTGCCGACGCCGCCCTTGCTGCCGCCGACATAGAAAACGCTGGTCTGGATGTTCATGATCAAAGCTCCGTATCGGGTATGTCCGGCGTGTAGTAGGCCGGAGTATCCTGTTCTGGTTTGCGCTCTCTGGGAGGAAACGCCGCTGGTTTTGTCTGTTCGGGCCGGGGCTTCGGCGCGTGCTTTTGCGGAACCGCCTTCGCGGGAAGCACTTTTGCCCGGATGACGGGCGCGGGAATGACCACGTTGCCCTCGGCCATGATGGCCGCCAGTTCCTTCACCGTGTAGCCTTTCTCTATCGCTTTCAGGATATTGGCGTTGAGCAGTTCGGCGGCTTCCTCCCGCGTCTTGCCGAGATTCCTGTCCGGCAGATCGTCAAGGATTTTCCGCATGGCATTGATGTCTTTCACCGGAATACGCTTGAATTTTCCCATGCGTTTCCCCCTATCTCATCCTTCTGCGTGGTCGGCTTTGCCGCTCCCGCTCTATGCGCCGTTTTTCAAGGCCGCCAACAAGGTCTGCAAGCTGCTGTACACCTCGCTGACATCGGTGAACAATCGCTTCAAGGCGCGCAATTCCGTCTGAATCAGCATCTGCTTGTCCTCCAGTACGTCGATCCTCGTGCCGAAGGCTGTCAGCCGGGCGTTGCAGTTCTCCTCCATCCGTTTCAGGCACTGCGTCAGCATCCGTTCGGTTTCGGTCATGAAGGGTATCCTCCTGAATCCGGGGCAAAAGAAGTGCTTCCTCGTCGGGAAGCTGTTTCCATTTTGCCGGATAGCGTTTGATGTTGCAGGCGGCGCGCTTTTCAATGACGCGATCAAAATCCTGTTGCAGACGGGCGACCATGCGCCGCGCTGTTTCCCGCTTCTTTTCTTCGGGTTCTTCCTCCAGAGCTGCTTTGGGCGTCCAGGCGGCGGCGTAGAAACCGCCTTTGAAGCGCATCTTCATGCCGCTGTCCGGGGCGATGACGCTGATGTAGTCCCTGCCTTCGCGGTTGATGCGCAGTCCCTGTTCCTTCAGGGCGTTCAGAACATCCGTCCGATCCCGGATAAGCCCCTGTGTCACTTTCTCCTTGAGAAAGACATGGATGACTTCCTTTGCCCGATCGCGGTCGCTTTCCCTGATTTCCTTGCCCCATCTCGCCATTCGCGCCTTGAACAGGTCGGCCTTTTTCGGAAGCTCATCCCGCGTCCGTGCCGGATCGTCGGGCCGCGCCCAGCCTTCGCGCCAGTTGAAGAGATCGCGGAAGACATCAAAGTCCTTCTGCCAGCCGGGAGGACAGGCGTTGAAATCCTTGCCGCTGGAAAGCTCCAGTCGCGGAATGAGGAAATGCAGTTCGTGATGTCCGGCATGGGTATGCCTCACCCAGAGGATATTGCGCTGATCCGCTTCCAGTCCGGCGAAGGCCACCTGCTCGAAGGCGTCCATGACTTCCTCTTCCTGTTCCTCGCTGATTTTCTCATCCGGATGCCACGACAGAACGCCGGAGGTGAATTTCCATCGCCGCTCTATGCTGTCGATAAGCGTGCGGGTCATGGCGGGATCGCCGCGCAGCACATGGGGCGGGGCTGTGTCTCTCCCCGGATAATCCGGGCGTACAAGATAGCGGCTGGGCTTGTCGCCTTCCCCGGTGCCATGCGGAAAGACTTTCATCAGCATGGCTCGGCCTCCGGGTCATCTTCTGTCGAAGCGCATGACGCGAACTCGATAATGCGCTGTTCGATGCCCGCCAGCGCCGTCAATACCTCCACGGCTTCCGCCGCGCGTTTATAGGTGTTGGCCCATCTCGCAAGTTGATTGATGTTCGCGCCGATGCGTGCCAGTTCCCGCAACCGCCGTTTCTCTTCCGGCGTTTTCCGCAGACGGATGCCAAGGCAGGTCTGGCGGATGTAGTCCGACATGCTCATGCCGTGCAGTCCCGCGTTGAAGCGGAGGATGTCGCGTTCCTCCGGGAACACGCGCACGATGACGGCGGCGGTGCGAACAGGCTTGACGCGCTTCACCGCTTTCCCTGCCTTTGGGCTTTCCGGGGTTCAAAGGGGCAGCGCCCCTTGCCAGCCGTGAGGCTATACGCGCAGCGTATAGACGAAACGTAGGCTGGCTCTCGGAGACAAAGCCGGACGAATGAACAGGCATCCGCATAAAAACGGGGACGCATGATGCGGGCATCGAGAATATGGCGGGTGCGTATCGGGTGGGGAGCGGGACTGTATCCGGCGTGTTGCTGGTGGGTATATCGACGGCTCCAGATAACCATCCGGCACATGGGGAGACGGTATGCGTCAAAAGACTGAACGCCATGCGCAAGCCGTGTAGGCAGTATCCGACGCAAGGCAAGATCGGCATAACACACATGACGGCGCGGACATCTGAAGGCCGGGCGGGCGGTCACAGCGCATGTATGGGGAGAACTCTGCGGAGCACAAGCCGGGGCGGCCGTGCAAGTATTGTTATCCCCGCCGCATGTCGGTATGCGGGAAAACCGTGAGCGGCGGGAAACGCTTTTTTGTGTCTTTGTGCTTTTGGCCTGCGGACTTCCTTTGACCGAGCCCCCGCCGGAGGCTTCCTCGTCCGTCGCCCGCGAGTATATGAGGCCGGAAGCCAGGGCATGAACGTCAAGGCCCGCGAAGCGGCCCGACAGGGCATGGCCTTGACCGAATGCCCGCTTCCGGCACCCATGCGGGTGTGACGGACGAAGAGCCGGGAAAGAAATGGAAATCATTTTTCCTCCGGTTCGGCAGTGAGCTTTTCCAGAAGAGCGGCAATATCCGCTGCCCTCCACGCCGTTGTGCGCGGGCCGAGTTTGACGGGTTTCGGATAGCGGCCACTTTTGCAGCCCGCCCACCACGCGCTGCGGCTGACGGGAATGAGCGCGAGTACCTGCGGCAGGCGAAGCAGAGCGTTACTGGATATATTTTGCATGGAGTTCCTCCTGTCTGGTTATGTTCGGCACAGTATATCATGGCTTTTCCTGCTCTTTTTATTTTGAGGTTCCCGCATACAACAGGATAAATCCAATATTGTCCTGTGAGATGCCGTTTGTGTTCAAAAAAAATTCAAAATACCACTTGACATGTTTTTGTGTTTAAAGATGTATTCCTGTAACTTGTTGAAATTGCATAACTCTAATAGCATATAAAATTAATGTTTTCACTGGGCTATATTAGACGTATTTGTTTTTTGCAGGCCCAAGAAACCACTACCGCATTTCACTGTCCTTCTGTGTCTCTTTGCGTAAGCTGTCCAGATAGTCGGCCCATGCCTGCATCATGTGGTGCCGCTGGGGAAGATACTGGGCATGATTGTACGCGATACGGGACGTGTCCTTTTCCTTGTGAGCCAGTTGCCGTTCAATCCAGTCCGGGTCAAAGCCCTGTTCATTGAGCAGGGTTGAGGCCATAGACCGGAAGCCATGAATGCACATATCCTCCTTGCCGTATCCCAAGGCACGCAATGCCTGTAACGGTGTGGAATAGTGAATGGGCTTTCTCACGCTGTTCCGTGAGGGGAAAAGATACGTTCCACCTCCGGTGACAGCATGAAGCTCCTTGAGAATGGCAACAGCCTGCGATGACAGCGGAACAATATGCGGTTTTCGCATTTTCATGCGCTCGTCGGGTATGTGCCATTCCCGTGTTTCCAGATCGAACTCGCTCCATTCGGCGCGGGCAAGCTCGGCGGAGCGGACAAAGAGCAGGGGAAAAAGACGTAGCGCGCACTTCACCTGAAAATGTCCAGGATAGTTGTCCAGTCTGTTCAGAAGAACGCCGATTTTTTCAGCGGAAACGATGGTGGCTCTGTGCTTGCCGCGATGCGGGCGTATGGCTCCGCGAAGGTCAACGGCAATGTTGCGCGTCACTCTGCCTGTGGCAATGGCGTAGCGGAAAACCATGCCGCAATACTGGATGATTCTGTGGGCGATAAGCTCCTTTCCCTTTCTTTCAAGCGGCTTGAGTATCAGCAGCAGGTCTTGCGCCGTGACCTCGGAAATGGGCTTCCGTTTCAAAGTGGGGAAAAGATGGAGTTCGAACGTGGACAGTTTCCGCTTTCTGTCTTTTGGGGAATTGTGGATTGTCTGCGTTTCATGCCATTCACGGACAACATGCTCGAAGGTATTGGCTTCCGCGAGGAGGGCGGCGTTTTTCATATCCTTCTTGCGTTTGCCCGGATCAATGCCGTCGGCAAGCAGCTTTTTTGCCTCATTCCGTTTTGTCCGGGCATCCTTCAGGGAGACAATCGGATATTCCCCGAAACTGAGCAGCTTTTCCTTGTCGTTGAAGCGGTATGCCATGCGCCAGAGTTTTGAGCCTGTCTTGGCGACATAAAGGTACAGGCCGCCGCCGTCCGCGTATTTTTTCGCTTTTTCAGCGGGCTTCAGATTTCTGATTTGTGTGTCGGTCAGCATGACGTACCTCTCTGGCTGGATGTATCCCGCAACGCCTTGTCTCGTAGGAGAAAAAGATACCTGGCCCATTCCCGCATCATGGTTTTTCTTTCCGGCAGATACTGCCACGGGTCAAAGCGTGTGCGACCGGAGTGCGCCAACTGCATGTCGATGATGTTCTGTTCGTACCCAAGGTCGGGCAGCAGTTTGGCGGCAAGGGAGCGGATTCCGTCAAAGGACAGTTTTACGCCGTCATATCCGCGCCTGCGCAGGGAAACGGTGATGGTGGATATGTCGATGGGGCGTTCAGGAGAACGGACGCCGGGGAACAGCAGGGTTCCATGACCAGAGTATTCCTTCAGTTCCCTGAGAATTTTTACTGCCTGCGGCGCGAGAGGTACAATATGCTCATATTTCGTCGCCATGCGTTGCGCGGGGATAACCCAGAGTCTGCGGGAGAAATCAAATTCGTTCCATTCGGCACAGCGCAATTCACCGGAACGGACGAACAGCAGGGGAACCAGTCGCAGGGCGCACCGCACAGGGAAATAGCCGTCATGCCGCTCAAGGTTCAGCATAATCTGACCGAGCTTTCCGGCGTCGAGCGCGGCGGCTCTGTGTCCTGTCTGTCTGGAACGCAGCGACGCGGGCAGTTCTTCCGTAGCGTCCCGCGCAGCGTTGCCGGTGGCGACGGCATAGCGGCATATCTGGCCGCAGACATCCGTCAGTCTGCGGCCTCCGCGCAATTTCCCGGATTGCCGCAACGGCTCAATGGCGCTCATAATGTCCTCGGCGGTAACATCCGTCATGGCCTTGCCGCCGAAGACGGGAAAGAAATATTCCGTCATTCCCCGCATCATGAAGGCGCGATAGCGGCTTCTACAGTGAAGGGTTTCCCGCTCGTACCATTCCGTAGCCACGGCTTGAAAGGTGGCCGTGCCGGTCGATGCCCGCATTGCCTTCCTGTGTTCCGCCGGATCAATGCCATTTTTGAGCAGCGCCTTGGCCTCATCCCGGCGTTGCCGCGCGGCACGGAGCGACACCTTGGGATATTCACCGAAGGAAAGGAGCTTTGCCTTTCGGTCAAAGCGGTATGCCAGCCGCCAGAGCTTTTTGCCGCTGGCCGGAATGAACAGAAACAGCCCGCCGCCGTCCGCGTATTTTTTCGGCTTGTCGGCGGCTTTCAAGCCTTGAATAAAACGATCATCCAGCATGGTTTTCTCCGTGTCAGGGATACCCGTAAATCCCCATGAATCCTATGACATCTGATACCCACAAACAAAAAATACTTATAGTATTTTCAGTAGATTATATGAAAGTATTTCAGAATGCCGATTTGTATGGATACCCTGAATAATACCCGGAAAACAGCGGGATGCAAGGCGCTTTTCCTGGACTTCTCTGGATAAATGATTTCAGATAATATATTGAAATATAAGATATTATAGATACAAACAGGTCTATTTGGACGTAAAATGAGAGTTTGTAGTTCACCCCCGTAGCGTCAAGCTCCCAGCCATTGGTCACTTGCCCGAATGTTGAAGCCCATGCGTCGAAAAATTCAATATCCTTGCTTTTCAGTTCCTCATACTGCATATAGCGTTGCAGGGTATAGACTTCAGCGATGGTGTTGCTGATGGGCGTCCCGGTCATGAAGTACACGCCACGGCCATTGTTCTTGCGTTGCAGATAGCGGCACTTGATAAACAGGTCGAGCGCCTTGGCGGAGCCGGTGATGTTCCCCAGGCCAGAGACGTTCATCGTGGTCTGAAAGGCGAGATTCTTGAACTCGTGGCTTTCATCCACAAAGAGCGCATCCACGCCCAAGTCCGAAAAGTCCACGTTTTCATCTTTCTTGCCAGCCGAGGCCACCAGTTCCTGATAGCGGTTTTCCATCCTCTCCCGCTGCTTTTCCAGTTGCTTGATGGTGGCTCGCCCTCCTGCCGCCTCTTTTGAAGCGTCAATGGCGTTGATCACCATATCAATCTGTTCCTGAAGAATTTCTTTTTGCACCTCATGTGGCATATCAATCTTGCGAAAGGAAGAGTGCGCCACAATGACGGCATCCCAATCGCCGGTGGCGATTTTGGCAAAGAGCCGCTGCCTGTTCTGTTTGGTAAAATCCGTTTTATCCGCTACAAGAATATTGGCGTCAGGGTACAATTTATAGAATTCATCACGCCATTGGTGCAGCAGATGATTCGGTACAACAATCATGGGCTTGGAAATAAAGCCCATGCGCTTTGATTCCATGACGGTAGCCACGCAGGCCAGCGTCTTGCCCGCGCCAACAACGTGGTCGAACAGACAGGTTCCTTCCTGAATGGCTCGCCATACGGCATTTTTCTGGTGCGGACGCAGTTTGACAGCTTCGGATGCGTTGACAAGTTCAAGATGCGAGCCGTCATACTGCGGCGGAACATTGGTGTTGAACCGCTCGTTGTAGAGATTTGTAAGCATGTCGCGCCGTTCATCGTCCGTCCACACCCAATCCAGAAACGCCTGTTTGATTTCTTCGGCCTTCTGCATGGCGGTGGCTGTCAGTTCCTGGTCAATGACCATGATGGGTTTTCCGTTCTCATCATGCTGGCCGCTGTCTTTTTCCACCTTGATAGGACGATTGATGAGCAGGGATTCAAGAATTTTTTCCGCCGGATATTCGGGAATGCCCCATACACTGTCATTTATGGCCATATCCCAGATGCTCACTTTCGCAAGCCAGCGTCCGAGCGTGGGCAGATAGCTTATCTCCTGCGTTCCCTTGCCGCCGTGCAGGTGCTCCACAAAGTCCGAGATGACCTGCGTCGGAATCCATGCCGAGCCGAATTTGATGCCGATGTCCACGGCCTCGATGTCCGGCGGCATGACGGCGGCCAGAGCTTCCACATTGGGAGCGAAACGCGGATCGGATTCCGTTGCGGCCTGCGCCCGATGCAGTTTGGCCCGCACATTGCCGGTCAGGTATCTGTCGCGGATTTCCCATTCCTCAGTGGCGGGATTCAGGAAAATCTGCCCCTGGTCGCGCAATTCCGCCTGGATGTCCTCCGCAGGACGACGCAGAAGCTGCGCCATGCGGCTGAAATCCACCCTGCCGTTTTCCCGCAGGGCAATGAGCAGGGCATCTCTGGCGTTTTCCGCCGTTTCCGCCACCTGTGCGGGCTTGAGTACCCGCTGTCGGAAAATGGCGGCCTTTTTGGCCGAGGCGGGACGGGCGGTTCCGCCATGCTTGCGGGCCGTTTCCGGCGACAGACCCTTGTCGTAGTCGGCTTCCAGCGATTCCAGCAGGGAATGCTCCGGGTCATCCCGCATCAGACCGCGATTGGTCTGGGAATTGAGGTGGCCGTACTTTTTGATGAAAGCGTCATACTGACTGTTGAGGTGGATGCGTAACGAGGTCATCCGGCTTTCATCACCATCGCTCTTTTCCTCGTTGAGCAATTCGCGCAACGTGTCCCGGATTTGAATCATGCCCGCCAGACGCAAGCGGGCAGTTTCGTTTTTGACCGGCAGAAGATCGTAATCGTTTTCACCAAAGGCGGAAGCTACCTTGAAGGCAATCTTGCGGCTCTGCGGCTCCACGCACAACGCGCCGGTCTTCAGCGCCTGAAAATACGGACTGCGGATGAAGTCGGCGTTGCGTACCCTGACTTCCGCATTGAGCGGGTTTTCATTGCGCGGCACGAAGCAGTCCGCCGGAAGCGCCTCAAGGCGCTTGACGATTTCCGGGCCGAATTCCACCGGTGTGGTGGTGATGCAGAACAGTTCCTTCTCATACCTGCCGCTGTCAAAGACCATCCTGCCGATGATTTGGTCAGGGTTCTGGAGAAAGTAGTTGTTGATGACGGCCTGGCGTGAACCGCCGTGTTTGAGGTCGTCCACAAAGGCCGTCCCCGTTGTGACCCAATCCCTGCTTCGCTTGTTTTCGCCGTTATGCCGCTGGAAAAACACGATGTCGGTCGTGACATCCGTGAGCGCGTTCTGACGGAAGGCTGTATGCGGCAGGCGGATAGCGCCGAGAAGGTCGGCCTGGCCCGCGATATGCTCACGGGCCGAGGGGTCAGCGGCATCCAGAAAGAAACGGCTGACCACAAAGGCCGCGACGCCGCCTTCCCGCAACAGGCTGATGGACTTGGCGAGGAAATAGTTGTGGACAGAGAATTTCCGCAGTTCGGGAAAGTCCGGGTCATACAATGATTGATTGCCGAAGGGCGGATTGCCGACAATCACATCAGCATAGCCTGAAGCGATATTGGTATGCTGAAATCCGTTATTGATATGTCGAGCTTTGGGGTAGAGAAATTTTGCTATGGCCGCTGTTGTGGGATCAAGTTCAACGGCAAGAAAGTTCGCATTGAACTGTTCGGGGCAGAGGCCAATGAAATTGCCGATGCCCGCCGAAGGCTCCAGAATGCGGAGCGGTTCGCCTGTGCCGAGGCCAAGGCGGGAAAGCCCCTGGTACATGCTCCGGATGATGGCTTCCGAAGTGTAGTGGGCATCCTGCGTGGAACGGCGGGCGGCGGCGTAGATATCCGGCGCAAGCAGACCCTGCATTTCCCGGTATTCGGCGGCCCACTGTTCGTTTTTGGGGTCAAAGACCTGCGGCAGGCCACCCCAGCCCACATAGCGAACAAGGATTTTCTGTTCTTCCGGGGTGGCCGCCTTCGCGCCGCTGGCCTGAAGCTGTTGCAGGAGGCGTATGGCGGCGACGTTATCCGCATATTTTGTTTTCGCGCCGCCAACGCCCAGCCGGTCTTCGGGACTTATTCGGTAATTCTCAGGCTCATGTCGATGCCCATGCTCTGCAATATCTCGGAGTCCGACATCCCCCGCAGGCTCGCCTGCCGCGCTGTCTCGCTGCTCAACGCCCGCGCTTCCGTCTGCTGCTGACCGTACAGCTTCAGCATGAACTCGGTGTCCCCCTGCGTCTCCAGCTTCTTCAACTCTTCGGGGCTGTTCAGCGCCCAGCGATCCAAGATCGAGTAGCCCCGGAGCGTGTAGCCCCCGCTGCGCACGTCGTTGATGGTTTCGGGCTTGAGAACCTTTCTTGCGATTTCCAGCGGACAGGTTTGTCTGTCGAGCATGTTGCGCCTCCCAGGGAAGGGTATGAGTGAAATGGTGGATTTCCTGTACGGTCAGATATTCGTCGGCTCCGGCCTCAAACAGCTTTTCGGGAGTCCGTTTGTCGCCGTCCATGACCTGCATGATTGCAGGATCGCGGCTGTACATGCGCGAGCCGTCGCGCATTTCATACACGGAATCACCGTTGCCGTTGAGGCCGAGGAGCGTTCTTTCCGACTTGTCGTTTGTCGGAAAGGAAAACTCCTGATGCTGTTCCGGCTCCGAAGGAACCGCTTGTTCTTCCGTTGCAGGGGGGACGACTTCGGGGAGACCTTCCTCCCGCATGTCGTCCTGAATGTTTTCCGCCCGTATTTCCTCGATCTGGTTCGCCATTACGTCGAACAGCGACAACTGGCGAGGATCGTTTGTCTGCTTGCGCCGTCTGGCCATGCGTTCCCATCCTTATATCAAAAGACAGGCAGGCGGCGCGAAGGCGGGCTACCCGTCATTGTGTTCCGTTTGGGCGAGTTTCAGTTTTTCGGCGTTATCAATGACCATTCGCCCGTCATGTTCATAGAAGACAACCTTGTCCCCTTCCTTGACGCCGAGCTTTTGCCGGACTTCGCGGGGGAGCGTGAGTTGGCAGCGCGAGGTGAGCTTGGCCAGTTCCATGCCTGTTCTCCTTGTTTCTTATTTTCAAGTGTTGTCTTGAAAGTAAGATAAAAGAGCTTCGGCAAAAGGTCAAGCAGCTTTTCTTCTCCGACAGCAAAAACACCGCATCCGGCATATCGAATGAAGATTTCCTGTCGCCGGTCGCTTTTCAAAGAGAGCCACGGCGCTTGGAAACGGCGCGGGAAAACTGGCTCCTTCAAAACGGATTCGCCCGCGCAGGTAGTGGATTTCGGTCGCGTGGCAGAGAACGTATTGATGCCACCACTTCGTATCCGTCCGGGCGGGAAGCAGGCAGATTATTCTGCGGGCGCGTTCTTCCCGGACTTCGGTCACGGCCTTGTGCATCCAGTGGGGCAGCGCGCGCCCGTAGGGAGGATTCATCCAGCAGACGCCGTGCCAGACCTGGCTCAATCCGTCATCTTCCGGGGAGAAAAATTTCCCGCACTTGGCGTTCCGCGCCGTGGCGCACACGTCCAGTTCACACGGCCCGAATCTGGCATCCAGTTCCCGGAACAGCGGCCAGGGAGTCGCCCAATCATGCTTTTTGCTCGAAAAATGCACGTTCATGCGTTTTCTCCTCAAAGAAGCGACTCATCCAGCAGGCCGCGCGTGATGATTCCCGCCACGCGCTCCTGAGCGTCCATATCTCCGGCGCGAGCCTGGCGGGCCAGTTCCAGGGCCGTGGACAGTTCTCCGGCCTTGAAATCGCAGGCCGGAAAACGGATGCCGCCCAGAATCCATGTGGGCGTGGACGTGATGCGCGATTGCGCGGCGACAATATCCGCGCTCACCAGAGGCGCGACAGCTTGCAGGGCGTCCGCAAAAGCTTCCGGCGCAATGGCGGCTTCCTGTATGGCGGTTTGCAATGCCGCTTCATACGGAACCGGAATGCCGAGCGTGGTCTTTGGCAAGACTGCATCCCAAAAACGATGGGCCGCATTGGCGGAAATGCCGCGCAATGCCTCATAGGCCAGAGCTTTTTTCAGAGATTCGCCGTATTCATCCGAGGGAATATGCCGCACGACGATGCACAGATCGGGATTATCACGCTGCGCCTGAAGCGGTTCCTGGATGCCGCAGTAGGGACATTCGAGATTCGACCAGAGTTCCGCAATATCGCCGTGGAAACCATCCACCGGCCTGCCGTCCAGGCAGGTTCTGCCGGAAAGCGTCTCCAGAGGCGTGTAGGGTTGAGACAGGTCTTTGGCGATCTCGGTTTTTGCGCCAGCTTGCACGGCCAGCCGGTCAGACATGGGCGTTCCGGCGTGAGCAAGATTGGTGCAGAACATATTGAAAAATAACGACAAAGCAATGAGTATGGTTTTCATGGCAAATCCTGTGGATGAAGATTAGGTATTGACAATGGCCTAAATAGTCGTATCCTATTTCCAATTACTGCCCATCGCTGATCCCCAGGTATAGCTGGAATCGGATTGGCGATAGATGAACACTTTTAAGGAGGAATTTATTCCTCCTTTTCTTTTGGAGTGCGCATGTCCGAGTCCACAGAGTTGCAGGAAGCAAAACCACGAGGCATGATCTTTGTGGACTTCTGGAATTACGACTTGACCATGAAAGAGCTTGAACCAGGTTTTCTGACAAACTGGTTCAAGCTGCCTTCCATTATTATTCAGGAAATTTCTCTTTTGCTCGGTGAAGCCGTCCAATATGAACGGTGCTTTATTTTCGGTTCTTACGACCCCTCCTCGCCCGGCGATGCAAGGCTTCGCTCCTGGGCAACGACTGTTCTTTCCAAAGTGCCTGGTGTCGAAGTGAGCTTTGTGCCTCGGCAGAAGCGCAAAAAAGGACCTCGCTGTACAGGTGCTGGACACCATGAAATAACAGAGTGCCCCTTTTGCAATGCTTCTATGCTTGGTACGCAGGAAAAAGGCGTTGATACGCAGATTGCGACTGAAATGCTTGATATGGCGTACTCCAATCGTTGCGATGTCATTGCCCTTGTTTCGGCTGACAGGGATTTCATTCCGGCTGTGGAAAAACTTCTGGGGCGTAATATCAAAGTCATTCATGCGTTTTTTCCCAATCATGGTCATGAATTGGCCGCAAAGAGTTGGGCCAGCTTTGATCTGTTCAAGGCGCGGGAGCAATTTCGCCGTTGAATTTTGAATCAACACATTTGATGCGCTATGCGGCAAGGTCATTGCTCTTGTTCTCCTGTATCAGTTGCAGCAACTGCGGCACACGCAGTTGCGCCTTTTTGAGTGAGGGATTGGCGTAGAACATATCGCCCCGGACGATCTGGCCGGAAAAGACAAAGTGGGCTTCGCCCTCTATCTGTTCCTGCAAGTCGCGCAGGACAACGCGGTCTTCCTGTTCCACAGTTGTGGAATTGGCGTCACGATAGTCAGCACTGATCTGCTCATTGACGTTGAATCCTGTCGTTCTGAGGACGGTGCTTTGCCCAGCCTGCCCGCGTATCAGTTCCCATGTCTTTTCCGCGTCCTGCATCTTCATGAGCATCAAGTTTTTCATATTTTTATAAATAAAAACAATAGAATAAATTAGCATTGCGATAAATTCACCCCTAAAATCAACCCCTATTTTTTCTGGATGGGAAAGGATTTTTCTGGCCCTTGCGGGACATCCCTCTGTCTTTCCTTCCGGCCCATCAAACCACAGCACATTGCCGAAAGCGGCGGCGTGATCAAGGCCAAGCCCTTCGGGCGCTTCGCGGCCTTGACCACGCCGCCTTTCTTTCGGCTGGTCATGTTTGTGGCTGATGGGCGGGAATGCCTCCGGCGGGGCTTCCGGGCAGGAATACATGGCAAAAGCAGAAAGGCAGAAAGACAATTCACTCAACGCCGGAATACACCTCAAATATCCTGTCCCGAATTGCCGCTTGCTGATCCGCGCCAAGAAGCAGCCTGGCATTCTGCCATGACGTTTTGCCCGTCCGTGTTTTTCGGGTTACAAGATAAAACAGACTGCCCTCTATGCCGGATTGACTGAAGTCAAATTCCTTGTCTTTTGGCGTGTAGCGACGGGAATGACAATCATCATGGGCGTACAGCACAAACTTTTCGCCCGTGGATATGTCCCGGAAGTAGCACCCAAGACAGGGCGTTTTTCCCCATATCTTGAAATCCAGAATGGCCTCCATGCACGAAGCCTCAACCACTGACTTGTATTCATAAGGGCGCAAGCCACTTCTGATTGCGCTTGTAAAGCTCAAGCCCCGAATCTCTTTTTGCGGCATGGGGAAAAGCGTCAGTTGCACAGGGACGGAATTTTTCATCACAAATCCTCCTCTTTCCGCGCGGGTGAGGAGCTTGTGGCGGGCTGTGCGGGTTTTTCGTCAGGCAGAGAAAGAATCCCCCCAGATTCGCCGCCATTATCGGAAAGCCCCGCCTGGCTGTTTTCTTCCGGCGCGTTCAGTAACGCCTTGAGACGGTCAAGCGAGATTGCAAGCCCGGCCTCCGCCAGCACCTCCCGAATTTGCCGTATGCTGTACCCCTTTTGAGCGGCCTTGAGGACATCGGCAGAGAGTATGCCGACAGTTTCCGCTCGCGTGTGTCCCTGATTTTGCGCCGCCAGACTGCGGAGCTTTTTGCGGGCTGTCTCTATTTGCGCGTCAGTATAGCGTATTGGTTTTGCCATTGGCGTTTATCCTTTTTGAGCGTGGATTGACAAAATGGAGAATTGCTTTTCAGTAGCACAATTTTGAAATTTTATTCAACAACACTTCGTGAACTGTATTGGACAACATGAAACTACAGTATTGAAATTAGACGTGTATGGACAATGAATAAATTTTTATCATGCAAAACAAGAATCATGATCGTTCATGCAAAATAGTATAATACAGTCCATTTGCTTTTTTCGCTGGATATAAATCCATTTTTGAGCGTATGCTGAAGCCAATCAGCAAAGCGAGGAGAGTAAAGGCAATGGAAAAATCAATCGGCGGTATTTTGTTCCTCGTTGGCGGTTTGTATTTACAAGTTGGTAGCCGTCTGACGCCAGCTACAAACTTGCCAAAGGCTCCGCCTCTGGACTCCGGCAAGTGTTCGGCGCTTCGCTTCTCACACTTTCAAAAGGCAGAAAGGCAATGAAGGCAAAAGGCAGCAGGGAAATTCGGTATCCGTACCGGCATACCGTGCGTTTTTCGGAAGCGGAGGAGGCCGGCTTGCGGGAGCAGGCCACCAGCGCGGGCTTGACCCTGTCCGCGTATTTGCGGCGGAGGCTGTTTGGCGGGCGGCCCATTATGGCCAGAACCGACGATCAGACAACAAGAGAGCTGAGGCGGATTGGCGGTTTGCTCAAGCACAATTTCGAGACTGTGCGAGCCACTGGACGGCGTGAAGACCTTGAAGAAATGAACCGTACCCTTTGGGCATTGAGACAGGCAATAGAAGCCCTCATCCACACAGCATGATTCTGAAGAAACTCAGGCGCACCAATTTTCGCAAGACCAAGGCCGCCATGATAGGCGGGCTTGTGGACTACATTCTTGCCGAAAAGGACGAAGAGGGAAGCCAGAAGCTGCTTTACTCCCACGCTCTCAACTTCCTGACCGACAAGCCGGAATCCCGGAAATGGGAGATGATTTCTCTTGCCGAGGAGTCCGTTCAGAGCAAAATGCCCGTTGCCCATTGGGTCATGAGCTGGCCGGAAGATGAACTCCCAAGCCGGGAACAGGTCATTGAGGCAACGCGGATTTTCCTTGAGCGCATGGGGCTTGTCGAACACCAGACAATCATTGCGGCGCACCAGAATACGGGAAATTTTCACGTCCATATCGCCGTCAACCGTACACATCCCGTAACGATGAAAGTTATCCAGCCCCACCGGGGGTTTGACATCAACGCCGCCCACAGAATTGTCGCCGAAATTTCCGCGAAACAGGGCTGGGCCACAAATCCTCATGCCCGTTACAAGGCTGACGAGCAGGGCAATGTGGTTTCCGTCAAGCGCAATTATGAGCTTGTCAGACCAACCCATGAAGCGGCGGAAATGGAATCCGCCACGGGCGAAAAATCCGCCCAGCGCATGGCGCAGGAAAAGGGGCGTGGCATTATCCAGAACGCCGCAACATGGAAGGATCTGCACGAAAAACTTGCCGCCGTGGGTTTGCGTTTTGTCAGAAAAGGTTCGGGAGCTGTCATTTTTGTGGGTGATATTGCGGTCAAGGCATCATCGGTTGACCGCAAATTCGGCCTGTCAAAGCTCTGTAAACGCCTTGGCGAGTACGAGGAAGGGGAATACCCGGAAATTTCTCCCGCCCCCGATCCAGAGCCGTTAAGCCCTGTTTGCGAGGAGGAGTGGCGCGAATATCAGGAAATCCGGCAGGAAAATGCCGAAGTCATACGCAAGGCCAGAGAACAGGAAAAGGCGGAATGGGAAGTCAGGGAACAGAAGCAGAGGCAGGAGCGCAAGCGCGTGTTTGCTTCTCTTGCCGGGCATGGCCGTTTCATGCTGAATATTGCCCGTCATTTGCTCAGGGAAAAGCAAAAACAAGACACGCCCCTCCTCCCTCGCACATCAGGCAAGGCGCTTCCTCCATTTAGGACATGGCTACGCAGGAAAGACAGAAGACAGGCCGACATCTGGCGTTATCGCGGCTACATGAGACGCCCCATGCAGGAAGTCAGAAACCGCGAGTTTTCACGAACAGGCAAGATGCCGAAGCCGCTGGAAGCATACAGGGCTTTTGTGGAAAAAACATTTTCTCCTGAACACAGGGCGCAATCATGGAAAGACAGCCTGGCAGCCCTTTACATGAGATATGCAGGCTATACGGAGCAAGAGATAGCTGACTGCTTTACAAGTCAAAATATCAGTGAGGACCCCTCAGTCCAGAAGGATAACAAATTTTACGCAATGAGGATTGCGCAACAAGCCTTTGGCGCAAAGCGGGATATTATTATATCTGATACTGACGAATCATGTATATTCAGAATAAATCAGCTTTCAGAGGGAATGTATTTTGAAAACAACAAATACAAGTATATTGATTTTTCACAACAAAAAAATAAGGAAAGCAATGAATATTTCAAGCAAACAGAAAATTTTGACAAATACCATAGTATCATCAAGGCGGATAGATATATAGCTGCATATACAAGTACGATAGATAATGATAATTTTGTTCAGGTAATAGACAAGCCAAACGGCAAGGGAAACCTTGACGCCGAAGAAATTTCCAGATTCATGCCTCAAATCATGGCTATGCAAAAACATGGAGGCAAAATATCCTTTGTACCTGTATCAAATGACAAATATTATTTCATTGTCAATTACATGACAGGAGATCAGGTTACTCAAATCCAGAAAGATGGATTCAAGCCAGCTATCATATCATGGACAAAGAGTGATGGATTTCAATGCGTGATTGAATGTCCAAAACTGCATACAAAACATGATTCTGACATCGAAAAGCGAATGTTGGACTTCTTTATTACGAAGTACAGTTCAAGTAAAATTTTTTGCATACAAGGCAAAGATTCAAATTACAGGGAGGCTCTTGATGGAAGTATTGATCTTGACAGGAATATAAAATTTACCAGACAGAGAGATTGTGCAAAATCTCTTGAGATGGTCAAAAACCTTGCGAAACAATGTGCCAAGCTTGATGAGCATAGTTTGCACACCAGAATTGGCGGCATGGAAGAAGCCTACAGAAAACATTTGCGGGATATTCAGGTCAATCACAGTTTTAATGGAGACTGTGCTGCCGAATATGAAATCGCCATCAGATTGGTGTACAACGGATACACGAAAGAGGAGGTATGCCGGGCTGTTTATCAATGCGCACCTTCCCACTGTGAATTGCCGCACTGGAAAAAGAACTGGGGCGAATATGCCGAACATGTCGCCAGCTACGCTTTTTCCGCAAGCGGCAAAGTGGCCATATCCCGCAACAGGGAAAATCTGGCGCACTGGCGGGAAGTGGAAGGCAGGGAGCCGGACAACAAGCAACCGTACCCGGAACAATCAATTGAACAGAAGATGAATCAACGCGTTCGTCATTCTCAATGAGGTACTGACGTTGGTATTCCCTGTTACGCCGCATCCGCCCAAAGCTCACATTGGGCGATGACCGTTTGAACGGCGTCTTCCATGCCTTCAGGGGGATACTTGTGCATTTTCAGCAGTCTTTTTACAAGACGGCGCATTCCAGCCCTTGCGGACTCCTTTTTCTGCCAGTCAATGGTTCTGTTTTTACGCAGACATTCTGTAAGTTCTCGTGTCAGGGCAATTAATTCGTTGTTTTTGTAAAAATCCGTAATGGCGGCAGGCTTGCACAGGGCGTCATAAAAAGCCAGTTCTTCCGTAGTCAGGCCAAGTTTGTCGCCTTCCTTGTGAGAATTTACAATTTCTCCTGCCATGCGAAGCAATTCTTCGATCACTTCTTCATTGCTGATATGTCCATTGAAGTATTTATTCATCAGAGATTTTATTATTTCAGAAAATTTTTCCGACTTTACAATATTTGTGTGCTTGTATATGGAAACTTGATCTACCAGAAGTTTCTTCAAAAGTTCAACAGCCAGATTTTTCTCGCTCATTTTTGCGATTTCTTCCAAAAATTTTGGATCAAAAATAGAAAACTCCGTTTGTGCATCGGCAAACAAATTGATGACTCCATCACTTTTTATGCTATGCTTCAACAGTTCATTGATACGGTTATTTATTTCTGTGAGTGTAAACTGCTTTCCATTACCACCTGCTGCAAGGCGAACAACAGTAATGCGTACAGCTTCAAAAAAAGCCGCCTCCATGCGTGTTGTTTCATCCACAAGACTGGCGCACAGGGAAAGAGCCTGCCTCATGAGCAGAGCTTCCTTTATCAGGATATTTTTTGTGGATTGGGCATCTTCTTGCCCTTTACTTTTTTCCAGGATGAAGTTGACCGCACCTGTAATAATTTTTGCTTTTTGCAGGTCAGAAGTCAGCATAAAATCCGAGTAAGAGTATCCAAACATCATATCTCTGCATACAGACAATTTTTCCATGAATTTTAGCAAGGCTGTCTTGCCAATATCCGTATCGCCATAGTTGGCGTTATCCCTGCCGGTGTAATCCTTCATGGCCTGTTTCAGGGCGCTGGCAATGCCAACATAGTCAACAACCAGTCCGCCTTCCTTGTCCTGAAAAACCCTGTTTACTCTGGCAATGGCCTGCATAAGGTTATGCCCATGCATGGGCTTGTAAATATACATGGTGGCAAGGGAGGGCACGTCAAAGCCTGTCAGCCACATATCCACAACTATGGCAATTTTGAGTGAAGAGGCACTATCTTTGAATTGTCTGGCCATTTCCTCCTTGTGTGACTTGTTGCCTATCAGCGTGCGCCAGTCTTCAGGATCGCTGTTGCCCTGCGTCATGACAATGCCAATCTTTTTCGTCCAGTCTGGACGCAATTCCAGAAGCTTGCGGTAAATTTTTATGGCAATGCCCCTGGTATAGGCCACAATCATGGCCTTGCCTGTGAGCAGGTTGGCGCGATAGTTCTCATAATGGTCAAGAATATCCCGGACGAGCGAATCTATGGTTTTGTCAGCTCCAAGTATCGCTTCCATTTTGCCAAGGTCACGTTTGCTTTTTTCAATAGCATAGGGATCGGCATTTTGAGCCATGTGGTCATATTCGTCATCAAGAAGCTTCAGGACTTTATCATCAAGTTTGAGTTGTATCACGCGGCTTTCATAATAGACAGGGCGTGTCGCTCCATCCTCAACCGCCTGCGTCATATCGTATATATCAATATAGTTTCCGAATATTTCCCGCGTATCCCTGTCCCTGTCTGAAATCGGAGTTCCCGTAAATCCGATAAAGGAAGCGTTTGGCAGACTGTCGCGTATGATTTTTGCCATGCCCACAGTAGTTTTTGTTTCAAGCTCTCCATGCTCATTGGTACGAGTGGAAACCTTTGGTACAAGGCCATAATGTCCTCTGTGCGCCTCGTCTGCCATGACCACGATATTTTTGCGGGTAGAGAGGGTTTCGCCCCCTTCTTCAAACTTTTGCATGGTTGTGAAGATAATACCGTTGGCGGCCCTGTTCGCGAGCAGTTCCCGCAAATTTTTCCTGCTGTCAGCCTGTTGCGGCGTTTGCCTCAAAAAATCCCTGCAACGGGAAAACTGTCCGTATAGCTGGTCATCAAGATCGTTTCTGTCCGTAAGGACGACAATCGTCGGGCTTTCAAGTGCCTTTTGCAGGGCGTGAACATAAAATACCATAGAGAGGGATTTTCCGCTTCCCTGTGTGTGCCAGAACACACCAGCCTTGCCATCAGTCTGTGTTGCCCTTTGTGTGGACTCTACCGCCTTTTTTACTGCAAAATACTGATGATAGGCCGCGAGTATTTTGAACGTCTTTTCGCCATCTACATTGAAACAGATGAAGTTTTGCAGAATATCCAGAAAACGCGCTTTTTCAAATAATCCTTCAAAAAAAGTGTCAAAAGTGGCGTACTGGGTATTTTCGTAACTGCCATCTTTGGTTTTCCATTCCATGAACCTGTCTTCCCCGGAAGTGATTGTTCCGGCTTTGGAAATGGTAAAATCGCTCATCACGCAAATGGCGTTATAGACAAACAGGGATGGAATTTCGTCTTTATATGTCTGAAGTTGCAGATATGCTTCCGATGCGCTTGTTTCTTCCCGTGAAGGCGATTTCAGCTCCATGACGACAAGGGGAAGTCCATTGACAAACAGCACTACGTCAGGGCGTTTTTCGGAGCGTTCCACAAAAGTCCATTGATTGATAATGCTAAAGTCATTTTTTTCAATGTGTTCAAAGTCAATCAGTCGTACCAGTGCGGAACGCTGGGAACCGTTTTCAAAGTAGGATACAGGAACTCCATTTTGCAGATAATCCATGAAAATCATGTTTTTTTGCAGGAGGGAGCCGCTATCGAAATTTTTCAGCTTGTGGACGGCTTCGGCTACAGCCGTGTGCGGAAGCTGGTCATTTATCGCCTTCAGGGAAGGCAAGAGGGAATCTTCATAGAGCGGGTTACGATAATCTCTGACAACATCTGGCCCGTATTGATGAGAGTAGCCCAGCGAGTTTGTGAAAAGCTCGATAACCCCATTCTCATAATTTTCTTCAGTGTAACTCATGGATATTCCCCGGTTGGCGTAGAGGCTGAAACGCTCCCCCTCAAATTTTATGCCCAAGGGGCAGGATTTTCAAGGATAAAAGAAGAACTGGGCCGGCAAATGATAATTTAGCGGCCTAAATGTCGAGTTCAGACACATCCAACTCGCCAGACATGAGCTTTGGAAGCAAGGCATCACGGAGGGCGGTGAGTAAGATATTTTGTTGATTATTTGAAATTATAGCTTGATATATCGGCTTAAGAATTTTTGAGATTGCTAATGCTGTCATTCTTTCAAATGGAATAGACAAATTGAGTGCCTCAATCGGGCTTAAATTCAACTGGGCTGTACCCTTGGCCATTGACTCCATTTGTGTTTTAATACTTGACTTTCGAAAAATAAAATACAGAAAGGGAAGAAAATTTTTATAATGCGGCACAATTTTTGCAACACGTTGATTCAAAAGTAGACTATCCTCACATACAATACCTACCCTGCCAACATTGCCTGTCAGAGACATCAGAGCATCTCCAATTTCAAGAATACAATTTTTTTTCATTCGCTCTGGTAAGCAATCAATATACGCTGCGCCCGCAGAATCAATCCGCCCGTCTTGAACATTTTTAATGGTTATAATTCGGTATTGCCCAACAGGAAGATAGGTGCTGCTTTGAAATGCGAACCCATTAACGAAATCCATTATTTCAGATAAGGCCACAATTTTAGTGGTTGCTGAAAAGTATTGGTCTACCTTCAGCACCGCCTGCTGCTCTAAATTATCATTTACCTCCGCCTCTTCCCTCGAATCGCATTCTCCCGCAAAGTCTCGCCATAACATTCTAACAGAACGGGAGGAAATGATCTAATGCTGCAAATTATTTCAGAAATCCAGCGAAAAATGTTGCCTTGGTTGACCAATGAACAAATGCTGCACCTTCGGGAAGTCCTCATCGTCAGTCTGGGAGCATTAGTGAGTGCTGGGAGAGGCAAATTCGTTACCCCAACCGCAGGAGACTGACTGTGTTGAAGCATTTCTAACGGCCAAACGCATTGAGGGATGTTCGGAAAAAACGCTACGATATTACCGGGCTACCATAACGGCCATGCTGGAAAAAGTGGGGAAATCGCCGCAACAAATCGTCACGGACGACTTGCGAGCCTATCTGACGGAATATCAGGCATCCCGAAAATCAAGCAGGGTAACTATTGACAATATCCGTCGAATCCTGTCCAGTTTCTTTGCATGGCTGGAAGATGAAGACCGGATTATCAAAAGTCCCGTGCGCCGGATTCACAAGGTTAAGGCAGCCCAAACCATCAAGGACACCTATACGGATGAAGCCCTTGAACGCCTGCGTGATAACTGTACGACAACACGGGATTTGGCTATTATTGACATGCTGGCGTCAACCGGTATGCGAGTGGGCGAAATGGTTACTCTCAATCGAAGTGACGTTAATTTTGAAGAAAGGGAATGTGTCGTCTTTGGTAAGGGAAGCAAGGAACGTGTAGTGTATTTTGACGCACGCACTAAAATACATTTACAAAAGTATCTTGAAGAACGGAACGATACCAATGAGGCATTATTTGTTTCTCTGAAAAGCCCTTATGAGCGTCTTCAAATCGGCGGTCTTGAGACTATGCTCCGACACATGGGCAGACGTTTGCATCTCATTCGTGTACATCCCCATAAATTTCGTCGCACACTGGCAACGACCGCCATAGACAAGGGAATGCCCATTGAACAGGTGCAACAGCTTTTAGGGCATCAGAAAATCGATACCACTATGCACTATGCAATGGTGAAACAGCAAAATGTGAAACTAGCACACAGAAAATTTATAGGATGAACCATGCCGATTTTATCTCTTTTTTATGGTATTATTGTACGCATGTACATGGAAGTGGGTGGAAAGCATAATATGCCGCATATTCATGCGGAATATGCCGGTAAAAAGATTGTCATGTCGCTTGACGGAGAAATCTTGCAAGGAGATTTTCCTTCCAAGCAGCTTCAACTTCTAAAAGCATGGATGATTATTCATCATGAAGACTTACAGGCAAACTGGGAATTGCTCTCCAGCGGTGAACCCATTTTCAGAATCGATCCACTGAAGTAGGAAATATCCATGAACGACCCTAAGATTGTATCCATATCTCCCATGTCGGATTACAGACTCTTATTGCATTTCTCGACAGGAGAAAGAAAAATTTTTGATGTATCTCCCTATATAAAGGGAAGTTGGTTTGGGCAGCTCAAGGACGCATCGTATTTTACAAAAGTGCAAATTATCTCCCACGGCGAAGGCATAGCTTGGCCCGATGGACAGGATATCGCACCGCATGAGTTGTATGAGTTGGGTACAAATTTTTAATGCCCAATTAGAGGTAGTGAAATATGTGCAGTCAAGAAATTGAACTTGTTTCTGTTATTAAAGATATTGCAGCAGGTCCTTTTGGTTCTAATTTAAAAGTGTCAAGCTTTACATCATATGGATTTCCTATTATTGATGGGGCGAACCTAAAAGACTATAAAGTATCAGATAACATCACAAAGTTTGTAAGTGAAACAAAAGCAAGGTCTTTACACCGTTCTATCGCTCATAGAGGTGATGTAATTGTTACTATAAGTGGAACGATAGGACAGATGTCATATATTCCGATGAATTCAAAATACTCTGAATATCTTTGTTCACAAAGGCAATTTCGTGTAACATTTGATAAATCGAAAGTCTATATACCTTATATTGTTTTTTATTTTCATACATATGAAGGGAAGAACAAAATTTTATCTTTTGCAAATCAAACAGGCGTTCCTGCGCTGTCTCAACCTTTGAAAAATTTTAAAAAAATTAGACTAACTTTGCCTTCTCTGTATAAACAAAAACAAATTGCGAGCATTATTGAAAAAATTAATGAAAAAATAGAGAGTAACAAACAAATAAATGATAATTTAGCGGCCTAAATGCCGAGTTCGGAGACATCCAGCTCACCGGACATGAGTTTGGGAAGAAGGCTGTCTCGTAAAGATGATAGACGCATATTTTCAAGAGAATTAAATCGCATCTTCAGGAATAGTGAAGATACCACATTTCCAAATCTTTTTAATTCATTTGTACTCGGTCGAGGCAGCTTGAATTGGCCAATGGTTTCAGCCGAAACCCGTTGCCTTCCGCTACTTCCGTTCATATTTTTGACGGCATAATCGCTAAATACAGGGTAACGGGCAAGGCAATACAGAAATTCTGGAGGAATTTCACCTTTAGGTGCAAGAACGATATATTCAGTAGATCCAAAAGCTACTTCCGAAGTATCAAGAAAATCTATAAAAGCAGCCTTTCCATTTTCAAGACATGGAGTGATTCTTGCCAAGAGAGTATCTCCATTCGAGAAACGCATACCTCCATTGAATGGTCTCTTCTCCCAACCGCTGGGAAATGCACCACTTGTTGATAACTGTGACATTTCAATACATTTTGCTTCCTGATTTTTTGCCAAAGCACGCTTTGGGTTAAGGTGTGCAATATCAGCTACCGAACACTCCCCATCATCAGCGGTGAGCAGGAGCTGCTCAAACAAAGCGAAGGCTTGCTGCTGTAAATTATCATTTATCTTATTGTTTAACTCAATTTTTTCGTCAATTCTTTCCAGAAGAGCGACTATTTTTTTCTGTATATCAAGAGATTCAGGATAACTAATTATGATCTCTTCAAGTAATCGTTCTCGGTCTAATTCTGTTTGCCCAGTTGAACCTTCATCTAGCTGCAATACTTTTTGTTGATGAGCTTTTAGAGCATAACCAAGATACCTCTGAGTTACCTGATCATTTGCTCTAATAATAATCATGTGCCCATCAACTATTGTCTTACACGGAACATTGTTGATTTGAGCAATTCTTCCAGCAGTTCCTCTTCCCGTTGAATTTATAAGAATATCATATTTTTTAATATATTTATCAGTAGGCACTCTCTTTTTAGATTCATCATGAAGCCTAGTGCCTAATTGCAAAAATAAGGATATGAATATATGGTGCTTCCAAAACGGGAGCGG
>CAJTSU010000023.1:138-31823 GCA_910579055.1 uncultured Mailhella sp. | reverse complement strand
CCATAGCTCGCTACGCTCGCGCCTCCGGCGGTCAAGGTTATGTTCAACACGGTTCCACAACATAGCGTTTTGAATCAGTTACTTGCATTATTTTTACATTTATGTAAAAATATGAAGAACATAAATGGAACCTCGCTGAACGAAAAACGGGACTCCTATGATTTTTCTGGAAAAGCTCAAGGAATCAAGCATCTCTGTGTTGCCCATCATGGCCTTGGTCAGTCTCCTTCATTTTGCCCTGGCTCCATTGGGAGATCTGTTCATCCCCTTTCTGCTGGGGGGGATACTGATCATAGTGGGCTTGTCCTTTTTTCTGGTAGGGGCCGATATCGGCGTACTCCCCATGGGACAGCGGGCCGGGTCGGCCCTGGTGCACAAGCGCAATCTTCCCCTGTTGCTGATCACCGGTTTTATTATCGGCTTCATCATCACCGTGGCCGAACCGGACGTACAGGTATTGGCCGTACAGGTCACGGAAGTCGCCCCCTCCATTTCCGGGCGAACACTGGTATTCATGATCGCGGCAGGAGTGGGCTTTTTTGTCAGCCTGGCGCTGTTGCGCGTAATTTTTCAGTTTTCCTTGCGCAAACTGCTGGCCGTTTTCTACGCGTTGCTCTTTCTCGGCGCGGCTTTTTCCAGCCCGGAATTTCTCGGAGTGGGGTTTGATGCGGGCGGCGCGACCACCGGCCCCATGACGGTTCCCTTTATTCTCGCTCTGGGCATGGGGGTTGCGGCGGTACGCGGCGGCAACGCGGAAAGCGACAGCTTCGGTTTTATCGGTCTGGCCTCCATCGGCCCGATTATGGCTGTTCTTTTCATGGGAATGCTGTCCTCCGGCGGAAACGATATCCCGGCGGAAAGCGCTGAAATAACGGCTGCCGCCTCCATCTTGGATATCTTTCTCAGGCTCGTGCCGGAAGTGACGCATGAAGTGGCTGTTGCCCTTGGGCCGCTGTTTCTGCTTTTCACCGTATTTCAGCTTGCTTTGGTGCGTATGCCTTCCCATCAGCTGGCGCGTCTCATCATGGGTCTTATATATACCTTCATCGGCCTGATTCTGTTTTTCCTTGGAGTGAAGGGCGGCTTCATGCCCGCCGGGCGAGAGCTGGGCGGACTGATCGCGGGAGGGCAGCATTCCCTTCTGTTCATTTCGGCCGGAGTGATACTCGGAGCGCTGGTGGTGTGCGCCGAACCCGCCGTATGGGTATTGACGGTGCAGGTGGAGGAACTTTCCGGCGGCAGTATCAAACGCAGTCTGATGCTGGCGGCCCTGTCCATCGGTGTGGCCTGCGCCGTGGGCATGGCCATGTTCCGCATCCTGAACGGTGTTTCCCTGTGGTATTTCCTCATTCCCGGATACCTGCTGTGCTTCGGGCTCATGCGGTACTGCCCGCCCCTGTTTACCGCCATTGCCTTCGATTCCGGCGGCGTGGCATCCGGCCCCATGGCGTCCACCTTTGTTCTGACCTTCGCCCTCGGAGCCTCCGGAGCACTGGGTGGCAATCCCATTACCGACGCCTTCGGCGTCATTGCGCTGATTGCCATGACACCTATCATCGCCATTCAGGCTCTGGGGATTCTGGTGAACAGGGCTGAACACAAAACCGTGCCGTCCACGGCGGCATTCTCCCCGAGCGATATCCCTCCCTCGGATAATGCGGCGGCCGACAGCCCCGCCGAAGGCAAAAAGACCGGCGGCAATGTGCCCGAAGCGTGCGCGGCACCTGATCATTTGCCTCAAGATACGCCGTCCCAAACAAAACTGCCCGAACATTTGCCCAAAAATCTGCCCAAAAATCTGGAGGACGAAGCATGATTCCCACCGGCAATTCTTCCGACAAACTGCTCTGCGCCATCTCCAGACACGGACAGGGCGAGCGTCTGATGCGTCGCGCCAGAGAGGCCGGAGCCGGAGGGGGCACGCTGCTGCAGGGTCGGGGCACCTGTACAGGCGGCCTGCTGGGCCTGTTTTGCCTTGACGATCAGGAAAAGGATGTGCTCATTATTCTCGGTACGCCGGAACAAGCCGTGGCCATAAAAAACACATGGCGCGCCACGCGTTCCGAATCTCATACGGATATTGGAGTGTCGTTCAGCCTCGATCTTGAACGTATATTGCGTCCACAGCGGACAACACCTTCCGAGTCTGCCGATTCCGTCAACCCCGCTGCGGCTGCCATGCCGGAGAACCCCATGAGCGAACAACAGCAAACATCGTATGATCTCATCTGTCTTATCGTTAACGCCGGCTTTGCCGACGATGCCATGGCTGAAGCCCGCAAGGCCGGAGCGCCCGGAGGAACGGTGCTCAAGGGACGCGGCACGGCCAGTGGAGAAGACGCCCGCTTCTTCGGGCTGAGCCTGTTCCCTGAAAAGGATATTCTGCTCATGCTGGTTCCCCGCGACAAGGCCGACGCCGTGCGGCAGGCCGTACGCGAGCTCGACTGCTTAAAAAAGCCGGGCATGGGTATTGCCTTCAGCGCTGCTGTGGACGATTTCTTCCCGCTGGGCAAAATCTGATCCATCCGGGCATCGCGCCGGATACAGTACAACGTCCGCCAGGATCGGGAGTCTGCTCTCCCAATCCTGGCGGACGTTGTTACGATGCCTGAAGTTTGAGGCTGCGTATAATATCAGGCATAAGACTCTGCAACGCTCACCAATGGCCGCTGTGCCCACACGTTCTTTTCCGCCATTTACATCGCTGCCATTGTCACCTTTTATATTTAATGAGTCCTGAGCCTAGGAAACATGTTTTTTCGAAAGATCCCTGTATGTCCCGATGAGAACACCCTTGACATTGCCAAGAATGGTATTGCCCCAATCCCCCATGAGGGGGTTCTACATTAATCAGTGTTTCCTTACCGTTCAACGGGTGGCTGAATCCAGCAGCCTTTTCCCATACGTTCCATTTCCTGCTGAATCAGTCTGAGACCTATCAGAATATTTGTTTTCAAGCTCTCACAGAGTTTTGAAGTATTTTTTTCACAAAAAGCACAAAATATTTCCTTGTGCTGTTGCATAAGAATTTTCTGATCCTGAGTTCCGTAATAGCGGCTATTCAAAAATATTTCTACATGGTCTACAAGACTGTTTACCATGTTCAGCAGATGAGGCATATTCGCCATTTTATATATAGTGTAATGAAACTCTCTATCCGGGTGAAAGAAAAAATTGTCTTCAGACGACCCCCCTTCCATTTTTTTCAGTATGTACGCAACTTCATCATATTCTTTTTCCGCAGCAAGATTCATGGCTTCCGTTGCAAGCATGCACTCCAGTTGGACACGAAGCTCATAAATGTACTGAATTTCCCGGTAGGTGGGAAGAGGCGCGACAACGGCCCCCTTGTAGGGCAGGTTCTGAATGAGACCGGAACGATCAAGGCGCATGAGCGCTTCACGTATGGGGCCTCGCCCTACTCCAAGCCTTTCCTCAAGGTCTGCCAGAACCAGTCGGGAACCGGGGAGAAGTTCTCCCTGAAGAATAAGCTCACGGATAAGGTTATAGGCTTGAACTGACTTTACCGTAGAAGTTTTGGTCATGGTCATTACCTGCTGAGAGATGTCCCGGAAAAGTTTGACGCGGAAGTTTATCCTTCGCAAGATGAAAGTTTTATCCTATGCCCTGAAGTTGTTTCTGTGTCAATTTTTTTTAAAATATTTTATAATATTTTTTATAAAATATATTGACAAAGCGTTCAGTCTCGGCCTAAGCTGAAACAAACTTCAGGCAAGGAGATTTTCCATGGTCAAAAAACTGGTTATCGCATTACTGGGAATTTTTTTGGTTTACGGCGGAAGTATGGACAGCGGCTTCGCGGCGGAAAAGATTCTCAAGGTCGGGGTGGGCGACGCCATTGACTCGGATGCAGGCGTATTTGCCCGAAAGTTCAAGGAAATTGTGGAAAAGCAGACCAATGGCACCGTGGAAGTTCAGATCTTCCCCAATTGCTCTCTGGGTGATGAAGGGGAAATGTTCCAGAATGTACGCCGCGGGACACTGGACATGGCCTGCATAGGTGTGGGGAACGCCGTTCCGTTTATTTCCCCTCTCGGCGTCTACACTCTTCCCTATCTTCTGACGAACGATGAAGAAGTGGTAAAGGCAACGACCGGTGATCTCTTCAAGTATTTTAATGATGTTTCGATAAAGCGCGGAGGCGTAAGGATTCTGGGGCACTGTTACACCAACTTCCGCCATCTGACGAACTCCGTCAGGCCTGTGACCAGACTGGAAGACATAAAAGGGCTCAAGATCCGTGTTCCCGCCAGCAAGATCAATGTAGCCACATACCAGGCATGGGGAGCCAACCCGGTTCCCATGGGCTGGGCCGAAACATTCACCGCTTTGCAGCAGGGGGTGGTTGATGGTCAGGACAACCCCTATGTGGTCAATTATACTACCAAGATTCACGAAGTACAGAAGTATCTGACGGAACTGCACCACCAGTATTCCCTTCAGCCTCTGTTCATCGGTGAAAAGCATTTCAAGAACATGACTCCCGAACTTCAGGCTGTTCTTATTGATGCCGGCATGCAGGCTCAAATGTATATTCTTGAATGGCAGAAGAAAAACAGCCAGAAGGCTCGCGAGGCAATGGAAAAGGCCGGATTGCAGATCTCCACGCTGGAAGATGAAACAGAATGGGAAAATCTGGCGCGTGCAGTGTGGCCTGAATTTTACAACTTCGTAGGCGGTAAGGAAGTCATCGATATGGTAACCGCAGCCATAGCGAAATAGTTCAAAGGAGAGCGTAACATTACGCTCTCCTTTTACTTTGTGAAGTATGGAGACAGCATGACCGCGCAAGTCGTATATCGTATTCTGGACAGAATTGAGGGCTATCTGAGTCAGGCTCTTCTTGTTTTCTTTGTATGCGTCATCTTTGCCCAGACTGTCCTTCGAAGCTGTTTTGACATCGTTCTCCCGTGGACGGAGGAAATCTCCAGATTTTCATTTGTATGGTTCGTCTTTTTTGGAGCTTCATTTGCGGCTCGTCTATGCGCTCATAACAGAGTAACCATTCAGTTTAAATTGTTCCCTGAGTGGGTGGGAAAATTTTCCATGCTGCTCACAGATATTATCTGGATAGTTTTTAACTGCATGATGATAAGGATGAGCCTTGTCATTATTGCAGATATGCATGAATTTCCGTACCTTTCTCCTGCCATGGAAATATCCATGGAATATGTTTACTGGATATTTCCTGTGGCATTCACTCTGATGAATGTACGTATTATTCAGGTAAATTATATTCGATTCATTCTCAGGCAAGACATAGAGGATCCTGACAAGGTAGATGCGGACACTTATGAAGAAATTGCTGCCAGCTGTACGCCTGTAGAAATTCCGCAGAAAGGAAAAGGAGGAAACCCCATATGACCGCCCCGGTTCTTCTGTTCAGCGCATTCGGCGTACTGCTGCTCATGGGAGCACCCATAACTTTGGCTCTCTCCGCCTCTGCCGCACTCACCTATATTTTTGTCGGGCAAGAGCTGACAACCCTTGTCCAGATCGCCTTTTCCTCCGTTAACAGTTTCCCCATCATGGCTCTGCCTGCATTTGTACTGGCCGGGGCGCTCATGGAAAGCGCGGGGATTTCCCGTCGTATCGTCGGAGTAGCTGAACATATGATAGGGCGCAT
Organism: uncultured Mailhella sp.; assembly: GCA_910579055.1. Taxonomy (GTDB): domain Bacteria; phylum Desulfobacterota; class Desulfovibrionia; order Desulfovibrionales; family Desulfovibrionaceae; genus Mailhella. The sequence continues at coordinate 26,176 of CAJTSU010000023.1, read as the reverse complement.
GAACGGCGGTCTTGCCGTGACGACAGTTCTGGCCTGCGTGTTCTTCGGCGCCATCTCCGGTTCCGGTCCGGCTACCACGGCGGCGGTGGGCATGCTCATGATTCCCGCCATGGTCAAAAGAGGATACGCCAAGGATTATGCGGCAACAGCCGTTGCCACTTCCGGCGGTATAGGAATCATTATCCCCCCCAGCATCCCCATGGTCATTTACGGGGTATGCGCCCAGGCTTCCATTACCAAGATGTTCCTCGGCGGCGTAGTTCCCGGACTCGTATTCGCATTGGCCCTTATCGTCGTGCATATGCTTCTGTGCCGAGGTAAAGATCTCACTCAGGGAATGGAGGCATTTTCTCTTGCTGGGCTTATCAGAAGTCTTAAAGACGGATTTTTTGCCATTATGGCGCCTGCCCTTATTCTCGGCGGCATTTACAGCGGCATGTTCACACCCACGGAAGCCGCTATTGTAGCCATATTCTACACATTGTTCGTCGGTATCTTCATTTACAAGGAACTGTGCCTCAGCGCCTTTTTAAAGTCTCTGGAAACGACGTGCTGGATCACGGGCCGCGTGCTGATCATCATGTTTGCCGCCTATTCCTTCGGGCGTCTCCTGGTACAGTATCAGATCCCCTCCGTCATTGCAGAAGGAATGCTTTCCGTTTCCAGCAATCCGGCAGTCATCTGGGGCATGGTTATCCTGTTTCTGCTCTTCCTCGGGATGTTTATGGAAACTCTTGCCATTATCATGCTTGTCACGCCGGTTCTTCTGCCCGTCATGACGAGCATCGGAGTAGACCCCATACACTTCGGCGTTGTGCTGGTCTGCTGCTGCGCCATTGGTTTTTCCACTCCGCCCCTGGGAGAAAATCTCTTTGTCGCCTCCGGTATTTCCGGCGTCAGCCTCGAAAGGCTTTCTGCCCGGGCGTTGCCTTTCTGCCTCATGAACATTGTCGCCATCATCCTTATGGCGGCCTTTCCTCAGGTCATCCTCTGGCTGCCCAATTTTTAGGAACCGCTGATGTATTCACAGAATACATCAGCTCTGACTGATGACAAACCCCGCTTCGCGAAGTTTGCGCCGTCTAAGCCGCCAGGGCGGCTTGACGGATTTAGCGGGAAAGGCAATGGAAACGCTGATTAAAGCGTTTCCTTGACTGTTCGCCCGCTTTATGCCGTAAGCGAAGGCTCTGGGTACAGGCAGATTTTTATCTTATGTTATATTTTATAAAATATTTTATAAAATATTGACATTCATTAAGTTCAAGCATAGCCTGACTTCATCAAGCCATTATTCCCGCAGGGAGGAAAACTCATGGAATTTCTGAAAAAAGCCATCAAAAGTACTGAACAGAACAGCCAGGAAGCCCGCGATGTCGTCCTCAAGGTTCTTGCCGATATCAAGGAGGGCAAAGAAGAAGCTGTTCGCGAGCTCGCCCGCAAATTCGACAAGTGGGAAGGCGATTTTATTCTCGGTGAAGAAAAGAAGAAAAGACTGATTGCTTCTGTTCCCGAACGCGTAAAGAAAGATCTCCAGTTCGCTCACAGGCAGGTTTCCACCTTTGCTCTGGCCCAGAGAGACAGTGTGAAGGAATTTGAAACGGAGGTGACTCCCGGTATTCGTCTGGGCCAGAGGATACTCCCCATGGATGTAGCCGGTTGCTACGTTCCCGGCGGCCGCTTTGCCCACGCCTGTTCCGCCATCATGAGCGTGGCCACGGCCAAGGCTGCCGGAGTTCCGTTCGTCATCGCCGCCACTCCGCCCCGCGGTGACTCCATCGATCCTGCCGTCTGCTACGCCATGGAGCTTTCCGGAGCTGACATTATTCTGGAAATGGGCGGCATCCAGGCTATTGCCACCATGGCCTATGGTCTGTTCACCGGCAGGCCCGCCAACATTCTGGTCGGTCCCGGCAACGCCTTTGTGGCCGAAGCCAAGGCCGTGCTCAACGGTACCGGACACTGCGGCATCGACGTGTTCGCCGGTCCCACGGAATCGGGCATTATCGCCGACGAGACCGCTGACCCCATGACTGTGGCCATCGACCTTCTTTCCCAGGCCGAACACGGCTACAACTCTCCCGTCTGGCTCTTCACCACCAGCCGTGAGGTCGGCGAGAAGGTGGCGGAACTCATGCCGAAGCTCTGCAAGGATATGCCCAACCCCGATGTTCCTGCCACTGCCTGGGCTGACTACGGCGAAATTATCCTGTGCGAGGATCGTGAAGAAGCTGCCCGTGTGTCCGATCTCTATGCGCCCGAACATATTCAGATTATAGCCAGAGATATTGACTGGTGGACCGCTCGTCTGCGCTGCTACGGCTCCATGTTTCTCGGTGAAGGCAGCACCGTGCCCCAGGGTGACAAGTGCTCCGGCACCAACCACATTCTGCCCACGAAGAGAGCCGGGTACTTCAGCGGCGGGCTGAATGTGCACAAGTTCCTCAAAATCTGCACGTATCAGGAAATCTCCCGGGAAGCCAACGACATCATCAGCCCCGTTGCCTCCCGTCTCTCCCGAGTTGAGGGGATGGAAGGCCATGCCCGCGCCTGTGACTGGCGTCTGACGAAATTCTTCCCTGAAAGGGATTGGGATTTCCATGTGTATAAGCATCCCAGGTATTAGCGCTTTCGGCGTAACATTTGTGCCTATTGAAAATTAATACCAGCGGTGCTTGACAAATCCAGGTTTTACCTGCTCCCGATTTTCGGGGCTGCGGAATTTGCCGGCAGCCCCGAAAGCCGAACTGCTTTCTTTCATGACATAATTATGGAGTAGTTATGCTTGTTTTCAACAAGGACTTTACGCAGCAGGAAGCGATTCCAGACAAGGGAATAGAGAAGGCGCTGGAAGTGCTTCGCTCAGGAAGACTGCATCGTTACAATCTTCTGCCCGGAGAAAAAGGTCTGGTATGCGAGCTTGAGGAAAAGTTCTCCGCCTACATGGGAACAAGGTACTGCCTTGCCTGCGCATCATGCGGCTCAGCCCTGTTCCTTGCACTGAAGAGCGTCGGGGTACGTCCCGGCGACAAGGTGCTCTGCAATGCCTATACTCTTGCCCCGGTTCCCGGCGCGATTGAACATTGCGGCGCCCGGACGGTTCTCGTCGATATTCTGGATGACTATACCATTGATACAGACGACCTTGCGGCCAAGGCCGAAGCCTCCGGCGCCCGTTTCCTTATGCTCTCCCACATGCGCGGACATATTGCCCATATGGACAAAGTTATGTCCGTGTGCGAGCGTTTCGGCCTGGTGCTCATCGAAGACTGCGCCCATACCATGGGCGCCGCATGGGACGGCAGGAAGAGCGGAACCTTCGGCAAGGTGGCCTGTTACAGCACACAGACCTACAAGCACATGAACTCCGGTGAAGGCGGTTTGCTTGTAACCAGCGACGATGAAGTTATCGCCAGGGCCATCATTCATTCCGGTTCCTATATGATTTACGGAACACATACATCCCGTCCCGCCCTGGAAGCCTTTGAAGATGTAAAGTGGGTAACCCCCAACTATTCCTTGCGCATGGACCATCTTCGTGCAGCGATTCTGCTTCCTCAGCTTGAGAAGCTGGACACGCAGTGTTCCCGCTGGAATGAACTCTACAATCATACGGAAAACCTGCTCCGGGATATTCCCGGCATCAGCTGCCCTCCCCGTGACCCCAGGGAACATTATGTGGGAAGCTCCATCCAGTTCAATATTGCTGGTGTTTCCGCCGATGTCATCAAAAAATTTCTTGCTGAAACGGCTGCTCGCGGCGTCCAGATTAAATGGTTCGGCAATGATGTCCCCGTAGGTTTCACCAGCAGTTACGACAGTTGGCGCTACATTCCCGATCTGCCGGAATTGCCGAACACGAAAAAAGTTCTCGCCACCATGTGCGATATGCGCCTGCCTTTGACATTTACCATAGAGGACTGCGACATCATAGTCGCTGTTATCCGTGACGTGCTTGCAGACATCCTGAAGTCATAGGGAAGTCTTCATTTTTCGTTTCGTAACGCTATCATTTTCAGGAGTTACCCAATGAATCTCGCCAAATTTCCCCGTCGCGGCTATGTAAGGGAAGCTACGCCCATCGAGTATCTGCCCAACTTCTCCAAAGCGCTGGGCGGCAAGGTGAATATTTACATCAAGCGTGACGATCTGCTTCCCGGATGTTCCGGGGGCAACAAAACCCGTAAACTCGACTTCAGCATCGCCGATGCTCTTGCTCAGGGGGCAGATACCATCATCACCTGCGGCGCAGTGCAGTCCAACCATTGCCGCCTGACCCTCGCCTGGGCCGTACATGAGGGTCTTGATTGCCATCTTGTTCTTGAAGAGCGTGTAAAGGGCAGCTATAACCCCGAAGCTTCCGGCAACAATTTCCTCTTCCAGCTCATGGACGTGAAAAGTATTACTGTAGTTCCCGGCGGCTCTCCGATGATGGAGGAAATGGAAAAAGTGGCCGCCAGGCTCCGTGCTGAAGGTAAAAAACCGTATATCGTGCCCGGAGGAGCTTCCAATAAAATCGGCGCGCTCGGCTATGTATCCTGCGCTCAGGAAATCATGCAGCAGATGTTCACCATGGGGCTGAACTTCGATCATGTGATAGTCCCCAGCGGCAGCGCCGGTACTCATGCCGGCATGATCGCCGGTTTCTACGGCAACAACATGGACATTCCCATGTCCGGCATTGATGTGAGCCGCCCCGGAGACGTGCAGCGCGGCATCGTACACAAGCTGGCTCAGGAAACTCTGGACTGCATCGGCGCGGGTGTGCACCTGCCTGAAGAAAAAGTTGTCTGCTTCGGCGACTACTATCAACCCGGCTACTCTCTGCCCAACGATGGCATGATTGAAGCCGTGAAGCTCCTCGCCCGAACCGAAGCCATTCTGCTTGATCCCGTATACAGCGGCAAGGCAATGTCCGGCATGATCGATCTCATCCGCAAGGATTATTTCCCCAAAGGGGCTGATATTCTTTTCCTGCATACCGGAGGTTCTCCTGCCTTGTACGCCTATCTGCCCACCTTCCGCTAGAGTGTCCTGCTGCTAATTCAACTCATCCCAAAGTCCAAAAACAAATCAGCGTTTCATCAGATCCCCGCGTGGTGGTGTTCTCTCTCCTTCCACCGCGCGGGGAATTCTCTAAACAAGTAAAACCAACCGTAAGGAGGACATGATGCTTAATCCCGTTGAAACCGCCCTTGCTCCTGCCGCCGTCGGTCCGTACTCCCAAGGTATCGCGCTGGACAATCTGGTGTTCAGTTCCGGCCAGCTGCCCATGAATCCCGAAACCAAGACCATGCCCGCCGACATTGCCGAGCAGGCCCGCCAGTCCCTGTCCAACGTGAAGGCCGTGCTGGAAGCTGCCGGTTCCGGCATGGACAAAGTAGTCAAGGTTAATATTTTCCTCACCAATATGGCTGATTTTGCCAGGGTGAACGAAGTGTACGCCCAGTTCTTCAAGCTCCCCTTCCCGGCCCGCAGCTGCGTGGCTGTAACCGCCCTGCCCCTCGGTGCCGGACTTGAAATCGAAGCCGTGGCCATGAAATAACCTGCGCGGCGCACAAACAACAAGCTCCAGTGACGCCCCCCTTCATTAACCTGATTATGCATAATTTTCAGCGATTGTTAGCAGCCAAAGGGCATAAGATGATACGGCATCATTGTTGTCCAACTAAGTTTTCAGGTTCATCCGGATATTGCGTACTTGAGGGGTGACAAAAAAAATGGACATGAGTTCCAATCGAGGAAATCGTATAACTCTCGAAAAGACGGAATCACCATGTCCAGCAGTTTCATTTATCATGCGCTAGATAGAGAGTGTCAACACGTTGTTCCCGCCCCCGGTAGCCGGGAAGCTGGAGGGTTCCTGCCAAGAGCCGTATGTGGACGCTGAAAATTGTACCGATACGTCCTTAGGGGCAAGTCCTGAGTTCGTTTCCAGGAGATCTTTGCATGGAATTTCCATCTCCTCACCGTAAGACTTCTTTTTAGATGCGTCAGCCCTGGCCGCCGCACCATTTCTTCTCGACCTCTTGCCGTAAGTTTGGCATTCTTGTGGCTGTTCACCCTTCTTCCCTTCCAGCTTGTTGTTGCTTGTCACTCCCAGCTTTACCAGATTGAAGGAGGGTGAATAACCTCTTGAAACATTACGGGTTCCATTGTCGGATGGGGATGTTTTGTTCTTCCCGGAGACAGCTTCCTTCCCAATGCAGATCCGGTGGGCACACTGCTGGGCTTTTTCGTGGGAGCCAGTCTGATCTGCTTTATGGCGATCTGCCTCAGCTGCATGATCAAATGCGCCCCTGTGGCGGGAGGCACCTTCGCCTACGCCTATATCGGCTTCGGCCCCACGGCGGCTTTCATCTGCGGGTGGGCGCTGGTTATCAGCTACATCGCTACTGAGGGCATAGCTTCTGTTCGCTCACGGCGTGAGCGCATCTGCGTCTGACAGCCAATACTCCGCATATTCCATGCTGCGGAGTACTGGCTGTTGTTTCCCGTTCCAGTATGGCTCCACTGGAACAGGGCATCATTTCATAAACAGCATTTCCTGGTAGCTGGGCAGCGGCCACAGGTCATCGGCCACAATCATTTCCAGGCCGTCCACCACCTCACGCAAGCTCTGCATGGAAGGCAGCATCTTCAGCTGACAATGGCGTGCCTCTTCCAGCACGTTTTTCTTGGGAGCGGCATCACGCAACTTCTCCAGCGCGCGAATGGCCTTGTCCAGATTCACAAGCCCGGCGGAAATTTCCTTCAGAACGGAAAGCTCGGGCCTGAGGCCGAGTTCCTGCGTATTCCTGGCGGACTCGGACAGTTCTTTCTGGTACCGGCTGACGGCAGGGTAAATCTGGGTACGGGCCATGCGCAGAGCAAGATTGACTTCCGTGCGCACGGTTTTGACGTACATTTCGAGATAAATGTCCTGGCGAGCCTTGAGTTCCTGCCGGGAGAAGATGCCGTAGCGCTCGCACATGGACACCACTTCAGCATCAGTAAAGCGGGGCAGAGCGTCCGGTGTGGCAGGATAGGCAGGCAGTCCCCGGCGTTCGGCCTCACGATGCCATATTTCCGAATAGCCGTCGCCGTTGAAAATCACGGCGCTGTGCTCTTCCATGACTTCCTCAATCAGCTCCCGCACGGCCTGTCCGATCCGGGAAGGATCCCCCGCCACACGCTTTTCCAGAAACGTAGCCGCGAAATCCAGCGATTCCGCCATCATGGCATTGAGCACAACCAAAGCTCCCGCGGCGGAAGACGCCGAGCCGAGCGCGCGGAACTCAAAACGGTTGCCCACAAAAGCAAAGGGGCTGGTGCGATTGCGATCGCCGGGGTCAGCCGGCAAGGGCGGCAGGGTATCCACCCCCACATTCATCATGCGTTTTTTCTTCGTGCTCTTGACCTGCCCCACGCGGAACTGTTCCAGCACATCGGTAAGCTGATCCCCGAGAAACAGGGACATCACGGCGGGAGGGGCTTCGTGTGCGCCAAGCCTGAGGTCGTTGGACGCCGTGGCCACCGAAGCGCGCAGAAAACCCGCATGCTTGTGCAGGGCGCGAATCACCGCGCAAAGAAAAACAAGAAACTGGGCGTTTTCATGCGGCGTCTCACCGGGGTCAAACAGATTTCCCAGCTCCGCGTTGCCCATAGAATAATTGATATGCTTGCCTGAACCATTTATGCCATGAAAAGGCTTTTCGTGCAGCAGGCAGGTCAGCCCGTGCTTGCGGGCCTTCTTGCGCAGAACAGTCATGATCAGCTGGTTGTGGTCGCTGGCCAGATTGGACAGCTCGAACACGGGCGCGATTTCATACTGGCTGGGCGCGGCCTCGTTATGCCTGGTCTGCACGGGCACGCCCAGGCGGTACAAATCCCGCTCCACATCGTTCATGAATGCGAGGACGCGGCTGGGGATAACGCCGTAATACTGATCATTGAACTCCTGCCCCTTGGGCGGGCGGGCTCCGAACAGAGTCCGCCCGGCAATAAGCAGGTCGGGTCGGGCAGTGACAAAATGCTTGTCGATGAGAAAATATTCCTGCTCCAGCCCTCCGTTGGAAAACACCGGCAGGGAGCTTTCCACGCCGAACAGTCTGAGCACACGCAACGCCTGTTTGCTGAGCGCCTGACCGGAACGCAGCAGCGGAGTCTTCTTGTCCAGAGCAAAACCCGTCCAGGAGAGAAAAACCGTGGGAATGCACAGCACCACGCCGCCCGAACTTTCCATCAGGTAGGCCGGGCTGGTTACATCCCAGGCTGTATAGCCCCGTGCTTCAAAGGTGGAGCGCAAGCCCCCCGAAGGCAAACTGGAGCCATCGGCCTCACCCTTAACCAACGTACTGCCGCTGAAGGCGGCGATCACACCTCCATTGCCGTCAGGAGAAAGAAAACTGTCATGCTTTTCCGCCGTCAAATCCGTCAGAGGATAGAATACATGCGTATAATGCGTCGCCCCCCTTTCCATGGCCCAGTCTTTCATGGCGTTGGCCACCACATCGGCGACTTCAGGATCGAGCCGTTCTCCGCGATCCATGGTCTTTCGCAGGGAGCGGTACACGGCCCGGGGCAAATGGCGGCGCATGGCCTTATCGTCAAAAACGTTGGAACCGAAAGTTTCCAGCGGGCCTTCCACAGTTCCGGCGGGAATCCGCGCCGGGAGCACTGCCGAACCGGACGTCAGCCCGGCAATGGCAAACAGGGCCTTGCTGCGGGCGTTGAGGTCACTCATGGTCTTATCTCCGTACACAAGGTAGCGGCGCGAAGCCGCTTTGCTATAAGGCTCCGCCGTCCGTCGTCCGGCCGGGGCCGCTTTGAACCTGTCATTTCAAAGCGGAAAGGCGCACGTTCTCTCGCAGGGGCCGACGCAATTCACAAATCGCTCCGGCGCGGCGGACGGCAATCGGTTCTTTCCTGGGGAACCGCTGATTAAGGCGTTCCCTGAGCGTATCCGCACGGATTCAGCGAACATCCACAATAGTCAGGGCAAAGGTCAGATCCTGCCCGGCCAGCGGATGATTGGCGTCAAGCAGCACACCGTCTTCTTCAACGGCGGCCACAACCACTTCCAGCTCTCCCTGATCAGAAGCGAGATGCAGCCGCTGCCCCACGGCAGGAGTAATATGAGGAGGAAAATTTGCGGGGTCCACGGTGAAACGGTACTCTTCATGCACGGGGCCGTAGGCTTCGTCGGCGGGAATAGTTACGGAAAACTGCTCGCCCTTTTCCCTGCCTTCCACAGCCTTTTCAAAGCCGGGAATCATCTGCCCCGCTCCCTGTTGAAAACTCAGCGGATGGCCTTCCGCAGAACGGTCAAATTCGCTACCGTCAGCGAGGGTTCCCACGTAATGCACAACTACGGTATCGCCGTTTTTGATGGGCATGAAGCTCTCCCGGCGCGATTCGCGCTCGAAATGGTGAATGAATTCCGGGCGTTTACCCGGACGGCCGCGTGTTGACGCTGCCGTTACCGGGGGATATTTAGCATGGACGCCTCATAACTCCAACCATAATGTTTGTTTCGATCCGCAGTCACCCCGGCCGCTGGCTGACTCCGCAGCCGACGGATAGGGGTCGTGCGGATTGCCCATCCCTGAAGGGAGGAGTCACGGAAAAGAATTTCATCGGCTTCGCCGTCTTGTCAACTACTCTTTTCCCCCTCAAGGGGGAGGTCTCAAACCACAAAGGAATTTTTGATCAACCATGTCAGAAAAAAAGAATCCCCTCCCTTCCCCCGCCCGCCCCGCCTCCATGTTCGGCTTGCTCGGCATCGCCAGTACCATGGGCATGCACATGATTTCCGGCCCTGTGGTCGGCGGCGGCCTCGGCTGGCTTATTGACCGCGGGCTCGGCTCCTGGCCCGTGGGGTTCGGCATCGGCATTGTGCTCGGCATCGTGGCGGGCTTTCGCAATGTATGGACCGATGCCAAACGTCTTGAACGCGGTCAGGCGGAACTTGACGCGGCTCGAGCAGCCGATCAGGCAGCCCGCACTCAATCGGCACTGACCGGAAAAGGACGCCGAACCGCCGGCGTTCCCAAGCGTCCGCTTCTCCCTGAAGAGCATCCGGGGGAACCGGACAGCGATGTTTCAAACCGTAATGGATTTTTTGATGAACTCGGCGAAAACCGGGGACGCTCCGGGCCGCTCCCGGACTCTCCCCTTGCCGCCGGCGATGCTGACAAGGCATGGGAAGCGTACGCCGAACTCGAACATGAACTGAAAGAAGAAAATGCAGCACCCGTCGGTTCGCCCGCGCCGAACGATGCGGATCCGAACCGGAAACACGGCGAAGAGCCGGGGAGAACATCATGATTTCACGCCATTTGACCCGCCTGAATGAACATCTGGAAGGAGCGCTGTGGAAAAAAGGCTTTCCGCAGGGGCTTGCGCGTGATGCGGTGCGCCTGACCATTTTGCTGGCCACAGTGCTGATCGTTGCAGGCACCGTGTTTCTGCCCGTATCCACCAAACTTTTCTGGGCCGGATTCGGGGCGGTGCTCGCGGCCTGGAATTTTTACAATCTGTCGCACTTCATCCTGCACCGCCTGCCGCGCGGATCTCAGGAAGGTTCGGGAGAGAAGGATCGCAAATCTTTTTTCACAGGGCAGCTCCTGCGATCGAATTTGAGGCTTTTCATCACGGGAATTTTGTTGTATGTTGCTCTGGTTGTCTACGAAGCCGATATTTTTTCATTGCTGGCGGGCCTTTCCGTTGTTGTGCTGGTCATTCCGGTGCTGCTTCTTTTCCGGAATACACGCGCCAAGCGCTGAACTTCGGCTCGGCGACGCAGCAAGACCCCAGCTTTTCAGGAGGTTCCCCCCATGGCAGCAGCAGGATTGCCCGAACCGCTTTTGCTCTCTACCGTGTTCAACATGGATCATCTGAGCATCGGCGGCAGTAGTGTGGATTTCAAATACGTTTTTTTCACCTGGGTGGGTATGTTTCTGCTCACAGTAACCGGCCTTGTATTGCGTCGCCGCATCAGCCAGAACAATCCGGGGAAGCTTCAGACCTTTTTTGAGGCTCTGATCGGCGGGCTGGAAACATTCATCATCGACAACATGGGAGAAAAGGGCCGCCGTTTTGTTCCGCTGCTGTGCGGCATCTTCATCTATATTTTCGCCATGAACCTTTTGGGCCTCGTGCCCGGCTTCGATGCCCCCACCGCCAACCTGAACACCACCGTGTCCGTGGCGCTGTGCGTCTTCATCTATTACAACTATGTGGGCCTCAGGCAATGGGGGCCGCATTACGTCAAGCATTTCACCGGGTCCAACAAGGCTCTGGTGCCGCTGATGTTCCCCATTGAAATCATTTCCCATCTGGCCAGACCGCTGTCCATGTCGCTGCGTCTTTTCGGCAACATTTTCGGCGAAGAAATGACGCTGCTCATTTTCTTCAGCTTTGGCGCCAGCGTTTTCGTGGGTGTGCTGTTCGGCACCGTGCCCCTGTATTTCCTCTTCCTGCTCGGCAAGACCCTGCAGGCATTCATCCTGTTCATCCTGACCATGATTTATCTGCAAGGCGCCGTGGAACACGCGCACTGAGCGGAATCCATCCGGGGGAATGGCCTTCGGGCCCAACAATATAATCCAAGATGAGGAGTTCGACATGCGTAAACTCGTTGTTACCGCTCTGAGCACCGTGATGATGGTCGCCATGGCTTCCATGGCCTTCGCCGCCGACGGCCCCTCCGTGGGCATGGGCATCAGCGCCCTGGGCATGGCCATCGGCATCGCCATCGCCGCGGCCGGCTGCGGCCTCGGCCAGGGCATGGCCATCAAGGCCGCCTGCGAAGGCACCGCCCGCAATCCCGACGCCAGCGGCAAGATCTCCCAGTCCCTCATTCTGGGCCTGGCCTTTGTGGAATCTCTCTGTATCTATGCTCTCCTAGTTGACCTCATTCTTCTTTTCGTGAAGCTGTAAGAGTTCAAACTGTTTTCGGCTCTGAGGCGGGTAGAAGCATTCTGCCCGCCTTTCCCCATTTCACTCCAATGCCAATGATGGTTGTATGCTCCTGTCCGCAAAAGCGCCCCTGAGCGTCATGTGGTGTGTTTTTTGGAAAAGAGGAGTTTCAAACTGTCAAGGAAATTTTGATGAACGCGTCCCCGAAGAACGAACATATCCCTCGCGCCACAATTCAGCGCCTCGCTACCTATTTGCAGGTTTTGGAAGCCATGCACAAGGAGGGCGTGCAGGTTATTTCCTCCGAACCCCTGTCCCGCGCCTGTGACGTGAATGCCTCCCAGGTTCGCAAAGACCTTGCCTATTTCGGCGAATTCGGCGTACGGGGCGTAGGGTACTACGTTTCCTATCTGCTTGAAGCCATCAAGGTTTGCCTGCACGCCAACCGCGAGTGGCGCGCCGCCCTGGTCGGCGTGGGCAACCTCGGACGCGCTTTGCTCAACCACCGGGAATTCCGCCGCCGCGGTTTTACCATTGTTGCCGCCTTCGACTGCGACCCGTTCAAAATCGGGGAAACGGCCTACGGTCTTGAAGTTTACTGCACGAAGACACTCATGGAACGCGTGCCGGAACTCTCTATCGAAATCGGAATCATCACCACGCCGCCGGAACGCGCTCAACGCGCGGCTACTCAACTCGCGGAAGCCGGTATCAAGGGCATCCTCAATTATTCCGCCGCCCGCATCAGCGTACCGGACAATATCTTTGTGGAGTATGTGGACTTCTTCCACCAAATCTACTCCCTGACATTCAACATCTCCAACCGACGCTGAGACTCCCGACGCTTTTTTGCCGACTGTGAAGCCCGGAAATGCCACACGCGGCAATTCCGGGCTTTACTGACTCCTCCCCGCCTTGGCGTAACTCCGCAACAGAGTTGTGTTGATCGCGCTGCGTGTGGCGCGCTGTTTTGCTCCGGCATGGGCGGTAACATACGTTGCCGCAATGGCAGCATGCATCCACGGCAGGTTCGCTTGCGCCTTCGTGAAACTGCGCTTCACTCGACTCCGCCCCGCGTGACATTGGACCGTTCCGCATCTCTGCTCTCAATGCCCGTCACTTCCGCTTTGCCCGGCAACGGGCACGGCCCCTGCAGGGCCGCAGTTTGGAATAATCACCCTTATGAAGGAATTTTGATGTTTCAATCCACAGTCCCCCCATCCGTCGACTGACTCCGCAGCCGACGGATAGGGGGCGTGCGGATTGTCCCTCCCTGAAGGGAGGGGGTACGGAAAAGGATTTCATCGGCTTCGCCGTCTTGTCAACTACTCGTTTCCCCCTCAAGGGGGAGGTCTCAAACCACAAAGGAATTTTTGATGAACCTCCTGCCGCTGTGGGCCGCGTTTTCCTTCCTCACCCGCCTTGCGCCGCCGCGACATTTCAGCGAGCGCGACATGGCCGCCTCCATGGCCTGGGCGCCCTTTGTCGGACTTGCCCTGGGCGCGTTGTCCCTGGCCCCTGTGCTCGTCGGTATTGCCGCCTCATCGCCCGCGCTGCGCGCCCTTATCTGGATAAGCGTCATGGCCTGGGCCACACGTGCACTGCACTGGGACGGATTGGCCGACTGCATGGATGCATGGGGAAGCGGCGCTCACGGAGAAAACTTCCAGGCCATACTCAAAGACAGCCGCTGCGGAAGTTTCGGCGTTCTGGCCCTGCTCCTGGCTTTGGCGGTTCAGGCAGCAGCCCTGACTGAGCTTTTTGCGGGACCTTTACCCTATGCCTGCCGGATTGCGCTGATTGCCCCGGCATGGGGAAGAACAGGCATGTTGTTCCTGCCCGCGCTGCTCCCGCCGCATCCGGTTTCCACGCTGGGCCGACTCATGGCGCCCGCGTGTACCCTGCGCCTGGCCTGCGCCTGGCTGGCGGCTCTACTCAGTATCTGCACGATTTTTGCGGGCATGCGCGTGACCATGGCCGCTCTGACCCTTTCCCTCGGCGCCCAAGTTTTTCTGTACCGCCTGGCCCGTCGCGAAAACGGCTTTAACGGCGATTTTCTCGGAGCATCGTGCATACTTTGCGAAAGCGCCCTGCTCATCTCTCCCCTGCTCTAAAAATCGTTTTCGGAAAAAGCACTCCTTGCCCTTGATTATCTGTCGAATCGGCGTTAGTTAAAAGGCATGGAACTACTGGAACTGTTAGAACAACGAGTGGAAGCCCTGCTTTCCGAAGTGGAAGGCCTCCGCGATGAGAATTGCCTCCTCCTTGAGGAAGTGGCAACTCTTCAGCATAAGGTTGAGGATACCGACGAACTGCGTCGCCAATTGGCACAGGAACAGGAAGTGCGGGCTGACGCTCTGGCTCGGGTAGATAAGCTGTTGAAGCGTATTGAGGGCACACTTGCCCGCAACGAAACTTCAACACAGGCATAGCGCCGCCTCCGGGCGGTTCGCGCCATGCAAACCTATAACCTCAACATATTTGAGCTGGAAGTCTCTTTCAAGACGGAAGCGGAGCCGGAGCGGGTGCAAAAAGCCTGCGCCTACGCCGAAACCCTGTATGAGGCACTTAAGCTCCACGGAAGCCATTTGGGCAGAGACAGACTGCTGACGATTCTCGTATTGGGAATCACAGACGATTTGTTACAACTGAAACAGCAGACCGCAGAACGGGATGAACGCCTGAAAGCGCTGCTGAAGTTCATAGACAAGCAGGAACATCCGGCCAAGCCCGAAGGCTGATCGGATGCAGGAATTCCCTGAAATGTTCGTGGGATGCGACGGTGCCGGCCTCACATTCGTCGTTAGGGAGCCGGTCGCCGAAGTGGTGTTCACGCCCGGTTCGCCGGGAAGTCTGAAGCTTTGGCCAGGCCCCCACCCTGGGACACCAGGTCTCGTGCTCGCGCATGTCACGGCATTTCGGGGATCTTTTTTCCCCTATCGTCTTTTTGTAGCTGGCGATCCGCTTGTGCGGGTCGTGCTCTCTCCCCTTGCTTCCCGGCCATGCCGTGGTTCCACCCGCAGGCGTGCAATTCCCGCCACCGGGGCTGTTTCGGCATGCAATCGGGCATACGCCCGTTAACATAGCGAGGGGAGAATCATGATTATCAGCGTATTGTTTCTCGGCCTGGGCATTGCCGGCGTTCTTATTGCCGGCCTGCTTGCAGGCTTTTTTATTCAACGCCGCCTGAATACAAAGCGCATAGGCGATGCCAACGATCTGGCCCGCCGCATTATCGAAGAAGCACGCAAGGAAGCCCAGGCCCAGAAGAAAGAAATTCTGGTACAGGGGCAGGACGAACTTTTCAACCAGAAACGGGAACTGGAAAACGAATACAAGGAACAGGAACGGGAGCTGAAAGGCCGCGAAAAAAAACTGCAGGACATGAGCGAGCGCATGGAGGAAAAAATGGAGCGCCTCACTCAGAAAGAGCAGGATCTGCTGTTGCAGGAACGCGATCAAACCCGTAAGGAACGCCGGCTCGAAGAACAGGAAGAAAAGCTCTGCTCCCGGATGGAAGAACAGGAACGCCGCCTTCAGGAAGTTTCCGGCCTTACGGTGGAAGAAGCCAAAAAACGCCTCTTTGAGGAAATTGAATCCCGCACCCGGCACGAAGCAGCCAAGATGATGCGCCATATTGAAAGTGAAGCGCGCGAGGCCGCCGACCGCAAGGCCCGGGAAATTCTTGCCTGTGCCATCCAACGCTATGCCGGCGATTATGTGGGGGAACAGACCGTTACCGCCGTGACCTTGCCCAGCGAAGACATGAAAGGGCGGATTATCGGCCGTGAAGGGCGCAATATCCGCGCTCTGGAAGCAGCTACCGGCGTTGACCTGATCATCGACGACACACCCGAAACCGTCATTCTTTCCGCATACAGCCCCATCCGGCGCCAGGTGGCGCGCATGGCATTGGAGCGCCTTATCCAGGACGGCCGCATCCATCCGGCACGCATTGAAGACATCGTGCACAAATGCGAGCAGGAGCTGGACGTGCAGGTACGCGAAGTGGGTGAACAAGCCACGTTTGACGCAGGTGTACACGGCATCCACCCCGATATCGTGCGGCTGCTCGGCCAACTAAAATACCGCACCAGCTTTACCCAGAACGTGCTTCAGCATTCTCTCGAGGTGTCTGCGCTGTGCGGTATGATGGCCGCCGAACTGGGCATGGACATCAAGCGGGCCAAGCGCGCCGGATTGCTGCATGACATAGGCAAGGCCGTAGACCATGAGGTGGAAGGCTCCCACGCTGTCATAGGTGCGGATATCGCCAAAAAATACGGTGAAGGCAAGGATATCATTCACGCTATTGCCGCCCACCATGAGGACATCCGGCCTGAAACAGCCATGGCGGTTCTGGTTCAGGCGGCGGACTCCCTGTCCGGTGCGCGCCCCGGCGCGCGCAAAGAATTACTGGAAAACTACGTCAAGCGCTTGGAAGATCTGGAAAACATCGCTACGGCCTTCGACGGCGTTTCCAAGGCCTACGCCATTCAGGCCGGACGCGAACTCCGCGTTATGGTCAATTCCGACAATGTGGATGACGATTCCACCTACCTGCTGTGCAGGGATATCGCGGGCAAGATTGAAGAAAACCTTACATACCCCGGCCAAATCCGCGTCACGGTCATCCGCGAGCGCCGCGCCGTGGGTTTTGCCAAATAGAGTCTTCGCCATGAATTCACCCTGTACCGTCTCTCTCGATTTCAGACCTGATTTCTCCCATCCCTCCGCCCCGCAATGCGCGGGGCGGAGCCTGATAGCCGCCATTGCCCAGGATGCCGCCAGCGGCGAAGTACTCATGCTGGGCTGGATGGATGAAGAGGCATGGAACGCCACGCTCTCCACCGGAGAAGCCCACTATTTCAGCCGCAGCCGCGCAAAACTCTGGCACAAGGGAGAACGCTCCGGCAACGTGCAGAAAGTCCGGGCCATCCGGCTTGACTGCGACGCGGACGCCGTGGTGCTGGAAGTGGAACAGGTGGGAGGCGCGGCCTGCCACGAAGGGTATCGCTCCTGTTTTTTCCGCCGGGCGGAGCTTGCGCCTTGCGCAGAGACAGGCATCTGCTGCCCTCGCGTCTTTGATCCCGCCACGGTTTACCAGCAGGGCAAGTAGCCTCTGCCCCGTTTTCCCCTACTTAAAGGAGTTGTGTCATGTCCGCCCCGCGTCAGATTAAACTCGGCATTCCCAAAGGTTCTCTTGAAGAGGCCACCATTTCCCTGTTTGAAAGAGCCGGGTGGAAAATTCGCAAACATGTACGCAACTATTTCCCGGATATCAACGACCCCGACCTCACTGCCAGACTCTGCCGCGTGCAGGAAATCCCCGGGTATATCCGGGACGGCGTGCTTGATGTGGCGCTGACCGGCAAGGACTGGCTGCTGGAAACCGGTGTGGATTTTGCTGATGACCGGGAAGGAGACGCGGGAGGCGACTCTCCCGTCCGCATGGTGTCCGACCTTGTCTATTCCAAGGTTTCCAACCGCCCCGCGCGCTGGGTGCTTGCCGTGGCCGGGGATTCCCCCTACCGCAGGCCCGAAGACCTTGCCGGCAGGCGCATTTCCACGGAACTCAAAGGCGTGACCACCCGTTATTTTGAAGATATGGGCATCCCCGTCCAGATCAACTACTCGTGGGGCGCGACGGAAGCCAAAGTGGTGGAAGGGCTGGCCGACGCCATTGTGGAAGTGACGGAAACCGAGACTACCATCCGCGCCCACGGCCTGCGTGTCATTGATGAGGTTCTGATAACCAACACCGTGCTGATCGCCGGCCGCGACGCAATGCGTGATCCGTTCAAGCGAGCAAAGATTGAACAGATAGATCTGCTGCTTCAGGGCGCGTTGCGCGCGGAAAGCCTGGTCTGCCTCAAAATGAACGCCCCCGCCGCCCGCCTGGATGAAATCCTGAACCTGCTGCCCGCACTCAATTCGCCTACCGTGGCCAGCCTCCGCGACCCGGCGTGGCTGTCTCTGGAAACTGTGGTAGACAGCAGCCTGGTACGCGATCTCATTCCCCGCCTGCGCAGCATCGGTGCGGAAGGCATACTTGAGTACAGTCTGAACAAGGTTATTTAACAAGGCTCTGTCATAGAACCGTGTTGATAGCGTTGCGCGGAGCAAAAATACACATCACGCACAATGTTATCAACGTGGTTCTGCAATAGAGCCATGTCAAAAAACAGGATGGCGCGATTTGGCGCATGTGGTGCAAAAAAAAAAGGGCTTAGATTTTACTCTAAACCCTTGATTTTTCTGGCTCCCCGAGACGGATAAATTTTCATGGTGTAATGTGTTGGGATTATAGGATATCTCGAGTTTTAAAAATCCAAAATACCCACATTCTAAAAATATTTTGCTGGACGTTAAAACAGCCTGCTGGACGAAGGGCCCGGCAGACTGTTTGCAAATTAAATAAGATACAGAGTCTAATCTTTCCTCAAGGGGCGTCATGCAGTAATGACCGTCCCCCCTTCACGATACCAAGGATAAGTTAGTGATCCCTGTCAGGTTTGAGGGTTGATGGGTCGCCCGGTAAGTCTCAGGGCTTTGCCACCCAAGAGCGCTGTGGGGGCGGTTGCAGTTATAATCCTGCCGCCACTCCTCGATGAGGTGCCGGGCGTCTGCCAGGGAAACGAAAATATTCTGGTTCAGGCATTCATCTCGCAGCCTTCCGTTGAAACTTTCCACGAAACCGTTATCCGTGGGTTTTCCGGGCCGACTGTGTTCCAGGCCGATGCCATGTTTTTGCGCCCATTCATTCAAGGCCCGGCCTGTGAACTCCGGGCCATTGTCCGTAAGGAGCCTGCGTGGCAGGCGTCCTTGCAGCCGCAGGCGTTCCAGCACCTGCGCCACCCGTTGGCCGGAAAGCGATATATCTACTTCCAGGGCTGGCGTTGATCGGTCCCAAAGATCAAGGATGGTCAGGATACGGATACGCCGGCCTGACTCCAGACTATCGCTGACAAAATCCATTCCCCATTGCTCGTCAGGTCCGATGGGCGTTGGCCGGCACGACCGCAGGACACAGGGACGTTTCTTCGTGGGCCGCAAACGCAAGGACAGACACTCCTCACGGTAGACTCGCTCCGTCCGTTTGTGATTTACCACAAGCCCCTCACGCCGCAACAAGACATGCAGCCGCTGAACGCCGAAACGCCGCCGTTCCCCTGCCAGTTCCCGCAGACGTCGGCGGAAATCCGCATCCCGGTCCTGTGGAGGAGGACGCCGCACAGTGCTGCGGTTGACACCCAGTGTCGCGCAAGCCCGCCGCTGGGAGGCCGTGTATGCCGTCTGGACATACCGCACGGCCTGCCTGCATGACGCGGGCTTCAGAAGTTTTTTGACAGGACATCCTTGAGGATGGAAATGTCCAGCGCCTGCTCGGCCACCATCTTCCTGAGCCGGGAGTTCTCCTCCTCAAGCTGGCGCAGGCGCATGGCGTCAGAAACATCCATGCCGCCATACTTTGCCCGCCACTTGTAAAAAGTGGCGTCCGAAATCCCGTGCTTGCGGCACAAGTCCACCACCCGCATGCCGGCTTCGGCCTGCCGCAAGATCCCGATGATTTGCTCTTCGCTGAATCGACTCCGTTTCATGGCTGTGCTCCTATGCCAGGAGCACTAACTTTTCAATGGACCTGTTTTTGGGGGAGGGGTCACTCATGCTGTGGCGTATGAAATAGTCATAGCGCAGCGTATGAGAGTAGCGGCCAGCTGGATATGATGGGCGTCGAGGTCGCCAGAGACAAGCTACTTTCGCAGTCCGCAGTAAAAACGGACGAGGTGCGTATTCTGTGTTTCTACTGATTTTTCCAGCGGTTTTGACGAGTATACTCTCGACGTCATATCTTCGCCTTCGGGAAGAAGGAAGAGTTCGTCCGTATTGTGATATATGAGGTGGGGAGTGCGCAGGACGGCGGGCCACAGCGGGAAGATGAAGGGGAGCTTTCTTTTCAGCGTCGCGTTGAGCTTGACGAAAAAACTGCCAGACTCACGGCTGAAGCGGGTCGCTTTCACTTTATAGATGCTGTATCCAGTCCAGCCGTGTTCGGTCGGCCGTACGGATTCGACCTTCACGTCATAGCAAGACATGGAATCGATGCGGCCATGGATCGCCACAATATACTCTCTGCCCACTTCAACATCGGGAAAAAAGGGAAGGCGGCGGCCAGTCTTTGCATCGAAAGCTGACAAGGGAAAGGGGTAACGGCGATGAAAACATCTTGCCTAGAGTTGACTTCAGAGTAGCATGGTCATGTGAAACTTCAAGGGGGTTGGAGTTCTCTCGAAAAAACTTAATGGCTATAGGAAGATTTTCAAACGGCTCTCAGCGCCTCCAACACCTGCTCGATCATGTCTTTGACCTTACGCGAACTGATGCCGCCAACAGCCGCCGCTTTGATAAGATCGGCGTCCGTGATGTTCCGCCCTTTTCCGTTCACCGTAGAGCAGTGCTCGCCGTTGATGCCTGTGCAGGGGGTGAGGTCGTAGGCCGGAGAGAGGTGCCAGCGGTGCTCGGCGTCCATACAGAACGAGAAGTTCTTGGAATGGTCGTCCTGATTGCCTGCCTTCACGTTGAAAATCATGAGCCGCACCATGCGCTCCACCTCGCGTTTGTCCTGCGTAAGGCTGGCCGTCAGACGGATGAGGTTCTCGTAGTCGAGGCTGGGGAAGCGGTGCGAGGCGTGCAGGAGACCGCAGGCCGTGTGCGTGTGTATTTTCAGGCAGTTACGGCGGTCAAAACGCCGGATGCCGAAATAGCCCGCCCCGTCCTTCGAGGAAAAGAGCCGCGTTTCAGGCATGTCCAGCCCGGCCAGCCGCGCCGCCTGCGAGTGCCGATACTCCACGAGGCCAGCGTCCGGGCGGTCTTCCAGTGCACGGAATTTTATGATCCACGGCTGAAGTGTGCCGTCCTCGTCAGGAATCGAAAGCATGATCTTGGGACGTGCGCCTGCGAGCGAGCCGTTCAGACGCAGGAGGTCATCGAGGTGCTCGCCGTGGTACTCGCGTTCACCGAGGATGCGGCGCGATTCCTCGGCCAACGTGTCGAGGTCGAGCGAGGTTCCGTCCTCGTCGGCGGAGGCGTCCGGTTCGTATTCTAGCGCGCCCATGGCATTGCTTCCCACGAGCGTCAGCCGTTCCAGCGGGCTGGCCTGCGCGAGGGAACGCCCCTTTTTTGACAATGCGCGGTCGAGCAGGAGAAGGCCCCAGCCGTCGGGAAGGCTGTCGTTGAAGACACCGAAAAGTCCGTCGAATGTCTGCTTATCGTCGAAGAATGCTCCGGAGCGAAGCGGCAGGAAGTATGGGGAAAGAGGAATGCCGCGTTCCAGAAATTCCGAATGATATTCAAAGAGTATGCCCTGTGCCGTCTGTGCGAGTATGCCGACGGGGATACGCGATCCAAGATGATTGAGGAAAACGCGAACTCTCATGCCTGCTCCTTGAGTTGAGATTTTCTGCTGCTCCGCTGGCGTGGACGCGGTGCCTCCTCGAAGAGTGAATGAGTCTGTAACGGGCGGAAAAGCGAAGAGAATTCTTTCAGCTCGCCAAGTATGAGTGCCAGCTCAAGGAAGGCGCGAAGCGATATTTCACCCGTCGTCTCGAAGCGCCGCAGACTTCCAAGACTTATGCCGGAACGCTCCGCGAGCTCTGCCTGCGTGATATTCAGTGCCAGTCGGCGGGCCTTCACTCTGGCAGCAAGCTCGCGCTGGGTGTCAGATGGTGTCTGGAGTGCCGGATGAATATTCATTTCATACTCCAAATACTAATATTTGAGCAATAAATTACATCTTCAACGTTCAATAGTCAATATTTTAGCGATAATTAAAACATTTCCTTGTCGCTTTTTTCAAGAAATGGAAACAGCGGGAGACGTTCCGTTTCCTTGCCGGAACGTCTCCTTTTCTGTTGCCCGAAGCTATACCTCCGACCTCTACGGTCCCATGAGCTGGCGGTCCTCGTGCTGATCGGTGCTGGATACGCGGACGTATCCGTAAACCTTCCCCATAGGCGGGCTCCTTGCGTTTGAGGTGCATCGGCACGGCTATTCGGACTCGTTGGGCGTGGCGGGAGCATGGGCGTTCGCGGAGCTGGCGGTCTGGGATGCGGGCTTCTTTACGCGACGCGTGGGGCTGGCCTTGCTCTTCTGGGACATCTCCTGCTCCATATCGTGCATATACTTGGAGAGGGTGGATAGTTCGATGTACACCCCGTACTCATCCAGCTTTCCAGCGATTTCTCTGGTAGTGAAGCCACGCTTTTTCATGTCTCGAAGCGTGGGATAAAGATCACGGATGGCCTCGCGGAAGGTCATTTCGTGGTTGCCTTCGAGCGTCTTTTTCTCATGCTGAAACTGGGCGGTGCGGGAGGGTATGCTGCGCACTTCTCCTCTTGCGGGGTTGCGCCTGCCCTACGCCCGCTCTCAGCGCCTTCTGCCGCCCACGCCTGACGAGCTGCGCCAGATTCTGGCGGTGGCCCCGAAGCACATCCAGCGGCTGGTGTGGCTTGGCTACTGCACCGGCGCGCGCCCCGGCCCCTCCGAGCTTTTCAGGCTGGCATGGAGCGACGTTTCGGAATCCGCCGGGGCCGCTCTCATGCCCTGCGCAGCAAAACGACCAGGTGGAGCAGACTACCGCAAGATTCCCCTACGGAGCGATTTGCTCGCCCAACTCCGGGCATGGCGGGCGGAAGACGAAGGCTGCGAATGGGTGATCAACTATCACGGCAGACAGGTCAGAAATCTTGGGGCCGCATGGCGTACCGCTCTCAAGCGGGCCGGGATTACCCGGCGCATCACGGTTTACGGACTCCGTCACGCTTTTGCGACTGAAAGTATTCGTGCCGGCGGCGATATTCGCAGTGTTGCAACAATTATGGATCACGCTGATCCAAGTATGCTCCTCAAGGTGTATCAGCACATCCTTGAATCGCAGATGAAGGCGGCTGTGGAAGCACCGGAAGCACTGGCAGCCTGACTCTCGGGACATTCCGTTTTCTGTACGGGCACCGCTATGCGGCTTGCCTGCTCTTTTTGTTTTTAATCATCCATAAATGACTTGCTTTCCTCCGGCACGAGAGCGAACACGTTTTCACGCAGCAAATTACACAGAGGAGCGGGCAATATGAACGGGTTGAACAGAATAAACGGCAAAAGAAAAGATACAACGCCGATATATCTTCTTCCGCTTGCGGAAGCCAAAGAGAAATTTTGCCCGTTTCACGGCAAGCAGTGCCCTGGCGACAAATGCATGGCATGGGAATGGCCGAGTCCGGAAATCATCGAAAGAGTCAATATAAACTGCGAAGCCGAATACAAGCGGCGGCACAACAAGAGCTGCTCCGGCGAATGCGGCGGATGCGACTGCCGGGCCGGATGGTGCCGCGCGATATAAGGCCATATTTCTATAGGGGGGACTGACAGTTCCCTCTTTTTGTCTGTAACAATAAAAAAACAGAGACGTGCCATGAATACGCTCAAATCGGAAAACGAACGCTACGGCTTTTACGGAACCATGTCGCTGGACGGATGCGCTGACGCCGCATGGGAGATCGCCATGACGTTGATCGCGGAAGACACGGGAGCCGATCCCGAAGAAGCCCGCGCTTTTCTGGACAGCCGATGGGGACGGCATTTTGCCGATTCCGTACACTGTTTCCTTCACCGATACCCTTTGAAAGAGGCCATTGAAGCGGCCATCGAGGAATGGAACAGCTGGAAACTCTCCCGGCGCACCCGGCGGGAACTCGGCATCCCCGTGCCGATGCGCTACCTCGCGGGCATGGTTTACACAGCGGCGATTTACGCCGAAGCGGTATAGTAAAAAGGCCCTGCATGATTTCTCAAAAAAACCAGTAAAATCAACGAGAAACAACTTGCATCCTTCGGCCGGAAGAGCGAACACACACCCACGCAAACGCGACAAATCCGAAATAAAACCAAGGGGTTGATAAAATGAGAAGGTTCGGGGTCGAAATGGAAATCGTGGGTATTCGCCGTGAAAAGGCCCTCCGCGCCCTCCGCGCGGTGGGGGTGGACATCCGGGAAGAAAATTATAACCACACGGATAGCGCCAGCCATTGGAAAACTGTGCCCGACGGCAGTGTGCGGAACGGTTTTGAGGTGGTTTCCCCGATTCTGGAGGGAGAGGCCGGACTGGAGCAGCTACGCGTGACGGCGGCGGCTCTGGATGACGCCGGAGCCACGGCTGACCGTTCCTGCGGCCTGCATGTGCATATTGATGCGCACGGGTTTTCGACGGAGGAATGCAGGAACATCATACGCCGCTACGCCGCTTTTGAAACCGGAATTGACGCCTTTATGCCTCAGAGCCGCCGCGGGAATAACAATACTTACTGCCGCAGCATCCGTGAGCAGATACATTCCAGAGCCTTCCAAAGAGCCTCTACGCTTTCCGAGCTTGCTCATTCCATGCCGGGCCGCTATTTCAAAATCAACCTTCAGGCATACCTGCGCCACGGCACCATCGAATTTCGCCAGCATTCGGGCAGCGCGAACGCCACCAAGATCTGCAACTGGGTTCGCTTTCTTCAGGCTTTCATTGACGAATCCTGCCGCCGCGCGCACCCGGAGAACACGGCGGCCCCCAGCCTTCCTTCCACGGGCGGGGTGATGGGGCGGCTTACGGCGCTTTTCGCGGCACAGCGGATAGTTTCGCTTGAAACCATGATGGAGCGTTTTGGCTGGCAGGCGCATACCGCCCGCGCCACCATCGCCCGCCTGCGCCGGACGGGCCTTGATATCCGCCCCCTGCGGGGGCGGCACAGCTATGAGCTGATCGGAGGCGCGGCGGGAGAAACGCCCGGCCCTTGCGAAGACAGCCTCTTTGCGGGTATTCCGGCGGATATCGTGACCTTTTACCGCAACCGGGCGGCGGTATTTTCCGCCGTCGCATAAAAAACCGGGCGGGGAGCAAACTCCCCGCCCTTCAGGGAGATCGCATGAAATACAGACTGCTGGACGACTTTGAATTTGAGGCCGCCACGCCGCTTGAGGCGTGTGAAACGCTGAGAGGGCAACTGATGGTTCCGGAGCCTACCATTGAGGAATGGCTGAAGGGTTCCGCTTTCCGCGCCAAGCAGTGGAGTGGCGCAATCCTGCGGACAGATACCCCGGAACATCATATTGAGGATATGATTGCGGCGGGGCTTTTGACGAAACTTGAATAACCCCCGAACACAAAAACAAACAGCGCATACCGCTAAAACAGCCCCCTCCAAAAAAGGGGGCTTTGCATTTTCTTTGCACAGAACGCGAGGTTTCCGGAAAAACGAAAACTTTTATGGCAGGGTGAAGGCAGGCAGAGGCGGGGGAGCGGGACTCCCCCACCGACGGGCTTGCCAGGCCCGCCACGGCCCCACGGATAGAAAGCGCAACCTCTACCCGCAGAGTTTTACCGTCCGCATTGTTGCTCCTGAGAGCAAGGCGACACTAGCAGGCGAGAGCCCGGGGCACAAGCAACCTTTTTAACCATGAGAGCAGAAATCCAGAAACTTCCCGACATCCGCTGCGCCTGGTGCGGGCGCAAGCATGGCGAAGGCCACGTCCTCATTTTCAGCTTCAAATGCCGCAAATGCGGCAGAATCAACGTACTGCGGGCTTCACGCCCCGGTTCAGCGCCGCAGGACGGCCCTTCGGAGCCAGTTCATGACAACCAGTAACAGCCGTTCTCCGCTCGCCGGATGGATGGGCGGCAAATGTCAGCTTTCCCACCGCATCGTGGAGATGCTTCCGGCCCATACCTGCCACTGCGAGCCTTTTGCCGGAGCGGCATGGGTGCTTTTCCGCAAACCGGAATCCAGGGTGGAGGTCATCAACGACATCAACCGGGAGCTTGTCACCTTTTACCGCGTCGTCCAGCATCATCTGGAGGAGTTTGTCCGCTACTTCAAATGGGTTCTGGTATCACGGGACGAGTTTGAAAGGCTCAAGCGCGTTGAGCCGGATACGCTGACGGATATCCAGCGCGCCGCCCGGTTCTATTACATCCAGCAGTCGTGCTTCGGCGGCAGGCTGACAGGCCCGACATTCGGGTATGCCGCCGTCCGCGCGCCCAAACTCAACCTGCTCCGGATCGAGGAGCAGCTTTCCGCCGCTCATCTGCGGCTGGCCCGGACGT
>CAJTSU010000023.1:0-125 GCA_910579055.1 uncultured Mailhella sp. | reverse complement strand
CTGCCGTACCATGAGGTCATCAAAAGGTACGACAAGCCGGAAACGGTATTCTATATCGATCCGCCGTACTGGGAC
Source organism: uncultured Mailhella sp. (assembly GCA_910579055.1). Classification (GTDB taxonomy): domain Bacteria; phylum Desulfobacterota; class Desulfovibrionia; order Desulfovibrionales; family Desulfovibrionaceae; genus Mailhella. The sequence continues at coordinate 50 of CAJTSU010000023.1, read as the reverse complement.
TGCGAAGGCTACTACGGCAAGGGGATATTCTCCCGCGAGGATTTTGCCGT
>CAJTSU010000022.1:23982-32047 GCA_910579055.1 uncultured Mailhella sp. | reverse complement strand
TGCCTTATCTCTGCTGTCGCCATTCGTAAGGCTCCTTCGTCGCCTGGCGACTGTCGCTCGCCCGTGTGGAACACGGGCTGTCTTTGCGGCAACGGATGTTTCCGCCCGTGCTGTGCTAAAAATACACGCCTCGCGCAACGCCATCAACACAGTTCTACAACGCAGCCCACTACACAGCAAAAGATTCAGGCTCCTTTGACCGCCACATGCAGATTCACCACGCCAAGCGTCAGGCTGGTGTGACTGACAAAGGGAAATCCCGCTTCTCGAAGTTCATCGCTGAACTCGGCGGGGCGGGGGAAGTTTTCCACCGTATCGGCAAGGTAGGCATAGGCTTCGGGGTAACTGCAAATGAGCCCTGCAAGACGCGGCATGATCGTGCGCAAATACCAATGGTAAAACGGTCCGAACAGCGGTGTTCCCACAGGCGCAAATTCAAGAACGCAGGCCCGCCCGCCGGGCACGAGCACGCGATGCATTTCTTTCAGCGCGTTCATGCGAGGCTGCACGTTGCGGATACCGAAAGCCATGGTCACCGCGTCAAAAGAAGCCTCGGGCAGGGGCAGGGCGCGTGCATCAGCTACCAGGGAGGAAATGCGCCCTTTGAGAGATGCCTGTACCTTGCGCTCCATGCCGAAATCCAGCATGGGCTTGCAAATGTCAGCCGCTATGACGCTGACCCCGGGGTAACGGCGGCACAGCGCGATGCTCACATCCAGAGTTCCGGCGGCGAGATCCAGCACCTTGCGGGCGGGGCCGGGCACCACGGCACGCACGAGATGCCGCCGCCACCAAAAATCAAGGCCGAGACTGAACGCGTGGTTTTGCAGATCATACCACGGGGTCAGGCGGCTGAACATGTCGCTGACGGCCTGAGCATGAGCGTCGGCAGGAGCCGGTTCTTTTTTCGCGGACGCAGTGTTCGTCTCTTCCAGCTCGTGTTCTGCGGCCCGGGCGGTATCGCGGGCTTCATGTTCGCTCATTGCTCGCCTCCTTCGTCCAGCCCTTCCTGCAAGAGGCGTTTTTTGCCTTCCAGCATGGTGTTCAGAACAACCCTGTGCAGGGCGGGGAAAATTTCGCCGAAATTGGCGGGAGAAAGCCGCTGTGTTTCAATGAACTTGACGGCGATTTCCTTGCTGACCTGCAGGGCTTCTTTTTCCATCCTGTCCATGTGGACTCCTTGAAGGCAGGCGCGCGCCGGAGCTTGCGCGGAACATTCGCGCGGTGCATTTCGGGGCGGCCTCTTTCCTGTGGCATTTTCAAAGAGAACATGCCGTATATTGAAAAACCCGCCGGGGGGAATGGCCCCGGCCACCGTGGCAGGGAACCGGGCGGGTTAAAGAGAAAGGAACAAAGCCCCTCCCTCTTTATTTTCACAGCTTGGAGAGTTTCAGCTTTAAAATTGTGCGTGAACCGGCCGGGGGGCATTCGCCCCGACGGGGGCAGCGCCCGAAAGCGTAGTTTCAGCTCGTACTCCGAAATATGTCATGCTGCGGAGCACTAGAACAGCTCCTTCAGAAGGTCGTCTCCTCGTTGGGCAGGATGGGAACCGCCCTTGGGGACGACGGTAGTGCCCGCGTCAGGAGCTGTACCTGCCATGAACGGCAGAGTAATGCCCTCCACGTTGAAAGTCACGATACCCGGAGGCATGGTAAAATCATCCGGCGGATACGCTTCCAGTGCCTTTTTTCCATAATAGACATAAATGGGCAGGGCCGCGCCGGTGCCTGTTTCACCCCGTCCCATGGGCTGTACCTGATCGTAACCGATATAGGTGCCTGTGACCAGGTGCGGCGTGATCGCCAGGAACCACGCATCGGTTTCTCCGTTGGTGGTGCCGGTCTTTGCGCCCAACGGCCGGTTGAAGACGTTGGCCCGGGTTGCCGTGCCGTACTGTACAACTCCCTTGAGCAGACAGGCCATGATATACGCGTTCTGCGGAGAAAGCGCCTGCATGTATTCCGGTTGGTTTTCGTAAATGGTATTGCCCCATGAACCTTGAATGCTCTGGATCATGCGGGGTTTGACCAGCTTGCCGCCGTTGGCGAATGCGGTATACGCACGTGTCATGGCCAGCGGGGAAACCTCCCCTGCGCCCAGGCTCAGCGCGAGCACGGGAGGAAGCGATTCCGGAAGGCCCAGGGCCCAGGCCCGATCCAGCATGGCCTGCACGCCGATGCTTTGCGCCACCCGGATGGAACAGAGGTTGCGCGAACGGGCCAGCGCCCGGTTGAGGCGCATGGGGCCTTCAAAGCCGCCTTCAAAGTTCCGCGGCCGCCACGGTTCGTTGCTCATTTCATTGATGAGCAGAATAGGGGCGTCCAGAATGATGGAACCGGCGGTGAAGCCGTGATCCAGAGCAGCAGAGTACAGGATGGGCTTGAAGGAGGAACCGGGCTGACGCATGGCCTGCGTGGCGCGGTTGAATTGACTGCCCTCGTAGCCGAAGGCGTACCCGCCCACCATGGCGACAACATCGCCGCTTTCCGGTTCAATGGAAACCATTGCTCCCTGAATGTCGGGGTATTGTTGAAGTTTGAGCGGAATGGGCGTTTTCGTGGTGACGGCCCCCAGAGAAAAAGCTTCCTTGCCCTTGGCCGGAGCGGGTGCGGAAAGGGATACCCAAACTACATCGCCCGGTTCCAGCACCTTGCGCGCGTCGGTGACGAGCACGGCGGTGACACTGCCCGCGGCATGTTTGTTCGGTTTGCGGGCCCAGCCCATGTCACGCAGTGCAAGGGATCCTGTGTAACCCGAGCCGAGGGAAAGCTCCGCGTTCTTCTGGGTAACCGTGGTGACCAGCGCCTTGACCCAGGCGTTGTTTTCCAGCTTGTTCGGCGCAAATTCCTGCTCGTTCAGAAACTTGTCAAATTGCGGAGGCGTCAGTTTTTCAATGGGGCCGCGCCAGCCGTGGCGCTTGGTGGCATCCTCCAGCCCGTGGCGCAGGGCTTCGTCTGCGGCCATTTGTTGCACGGGGTCCATGCTGGTGCGCACAGTAAGGCCCATTTCATAGACCACGTCTTCACCGTACAGCCCGAAATCAAAGCCGTAACGGCGGGAGTTTTCCTCGTTGAACAGTTCAATGAGTTCGCGGCGCACTTCCTCAAGATACCAGCCGCCTTCGCGGCCCATGCCCGAAGGCATGCTTTTGTATTCCAGTTTTTCGTAGATAGCCTTGTCGTACTGGCCGTCGTCGATCCAGCCAAGGTCGCGCATACGGCGCAGCACCTGTTTCTGACGGGTCTGCGCGGCTTCGGGGTGGCGGTAGGGGTTGTAGGTTGAGGGAGCCTGCGGCAGAGACGCCAGCAAGGCGGATTCAGCCAGAGTCAGATCCTTGGCGTGCTTGGCAAAATAGGTGCGGGCAGCAGCCTCGACGCCGTAGGAATTGTTGCCGAGGAAAATCTGGTTGAGATACAGTGTGAGGATTTCATCCTTGCTCAATTGTTGTTCCAGGCGATAGGCCAGGATGATTTCCTTGATTTTGCGCTCATAACTCTTTTCGGGGGTGAGCATCAGGCGCTTCACCACCTGCTGGGTGATGGTACTGCCGCCGCTTGTTTTTTGCCCTGATTTGAGGTTGGTGAGCATGGCCCGTACAATGGCCTTGAGATCGATGCCGGGGTGGGAGTAGAATTCATCGTCTTCAATAGCGAGAAAAGCTTTGGGCAACCAGGGAGTCATTTCTTCCTGCGTTACCAGAAAACGCCGTTCCCGGTAGAACTGGCCGATCAGACTGCCGTCGCGGGCAAGGACATTGGTGACGAGAGGCGGGCGATAATCCGCGATTTTGCTGAAGCTGGGCAGATCATTGCTGGCCCACATATACACGGCTGCAACGGAGCCGCATCCGAGCAAGGTGCAGACAAAGAACATAAGCAGCAGAAAGCGCAGGATGCGATGCTTTTTGCGCGGACGGGGGGGCTCGGGGGACGACGTGTTGTCCGCCTGATGTTCTGATGGTTTGCCGGAAGAGGAACCCGCAGACGCGTCTGTGCCCGGTAACTCCAGACTGAGCCGGTCGAGCGGCTTATGATATTGTTCTGTTTCTTGATTGTTCATAGCTTGTGTGGGCTTGAAGCCGTTTATATTCCCTGGGGACAGTTTAACCATTGAACGTATCCATGGCCGAGACGCGGTGTTCCGGTTCACAGGTTCCACACCTGAAGCCGGAACTATACCCGGTTGCCCGTGCCGGTATAAATCGGCACGCTGCAAGTGAGCTATGACTGCTTTCGGAAAGGAGGGGGCTTTGCAGCCGAGCTGCGTGCCCGCTTGATTCCGGCAACTCCGTAGAGTATTTCAAAGTTGAAATCCCCTTGAGCGGTTTGGCTCTGCGTATGCGTTAATTTTCCAAGAGTCGGGTCAATATTTCGTTGACCACGGCGGGGTTGGCCTTGCCCCGCGTTTCACGCATCACCTGGCCGACAAAGAAGCTGATCAGTTTTGTTTTGCCGCCTCTGTAGGCTTCCACTTCCGCAGGGTTGGCTTCCACCACTTTTTTGACAGCGGCCTCAATTGCGGCACTGTCTGATACCTGGGCGAGCCCGCGGGAGTTAACATAGTCTTCGGGCATGATGTTGCCCTGCATGAGCTCGGGAAATATGTCAGCTCCGATCTTGGCGCTGATCAGCCCGGAATCAATGATCTTCGCCAGTTCAGCCAGAGCTTCGGGCGAGAGCTTCAGCTCTGCGCTGTCCAGCCCCTGCTCATTGAGTTGGCGGAGCAGAGGGCCAATCATAAGATTGGCTATTTTGCGGGCTTCGGGATAAATGCGGGCCGCACGTTCAAACAGGGTTGCAAGACAGGGATCAGCGGAAAGCAGGGCGGCATCCGCCTGCGGCAGTTTCCATTCTTCCATGAAACGGGCGAGGCGGGCCTGAGGGAGTTCTGGCTGGGTTGCTTTCCAGCGGGCAAGCTCCTCTTCACTGATGTCCACGGGCGTCAGATCCGGGTCGGGGAAATAGCGATAATCCTGGGTGTCTTCCTTGCTGCGCATGGTCAGCGTAATATTGCGGACAGCATCGTACAGGCGTGTTTCCTGCACCACCTTGTCTCCATCTTCCAGTACGTCGCTCTGGCGGGAAATTTCATACTCAATGGCTTTTTGCACATGGCGGAACGAGTTCAGATTTTTCAGTTCGGTGCGTGTCCCCAGGGTTTTACTGCCTCTGGGCCGGATTGAGACATTGGCGTCGCAGCGAAAACTGCCTTCCTCCATGTTGCCGTTACTGATGCCGAGGCTCACCACCATGGCATGCAAAGCTTTCAGGTAGGCAACAGCTTCTTCGGCACTGGACAAATCAGGTTCGCTTACGATTTCAATCAGCGGGGTGCCTGCTCGATTAAGATCCACAAGACTGATCTTTTCGCCCTGCGGGTGGATATTTTTACCCGCGTCGTCTTCCATATGAATACGGGTAATGCCGATGCGCTTAGTTTTTCCGGCCACGGTGATGTCCAGCCAGCCGTGTTCGCACAACGGCTCTTCAAACTGGGAAATTTGGTAATCCTTGGGCATGTCGGGATAGAAGTAGTTCTTGCGGGCAAAACGCGAATGGCTGTTGATTTTCGCGTTGACGGCCAGCGCCATGCGGGAGGCGTATTCTACGGCCTTCCTGTTCAGCGAAGGGAGCACGCCCGGCATGCCTGCACATATTTCGCAGACATTGGTGTTGGGAGCGTCACCGAAAGAGTTGGGGCAGGCGCAGAAGAGTTTACTTTCAGTGGCAAGGTGTACATGGACTTCAAGCCCGATGACGGCTTCATAATCCGACATGAAATACTCCAGAAAGGCGGCGTCCCCATGAGGGTTGCCGCGAATAGCGGTCAAAGACCGCAATGGCGCAAAAAAGTAAAAGAGAAAAATAGCATGATTCGGGCAAGGCCTCAACCCTTGGAAACTTACTCGGTATTCCTACTCCAGCCTGGAAAAAGCGGTAGAAGAACCTTCCGGGCACGCTTCGGAAATCTGTTCGGAGAAGACTTCCGGGGGCGCGTAGCTGCCCGGACCGGGCAGAATGAACCCGCGTTGTCGAAGGCGGGACAGGTACCAGCGCGGATCGCGCACGAGCAGAGGCAGTCTGTCGCTTTCGCCGCGTATCAGCAAATCGTCGCCCGGCATGACCGGAAGATGTTCCTGGCCGTCAACGGTGACAAAGACCTGCTCCGCGTTCTGGGCGGGCTTGAGGTGGATACTGGCGGAACAGGGCAGAACCAGGGGGGGGAAGGCTCCGGCGAAGGGGCAGACCGGCGTGACCATTGTGGCGTTCAGCGCGGGAAAGACCAGCGGACCGCCTGCCGAAGCAGCGTAGGCAGTGGATCCCAGAGCCGTGGAGATAATGATGCCGTCACAGCGCAGACGGCTCATGAAAATCTCGTCCACGAACAGATCCAGAGTCACGGCGCGTGCCACATTGCCGCGCGCAAACACCACGTCGTTGACAGCCCATCCACTGCCGCCTTCCTCGCCGGATTTGCGAACCAGCCTCCAATGCAGCGCACTATGCGTCTGGACTGTGAATTCACCGTCCAGCAGGGCCTGAAGATGAGGCCGCCAGTTCCGAGAGGATATTTCGGTCAGAAAGCCGACCTTGCCGAAATTGATGCCCAACAGGGGAAGAGGGTGAGCTTGAAGCGCTCGCCCTACACCCAGCATTGTTCCGTCCCCGCCCAAAACCAGGGCCGCATCCATATCGTTTGTCAGGGATGCGTCAAGAGCTGGGCCAAAAGGCGCTTGAGGGGAACGTTCCAGATCAGAAGCAGCAGCGGCGGAGGGAACAAGGCGTGATGTGATCCCTCGTTCCCGCAGCCACACGGCAGCTTCTTTTGCTTCGCGCATGGCTTCCGCGTTATGGGCTTTAACCACAATAAGGAGGGAACGGGGGATAAATTTCATACCGGTGACATAAACCATATCTTCAGGCAGAGCAACCGGGGCACGCCGGCTCTGTATCGAGTGTTTCTCTTCAAAACGCGCGACGCGCCGATATTGCCAGAAAGCGGGCTTTGCGCTATCAAATCTCAACAATCCACATGAAGCTTAAGGGAAACAGCGGGCGGGCCCTTCCCCATATAAGGGCTTTGGGCGTATTCAGGGGCAGCCATGAGAAGGCGGGCCGCTGTGTTCCAAGCCGGGCATGATGGAAAACGGAGGTTCCGGTTGAGTGTGACATTGACGATGATCCGCGAGCATGCGGAGGAAGGGGCGAAACTGCGTCTTGCATTTTTTGAAAACAATGCCAAACATGTCGACGCCATTGCCCTTGCACTCGCCCGCCGCCTTGCGGAAGGCGGAAAAATTCTGGTCTGCGGCAACGGAGGCAGTGCAGCGGACGCCCAGCACATGAGTGGCGAATTTCTGGGGCGTTTTTTAATGGAACGTCCCTCTTTGCCGGCAGTGGCGCTTTCAGTGGACAGTTCCACGCTCACTGCGGTGGGGAATGATTATGGTTTTGACGAGGTGTTCGCCCGCCAGGTAAGCGGGCTTGGTCGGTCCGGGGATGCGCTGGTGGCTTTTTCCACTTCGGGAAAAAGCCCGAATATCATCCGGGCACTTGAAGTCGCGCGGAATATGGGTATGTTGACCGTGGGCCTGACAGGCAAGGGCGGAGGGCTCATGCCGCCCCTGTGTGATTATCTGCTTGATGTGCCCTGCCCGAAAACGCCGCTGATTCAGGAAATCCATGAAGCCTGTCTGCACCTTGTTTGTGGGCTGGTGGATTATTATCTTTTTGAGGATCCCGCCGCGTTACACAATGCGGCGTTATAATACAACGGAGCAAAACATGCCGATTTTCGAATATCATTGCAAAAGCTGCCTGCGGGAGTTTGAAGATGTCGTGTTCGATGACAAACTCCCGGTGTGTCCGTACTGCCATTCCGCCAATACAGAAAAAATGATTTCCCGGCCCTGCCGCAGTTGTGCGTCAGGGGGGAGCGGGGCGGGCGGAACGGCCTCTTCGGGGGGCTGCTCGGGCTGTTCGGGCGGTTCTTGCGCCTCGTGCGGACATTGATTCCGGCAGAGTGATTTAATTGCGCGCGGCACGGTGTACATCGCGGGCGCGCG
>CAJTSU010000022.1:0-23972 GCA_910579055.1 uncultured Mailhella sp. | reverse complement strand
TTATTTTAAGGAAGCGCTTGTGTATTCTGTGAATAAATCAGCTCCTGGTTTTTGGTCGCGTTGACGTTGTCAACGCTCTCGGGAAACGCTTTAATCAGCGTTTCCTTAAAAAACTCCGGACGGCGTCCGGCGGAAGGCGCATGAAGAAACTTGTTATCGCAACCAGAGGCAGCGCTCTCGCTCTATGGCAAGCCAATCATATCAAAGCTCTGTTGCAGGAACGGCATCTTGGCCTGGACGTTGAACTGCTTGTTCTGAAGACCAGGGGGGACGTCATTCTTGACGTGCCTCTGGCCAAAGTCGGGGGCAAGGGCTTGTTCGTCAAGGAAATTGAAGATGCGTTGCTCTCCGGTCAGGCAGATCTGGCCGTACATAGCATGAAAGACGTGCCCATGATTCTTCCGGAAGGATTGGTGCTGGGAGTTGTGCCGGAGCGGGAAGTCAAAAGCGATTTGTTTTTGTCCGAGCACTATGACGGCCTTGCCACTCTTCCTCCCGGTGCGACGCTGGGAACCAGCAGCTTGCGGCGTCAGGCCCAGGTGCTGGCCGCGCGCCCGGACATCAGGGTCGCCATGTTGCGCGGCAATGTTGAAACACGCCTGCGCAAGATGCGCGAGGGACAGTTTGATGCGATCATTCTTGCCTGTGCAGGCATGAAGCGCCTGGGGCTTTCCGCGCCGCGGGAAGCTGTGTTGACCGCGCCCGAATTTTTACCGGCCGTGGGGCAGGGCGCTCTGGGCGTGGAAATGCGCGCGGATCGCGCCGATCTGCACGAAATGACGGCCTTTCTTGAGCATGTTCCCACGCGTATCTGTGTGGAGGCCGAGCGGGGGTTCCTTGCCGGCCTGGACGGCGGTTGTCAGGTGCCCATTGCCGCCAATGCGGAGCTGAAGGACGGTCGTATGCAGCTGGAGGGGCTGGTGGCGGAACCTGACGGCAGCAGGATACTGCGCCGGAGCGTGTGCGGGGATATCCGGGAAGGTTCCGACCAGGCGCGAAAGCTGGGGGAAGAGCTGGCTGATGAACTGCTGGAAGCCGGAGCACGGGAGATTCTCGTGCGCCTGTACGGGGAAGAGCATGAGGAGGCGCGTTCATGAGCGGCCGCCGCATCACCCCCTTGTCTGCGGAAAACCTGCGTCCCTGCTGGCCGGAAGAACGGGTTCCCTGGCCGGACAGTGACGCCATTCCGCGCGGGGGGCGGCCGCGCCCGGCTCAACCTCGCGCGTTGCACGCGCTGGAGCTGGCTCTGAAAATCAAGACCGACGGATATAACGTGTATCTTGCCGGAGAAGCCGATCTTGGCCGAACCTACATGCTGCGCGATTTTCTTTCCCCGCGCGCCCGCAAGGAGCCTACCCCGCCGGATTTGCTGTATGTCAACAATTTTGAGGATGAAGATCGTCCGTTGCTGCTGCGTCTGCCCGCAGGGCAGGGGCGGCAGCTCAAATCGGCTCTGTCGCGCGCTCTTCAAACGGTTCGTAAGGAACTTCCCGGGCGTTTTGAAGCTGACTCTTATGTGAAAAAACGCGGAGAGCTGCTGGACAGCTTTCAGCGCTCCCGCGCCCGCCTGCTCAAGGAAATGGACAGCATGGCCGGAGGGCAGGGCTTTAATCTTGATGTGGATGAGCAGGGCAGCCTGACCCTGTATCCGCTGGTGGAAGGCAAGCGCCTCAGCGAGGAAGAATTTGACAAACTGGACCGTACCTTGCGTCAGAATCTCAAGCGCAAGGGGGATGTGCTGCTGCAAACCATGACAGGTCTGGTGCGTAAACTCTCCCAGGCGGAGCGTGATTTTCGTTTTCATGAGCGTGATTTGGATCGGGAAGTTGTGGATGCCGTGCTGGCCCGTACCTTTGATCCTGTGGCCGACAGGGTCTGCCGTAATGCGGCGGGAGCGGGAGGAGAAGGGAGCGCGTGTGAAGAAGAGGCTGCGACAGCCCTGCGCTGCTTTTTCGACAAGGTGCGAGCCGATATTCTCGAAAATCCGGACATGTTCCTCCCCCGTGAAGGACAGGGGAGCGCTCTGCTGCCTCTGGAGCCAGGCCTTGCGCCTTCTCCTGAACCCGATTTCGGCCGCTATGATGTCAACCTGTTTGTGGACAACAGCGGCACAAAGGGTGCCCCTCTGATCGTGGACGATCACCCGACATTCACCAACCTGCTGGGCTGCGTGGAACGAGAGTCCGAAATGGGCACACTGGTGACGGATTTCACCCTGATCAAGGCGGGTTCCCTGCACCGGGCGAACGGAGGTTATCTGGTTCTGCATATCGCTGACGTGCTCCAGCATCACGGCGCGTGGGAAGGCCTTGTTCGTGCCCTGCGCTCCGGCCTTGCGCGCATTGAGGATGCGGGTGACATGCCGGATGGCGCACGGACCAAGGGTATTGAACCCGAGCCCCTGTGCCTGGAACTCAAGGTTGTGCTGGTGGGGCCGGATGATTTGTATGAAACGCTGCTGGATAACGATGACCGTTTCGCTAAACTGTTTAAAATTAAGGCTCAGATGACCGGGGACACCCGCCGTACTGCGCCCGAGGTACGGAACTGGCTGCGCTGTCTTGTCCGGATTATCGACGAAGCGGAGCTTCTGCCTTTTGGTCGGGATGCTCTGGCCGGGCTGGTGGATTACGCTTCCCTGCTGTGCGAGGATCAGCGCAAGATTTCCCTCAAGTTCCCCCTGCTGCGGGAGGCAATGATTGAAGCTTCGGCGGTAGCATCCATGAAAGGGGCGGTGAAGGTGGATCGCTCCAGCCTTGCCGAGGCGCTGAAAGGCCGCCGGTATCGTGCGAACCTGGTGGAAGAGATGTTCATGGAAGAGTACGATCGCGATCTGATCAAGATCCGTACCGACGGAGCGGAGATCGGGCGCGTCAACGGACTTTCCGTGACCTGGAACGGCGATTTCGAGTTCGGACTGCCGCATCAGATTTCCTGTACCGTGGGCGTGGGACATGGGGGTGTCATCGACCTGGAACGCGAGGCAGAGCTGGGCGGGCCCATTCATACCAAGGCCATGATGATCCTCAAGAGCTATCTGCTGGATCAGTTTGCACACAATAAACCTCTGGTGCTGGCGGGCAGTCTGTATTTTGAGCAGAGCTATTCCGGCATTGAAGGGGATTCCGCTTCCGGGGCGGAGCTGGTTGTTCTGCTGTCGGCCCTTTCCGGTGTGCCTGTTCGGCGTTCTCTGGCTTTCACCGGCGCGGTGAATCACTCCGGGGATATCCTCGCTGTGGGCGGGGTCAACCGTAAAATCGAGGGCTTTTTCGCGCTGTGCGCGCGGAGAGGCCTGAGCGGAGAGCAGGGGGTGATCATTCCCCGCGATAATGTGGAGCACCTCATGCTTGATGAAAAAGTGATCGAAGCTGTGCGCGCGGGCAAATTCTTCATTTACCCGATTGCTCATATCAGCGAGGCGCTGGAGTTGCTGACCGGCATGAATGCCGGACGCCGCCGCAAGGACGGCTCGTTTGCCAGGGGAAGCCTGTTCCGGCTGGTGGACGAGCGCCTGTACGAACTGGGCTGGCAGGCGGAAAACGCCTTCAAGAAACGCCGTCGAAGCTCTTAAGCCGAGCTACCTTTGTGAGCCTGCCATGGCGTATGAATGCTTGACATCCGCTGTGCTCCGTGGGAAAAGTGACAGCTACGCGCTCGTAGCTCAGTTGGATAGAGCGACAGCCTCCTAAGCTGTAGGCCGCAGGTTCGATTCCTGCCGGGCGCACCAAAAATAAAAACAGGGGCTTACACAATATTTTTTTGTGTAAGCCCCTGTTTATGTCTGTACTCTTTAGAGTTTTGCTTATCCATGGGCTCCTTTACTATCTTCCAGACATCGTTTCTGGTGCCTCCGCAATAGAGTATTTTGCTATTGAACATATCTGCCGGGCAGACCTATGTTCTGATTCGTAAATTTTACGCCGGAAGCTGATGTCTGTCCCTGCCAAAACGCGAGCGCGAGCTCGGCCATACGCTGGTGGGCGGTGGCGTCGTCAGGACGGAACCATTTGATGCGTTTGTCAGCCCGGAACCATGTCCACTGACGTTTGGCATAGGCGCGGGTATTTTTTTGCCAGAGTTCCACAGCCTCTTCAAACGAACAGTGTCCTGCAAGGTAGTTCCCCAGTTCCCGGCAGCCTATCCCCGTCCAGCCGGGCAGGGAAAGATCCGGGTATGCATCCAGAGCGGCGCGCGCTTCAGCCGGCGCGCCGGCATTCAGCATGGCGTCAATGCGCTTGTTCAGAAAGGGGGCAAGTTCCGGCAGAGGCAGGCCCATGCCTAGGCGCAGAACATCCGTTTCCGGTGTGGATGCTGTGGCATGTTCATGCCACCAACTGAACGTCCGGCCGGTGCTTTCCCATACCTCAAGAGCGCGCACGATACGTTGGCGATCGTGTGGATGGATGCGCGCGGCGTAAGTGGGGTCAATGCCACGCAGACGGGCATGCAGAAGTTCCGGCCCTGCCGTATGGCATTGTTCCTGAAGTCTGGAGCTGACCGCTGCTTCTGGAGCGGGAATGTCAGCCATGCCGTCCAGCAGGGCTTTCAGGTACAGGCCGGTACCACCCACCAGTAAGGGGACTCGGCCTTGCGCCGAGAGTTCAGCCATGGCCGCGCGGGCCTTGTCCGCCCACTGGCCGGCAGAGCTTTTCCGGTCAGTCGGCAGCCAACCATAGAGGAGGTGGGGGCATTGCGCCTGCTCTTCCTGTGAAGGTTGTGCGGTGGTGATGGGGAAGTCCTGATAGATCTGCCGCGAGTCCGCGTTGATGATAGAAGCGGGAAAACCCGCCTGTTCAAGACTGCGGGAGATATGGAGCGCTGCTGCTGTTTTGCCAGATCCGGTGGGGCCGACCAGGCAGATGACGCGCCGCGTGGATACGGTTTCTTTGTTCATGAGTCAGAACGGAACAGGCTAAAATCATCGCCGGAATCAATCCCGGGCATTTCTGCGGACATCCCCGCTTCCGGAGCGGGGGCGGCAGGCGCACCGGGCAGAGGCACAAAAGGCCAGGTGGCGGGGTGCCCATATGCCCGGCGCAGCCGCGCCAGAACGGGCGGCGGCACCAGATCGCCCACATTGCCGCCCAGGCTGGCCACGGCCTTGATATTAGTGGAACTGATATACATCCAGCGGAAGTCGCTCATGAGGAATACGGTCTGGATATCGCTGCGCAGTTTGCGGTTCATCAGCGCCATCTGAAACTCGTAGTCAAAATCGGAAAGGGCGCGCAGACCGCGCAAAATGGAGTTTGCGCCCCGTTTTTTTGCGTAATCCACCAGCAGGCCGGAAAACGGTTCGACTTCAATGCCCGCCACGCCCGCGAAACACTCCCGCGCCATGTCGACCCGCTCCTCAAGCGAGAAAAGCGGGGATTTCAGGTTATCCTGAGCCACAGCCACAACGACGGTGTCGAAAATTTCCGCACCGCGCCGGATGATGCCGACATGCCCATTGGTCAGAGGATCAAAGGTGCCGGGGTAGATGGCAATGCGGGGCTTAGTCATGGCGGGTGGTCCAGAGGATGACGCGGCTCTGTCCATAAAGCTCGTCGTTAAGCAGTTCCAGTTCCGGCTGTTTTTCAGGGGCAAGACGCAGGCTTTTTTCCACTTCTGCAATTAAAAAACCGTGTTCCGCAAGCCAGTTCCGGCGGAGAATATTCTTCAGGGTGGGAGCAAACAGGGCTTCAGCATAAGGTGGGTCGATAAAAATGACCTGGAAGGGGGCCGCAGGGTGTCGGGCGCTCACGCGCAGGACATCTTCAGCCAGGATTCGGCAACGACCTTCCGCGCCAAGCTTTGCGGCGTTTTGCGCAAGGCAGGCCGCAGCTCTGGGATCTTTTTCCACAAATACGGCTTCCGCCGCTCCGCGGCTCAGAGCTTCAAATGCCAGGGAACCGCTGCCGGCAAAAAGATCGAGCACCCGGCATTCTCCCCATACCACGCCTCTGGATTCCAGACGTGAAAACAAAGATTCCCGGACGCGTCCCATAGCAGGCCGGTAACCCGGTCCACTGACGGTTTTCAGTATGCGGCCCTTGTAAGCTCCCGCAATAATGCGCATATGACCTCCTGCGCGTAGACGCGCGGAGCGAGCATACGCAAGGAAAAGGCGTTACGCAAGCGCAGGAAAGAACCGCGCGGGCACGGAATTTTTTGGCTCCATTATAGCACCATGTTGATACCGCTGCGCGGGATGTGTATTTTTGCTTCGACACGGGCGAAAGGCACACGTCACGCACAGCGCCATCAACGCTATTCTACTGCAGGGCGTTCCCTCTTTCTGACTTGCCGGCGGTCTTGCTCCGCAACAACGCCGGGAAACGCTGATGACCTGTTTGCCCAGAGCGTTTTTTGATTGAAAATATCTGCCAGCCAGACCCTATGTTCTGACCCGCAGGTTTCACGCCTGAAGCCTGAGCTATGCTTTGCTGTCCATGCCTGTACGCCCTTCGGGTGGCACGCCGCAAGTGAATTGCGGCTACTCCGGCTTCGCGAAGGAGTCTCGCCTTGCTCGACTCCTTGGAGCATTTCAAGAGTGAAATGCTCTAAATCCGGGAAAGGAACACGGAGAGTTCGCGGTTGATTTCGCTCAGTCGGTCACGCAGTTCGGTTTGCTCCTCCCAGGGGAGTGTTTCGGCTCGCTCCTGCCGTTCGCGCAGTTGGGCGAGACGGGTTTCCATGTCCGCGATGAGGAAGTTCCAGTCCACACGCGGGCGCTGTCTGGCAACGCCGGGAAGTTCCATAGATGCCTTGTGGCCCGGCTCTAGAGTCATTTCCTCAAGATAGTCGGGAATGAGTATTTCAAGGTCTTCTTTGCCGCTTTCCTTTTTGATCAGAGCGCTCAGGGTTTCCTGAGCCTTGGGTTCACCGTGGATCAGGACGACCCTGCTGCCCGCCTTTGCCATGGGCAGAATCCAGTCCAGCAACTGGCTCTGGCCTGCGTGAGCGGAAAAGCCGTTAATGGTGAAAATTTTTGCGGCAACGGCCAAATCATCGTTGAACAGGCGAATCTTGTCCGCGCCGTCCACGATTTTACGTCCCAGTGTGCCTACGGCCTGATAGCCCACAAACACGATACTGGCTCCTTCCCTCCAGATATTGTGCTTGAGGTGGTGTTTGATGCGTCCGGCGTTGCACATGCCGCTGGCGGAAAGAATGATCGCCGGGCCACGCATGACGTTGAGCGCCTGCGATTCCGTTGAATTGAGGGTAAAATGGATGTTATAACTGCCGTCGTGGAGGGAAAGGCCTTCAAGTTCCGGTGTGCGCAAGGTCTGCGCGTATTTTTCAAACACTTCCGTCGCCCGGATGGCCAGAGGGCTGTCTACAAAAATGGGCATGTCCGCCGGAAGCTGGTTACGGTTGCGCAGCAGTATCAGGCTGTACAGCAACTCCTGCGTACGCCCTACGGCGAAGGAGGGAATGATGACCTTCTCTTTACGGTGATAACTGTATGATATGGCCTGGGCGAGTTCGTTCAGAGTATCGTGTTCTCCCTTGTGATCGCGGTCGCCGTAAGTGGATTCCACAAAAAGCCAGTCTGGAGGAGCGGGGTGTTCCGCATCGTGTAGCAGAAGGGCGCCGGGGCGTCCCAGGTCGCCGGAGAACACGAGGCGTGTGGTTTTACCCTGATCAGTGATTTCCAGTTCAAGGAAGGCCGCTCCGAGGATGTGCCCGGCATAGCGGTATGTGACCTTGATGCCGGGATGCGGTTCGAATGTTTTGCCGAAATCCGCTGTACGCATGAGCTCAACGGCTTTACGAGCGTCTTCTGTGGTATACAGAGCCTTGTCTTCATCCCGTTTTGCGCCGCGCCGCTTGTTATGATTGTGCTTCCATTCCTGCTCCATTTCCTGAATATGGGCGCTGTCTTCCAGCATCAGGGAAACAAGATCCAGCGTGGGAGGGGTACAATAGATCGTTCCTTTGAACCCTTCGCCAGCCAGGCGGGGAAGGAGCCCGGAGTGATCTATATGTGCATGGGTAAGAAGGACAAAATCCATTTCTGCAGGGCGGTACAGCGCTGTCTGGCGGTTGCGCTCCTCAATGGCGGGGTTGCCCTGGTGCATACCGCAATCCACGGCGAAACGCGCACCGGCGGCTTCAATAACATAGCAGGACCCTGTGACGGTGCGGGCTGCGCCGAGAAAGGATATTTTCATGCCGGACTCCTTTTGCGTATGGATTATGTTGGGGAGAGAGGGGAAAATAATGCCGGTATTGAAATATGCCGAAAACTGCCGAAGAAGCCGCATGAATGCTTCCTCTTTATGGTTCTGTGCCGGTTTGGTTGAAAATGTCGCTTAACGCGGGCGCAAGTCAAGCCGCTTTTCTCGTCTTGCGTCCGTGTGGGATACTGTGGTTTACTTGCTCCATTATTTATTTTTCAGGAGGTTCCATGTCCGGTTCTTCTCAGCAATATGTTATTGATACGCTTTCCGCCAAGGAATCCTGGCGTCTGTTTCGCATCATGGCCGAAATGGTCGAGGGCATCGACACGCTTTCCGCCCTGCCTCCCTGTGTTTCCATATTCGGATCTGCCCGCTCCAAACCGGAGGATGAGCTGTACCGGCAAACACAGGATATTGCCCACGGGCTGGTGAAAGCGGGATACGGCGTGATCACCGGCGGCGGGCCGGGCCTCATGGAAGCGGGCAACAAGGGAGCGACCGAGGCTGGAGGGCCTTCTGTCGGGTTGCACATTCAGTTGCCCATGGAGCAGGCCGCTAACCAATACTTGTTGACGCGCTGCAATTTCAACTATTTTTTCATCCGCAAGCTCATGTTCGTCAAATACGCGGTGGCCTATGTGGTCATGCCCGGCGGCGTGGGTACGCTGGACGAATTGTTTGAGGCCTTTGTCCTTGTACAGACCCATCGCATCAAACCCTTCCCCATCATTTTGTATTGCCGCGATTTTTGGGCGGGACTGCTGGACTGGATGAAAGACCGTATGGTCGGCCATGGTTTCCTGCGGGAGGAAGAGTTGGGGTTGGTCACTATTTGCGACGAACCGGATGAAGTGGTGCAGACCATCAGGAAATATACCATTGTCTGAGTTTGACGCTGTTTCCGGCTTTCGCGCCGCCCCGGTATGGGGGCCGGTACCCGATGCTCCGCCCGGCTGGTCCTGGAGTTCTCTCATGCACAAGGCGCTGGGGCTTGCGCGCGAAGCCGCTTCGGTCGGCGAGGTGCCGGTGGGCGCTCTGGTGGTGGACGACGCCGGAAATATTGTGGGGCGGGGACGCAATGAAACCGAAGCCCTGCATGATCCTTCCGCTCATGCCGAAATACTCGCTTTGCGCCGCGCCGCCGCGTACATCGGCAACCATCGCCTGGGCAACTGTGTGCTTGTGGTGACGCTGGAACCCTGTCTTATGTGTACCGGGGCAATACGGGAAGCGCGTCTGCGCGGGATAGTTTACGGTGCGTGTGATGAACGGGCCGGAGCTGTGGAATCGCGCCTGGAGGGCCTTGCCTATGCGGACGGCCCCGTACCCTGGCATATGGGCGGGGTGGAAAGCGGCCCGTGTGCCGGGCTCTTGCGTGCATTTTTTCGTGTACGCCGGGATTGAACCTTTTCTGGTGCGTCCGTCTTACAGGAGACGTTACTGAATTGTTGTCGGCTTCTGCAAGATAAACGCCCGGAACCCTTCCGGGGCGTCGGGATTATCTTTTGCCTGGCCTTTGCGAATCGAGCTTGTCGAACCGCGCGGACGCGGCTATGTTTTGCATGCAAGAGGACATGTTTTTTTGTGTTCATTCCGGCGTTGCCCGGATTGTTTTGGCTCTGTTCCAGAATAGTGTTGAAACTGTCCTTGACCGCCGGAGGCGCGAGCGAGCCGGCCGTGGATACATGCTGCCGTTGGCCCGTGTGGAACACGGAATGCCTTTGCGGCAATGAATATTGCCGCCTGCGCCGGAGCAAAACCATACGCTCCGCACACTGCTATCAATACGGTTCTGTGACAGTTCCATTGTTTTTTTACTAACGGTTATCGTGAGGATTGCGTGCATGAACAGCACTGTGGATGAATTGACGGTCAATTATGAAGAAGAAGGCATTCTCAAAGTAAAGGAAGTGGACAAGGAAATCCTGTCCAAAGGGGCATGGGCGACCGTACTTTTCCGGTATCAGGAGTGGATTGCCGAAACAGACAGCTATGGGCCGGACAAGTACACCATCCGCCGCTACAAGAAAAGCGCGGGCGAATACCGTCAGCAGTCCAAGTTTACCATTTCAAGCGCAGATCAGGCCCGGCGCATCATCGACGCGCTGGAACGCTGGTTGAAGACGGACGAGAATGAACAGGAATGAGGGCAGTCGGAACACAGCCTCCGGTTGTGTGCGCCGGGATTTGCTCCATGATCTGATTTCCCCGTGGAGGCGGCGGGGGCGTAAACTTCTCCAGATTGGGGGAAGTGCCCTTGTCCCTCCGGCGCTGGTATGGGAAGCCGGGTTTGACGCGGTTTGCCTTGAAACGGAGCTTTCCGTTCTGAATGAGGCACGGGAAAGCAGTGGACAGGTGGTGGAGTATTTTCTCGGGCAGCCTGATCTTCTGCCTTTTGATGACGACTCTTTTGATTATGCGGTACTGCCCGATCTGCCCGCCATCGTGCCGCTTGCCGTTCCGTCCGGGGAAGCGGGTGGAAAGGCTGCCAAGGATGCTCTGCGCGCTGTTATTGAGGAGGCTGTTCGTGTGGCATCGCATGGCATCATCTTAATGAGCGGCAACCCTTTGTTCCCGGCGAACTGGAGACGAGAGGGAAAGATGCGCGGGGTCTGGCCCTGGGAGCTGTGGCTGACGGCGCGCAAGGTTGTGCCGCAATGTCATGTGACACTGCGCAGTGCGTGCGGGCTTCCTTTGATGTTCACAAGGAAAAAAATATCCGCGCAGACTGCGGGGGGCGCTTTGCCTTTTCCCGGGTGCAATTCCCACAGTCTGTTGAGTCCGTTGCCTTTGGGCGCGGTGTACGGTCTGCGCCTGGCTTGGACGCCCTTGGCGGGAACTCCGGTGGGAGCTTTGCGCGTGCCGTGCCTCAGCTCTTACGGTAAGCAGGCGGCTGTCACTTCACCCGGCTTAAGCGCCGACAGCCCTGACTGCACGGCGGCAAAAAGCCGCTCGGGTAAAAAAGGAGATGAGTAGAACATGTTCCTATTGAACAGCTTCAGCCTCTTCCCGGGAGGGGGTGATGTACGCCGGGCATGTCTTTGCAGTTTGCGTCCACATGCGGGTTGAAGTAGCCGAAGCTCAGACCGGGGCAGGCCTTTTTCAGACGTTTGCGGAAATTGGAGAGTCCCACAGCGGGGCCGAAGGCAATGCCGTCCAGCAGACGCAGATACAGTTCGGGGTCGATGTTCAGGTTGCGCAGCTGGATGAAGTTCACGTCACAGCTATTAACCAGTTCGATGAGGGCGGCAATTTCCTCTTCACAGTCGGTAATGCCGGGAAAATACAGCAGATTGAGTGAAACGAACACGCCGCGCTTCCGTGCTTCAAGGATGGATTGGCGCACATCGGCAAAGCTGAAGTTTTTGGGCCGGTAATAGCGGGCGTGCACTTCGGGCCGGGCGCTGTTCATGCTCACCCGGAGCGAGCTGAGCCCGGCATCGCCGAGTCTGGCCACGGCATCGGGGCGGGATGCGTTGGAATTCAGGTTGACTGTGCCCGTTCCGCCACGTTCGCGGAAGGTGCGCACCGTCTCCACCAGCAGATCCGTTTCTGTCAGCGGTTCGCCTTCACAGCCCTGTCCGAAGGAATAAATGGGGTTGGGTTCATTGCGCTGGTGGTGGAACATGATTTCCACCAGTTCCTCTACCGTGGGGGTGAAGGTCAGACGATCCTGCGGGGTGGCGCAGAGGTCGGAATCTTCATCCTTGTGCGAGATGCACCCCACGCAACGCGCGTTGCATGTGCGGGAGACGGGCAGGGGGGCCTCATAGCGGCCCAGGCACAGGTTGCGCGCGGCAGGGCAGGCGTAGCGCAGCACGCAATTACCCATGATATGCTGGATGAGGCGATTGCCGGGATACTGGGCCATCAACGCCCGGGCGGCTTTTTCCACCTTTTTTTGCGAGATGCCGGTGAAAACCTGCCGCGTGTCCTGATCCACCTTTTTTGCGCAGACATAAAAGCGGTCGCCGATCATGCCCACAGCGCCATAAGCAAACAGGGGTAGAGTGGGGGCGTCGTCGTCGGTGACGTAAACCGGATGCGCGGTCAGCGTATGCGCCGGAGCGATAAACGCGGCCACGGCCAGTTCTTCCAGTTGAACAGTTTCCCCGCTTTCCGGGTCAAGGCCCACGGCATGGCGTCCCGGCAACAGAAACATCTCGCTTTCCGGAGGGAGCGGCATGAGTTCGTCCGGGCGCGGCAGTGCCCATTCCTGCCCGCGACGGCAAAGCATGAGCAAATCGGGGTCATCGTATATCCGGCCTTGCGCGTCGGCAAGAAGCAGGCGGGGCTGGGGGCGGGAATCTGCGGACATGGAGGCTCCGTTGAAATCGTGAAGGAATGTGTTGTACGATGCTGTGAGCGCATCAGGGGAGGGCGCAACGCTCCGGGAATGATGAAAGCCGCGGGTTAATACAGGCGTTGGCTTGCAGCGATTTTCAATTATACCGAAATATTTCACGTTTCGGCGTGCCAGCCGTCAACTTCCGCAACAAGCTTATCCAGTTCTTCCAGCAGTCGCCGCTTGCGGCGGTGGGTCACACGCAATTCAGCAATATAATCGTTCCATCTGGCGCTTTCTTTCCGTTCCTTCAGAAGCCTGCCTGCCTTGCGCAAAAATACGACCGCTTCCGCATAGGCTTTTGTATCGGTTCTGGCGATAAGTTTCTCAGCCTCTTGCCGCCATATGTTCAGGGCTCGTTCCGGGGCGAATGTCTTTACGGCATCCGCCAGGCGGTTCTCGTCATAGTATGGGCCAACCCCTCTGGAGAGCTGCTCGTCATACCATTTGAGCGCTTCACCGGGCTGCTTTTCGGCAATGGCCAGAGTAATAAGAGCGTCATATGCCGGACCATTATCCTTGACAGCGGAACACAGGCCGCGATTGCGGCACGGCCATGCGCTCTGAAGCCAGGGAATTTTTCTTTTCGTCAGAAAATCCATGAGCAGCGGCCTGAGGGCATCCCAGGCATTGAACTTTTTTGCGCAATGGCGGCAGTTATTAAAATTTTCCACAGATGGGGAATCCACAAAATCTTCGGTCAGGAGGGCAAGCGCCGCATCGTAATCGTTCCGCTCTTCTTTGATGCGCCGGAGTCGTTCGCGCAACTGTGTAATGGCATACGGCTTTTTTGCGGCAAGTTCTCTGAGTCCCCGGGCTATCCATTCTTCAGCTTTTTCACGCTCGGCTCTGTCGAGGAGGTAATCCACAAGCATGATATATTCGCCGGAATGTATGGCTTCATTCTCGTAAAGCGCAAGCAGCTCGTCATGGCGTGCGGCTGCGCCCAGCGCCTGCGCCGCAAGACTGACCACGCGCAGGCGCGCATAGGAGTCGAACTGGTATTGGGAAAGCCTATCCAGCAAAAGATCCGCTGCCGGATTCCAGGCTGCCGGCTCATGACTCTCGCCCAGAAAAGCTTCCAGCGGTTCACACAGGCCGCAATTATCTTCCATAATGGCGTTAACAGCCCAGAGCAGTTTTTTTTGCTCCGGCCAATTGACCTCGCGCAGGGCCTGAGCGGCAACAGCCATGCAGTGTGCCACGCCCGCCGAAAGCTCGCCCAGGGTATCATATGAGGCGATAGTTTCCTGGCTTTCCTGCAATATTTCGTCGGCCAGCTCAAGAATTTCCTCGAGAAAGCCTGCCGGCAGGAGCGCCTGCATTTTCCTGCTCACAGTGTCGTATTCCGTACAGCCGTGATAATACTCGTCCCAGTCAGGCTCGTTTGCTGCTGCAAGCATACTGCGGCGCACGTCGTTGATCATGGCCTGCTTTCTTTCCTCATCTGAAGGGGCCGCCTTGATCAGACATAAGTTCAGCACTTCGGGAGACAGGCTGGCTGACTGTATCAGAAGCTGAATCAGCTCTTCCCTGGAGAGCATGTTCAAGGCGTCTTCCAGCTTCGCAATCTGGGGAGCAGCGCAGCCTTGATCCGCCTCGTTTTTCATGAATTCCAGTTTGAGCAGCCGCCGATCATTATCCGGACAGACGGGAATCTGCCGGTTTTGGGTCAGCATGTCATGCGCGGCCCAAGCCAGGGCCACCGCATGCTTGCAATCAAATTCATACGGGCAGTCGCAGATCGCGCCAGGTTTCCCTGCTGAATCCAGAAAGAATACGGTTGAATATTTTCTGCTCCCGGCAACACTGCCGAGCAGCCTGCCATCCGGCGTCAATGAGATATCAATGACTTTATTCTTTTTCCAGTAGTCCAGGCCGCGTTTGTAGATGATCTCTCCCGTCCATTCCTTGAGAGCGTCAGGCATGTTTTCCGCTTTCAGCCAGGTCAGAAAGGTCGATGGCGTGTACTGTCCGGCAAAAGATGGTTCCATAAACATCAACCTGTTGGGCTAAAATGAGAAATGCAATCGTAAAAGGTTCATGCAACCGAGTTACCTGTAAAATATTAGCCGGGAAAATCCGCCAGTTCAACAGGAATTATTGTGGCGTCAAGAAAGGTGTGGCCGGCATTGAGCAACAGCCGCACGATGGAAGCAGCGGGGCCGCCGCGGTTCCGCTCTCAATGTGCGCGGGACATTCCTCGGCCTTTGCGGTATATTGAATGCACGCATCACAGGGGGCGGAAAAAAGTTCATGCGCCATAGGGGGTGAAAGCCGGGGATCAGGCGCGTTGCGCATTGATATCTGTGATGTGGGCGGGCAATCCCAACACTTCAGTATGCCCCGCGTCAAAACCGGTCTTTTCTTGTGGAGGTTCCAGAGACATGCCGTTATTGCCTCTCCTGCTGTTTTTTCTGTTTTTTTTCGGAGGGATGTTCCTCCTGGTGATTTTTCAGGCCCGTCGTCATCGTGAGGCGCTGACGCTTCTTGCGACACAGCAGCGGGCGATGCAGGCCGAACTGGCGCGGCTGGCGGACGTGCTTGAGAGTCTGGTGGCGGAGCGGCCGTTGGATGAATCCGGAAGCGATGACGGAATGGGAGAATGGCGACCCGGGCGTATGGAAAGCCCGGAAGAAGAGGCTGCGTATGTGCCGGGTTTGGAAATGATGCTCAGCCAGGGAGGAGAGGAATTTCCGGACGAGGCAGAGAGCGGGGGGATGCGTGCGGAGGCGGAGAGGAGGGAGGACGCTCTTTTTCACCTTTCGCTGCGAGCCGATGATCCCGGAACAACTTCGGGCGATAACCGGAAAGGCAACGGGATGCCCGATTTGAAACTGTGAAGCGGCAATAGTGAACAATATGAATAATCATGGCTTCCGATCGAGGGGCCTGCTAATTTTTTTCAAACGAACTCCTTCCCTCCCCCTGTAAAGCCCGGTGCGCCCGTATGAGCGGCCGGGCTTTTTCGTTGGGGGGCTGAAAACATTCTTGAGGGAGTGCCCTTTCTCTCAAATCCTCACGGCAGCCTGTAGTGCTCCTGCGCTTGGCGTTATGACGTTGATACATATGGGGCAGTTTTTCTGCTGTGCACGGTTGCGGGGCGGTTTTGCATCAGCAAAAGGCGTTTTCGTGTGGAAAGACCTACAGAAAAATCTGTGCCAGCCCCGCGGCGACAGGCAACGCGGGCAGTATGTTGGTCAGGCGTATCTGCGTAAGGTTGAGCAGATTCAGGCCGATGCCGATGACCAGCAGCCCGCCCAGGGCCGTGACTTCATTGAGTAGCGCAGGGCCGAGCCAGGGCTGGAGCAGCCCGGCAAAAATCACCAGCAGCCCCTGATACAGAAGCAGTGGAATGGCCGCAAGGGGAACGCCCAGGCCGTAAGCGGAAGCCAGCGCAATGGCGGAGAACCCGTCCATGACGGATTTGGAATACACGATGGTTCTGTCTCCGCGCAGGCCTTCGTCAAACGAACCCAGAAAGGACATGGCCCCGATGCAGAACAGCACGGTGGCGTTGACCAGGCCTTCCGTGAACAGCGGGTTGCCGGAGCGCAGTCTTTTCTTGAGCCTGTCACTCAGGCGCATGAAGCGTTCTTCCAGTTTCAATGCCTCGCCGCACAGGCCTCCGAGCAGGATGCTGAAGATCAGCATGACGGGAGACGCGGTTTTGAAGGCCATTTGCATGCCGATAACCAGCGTGCATAACCCCAGCCCCTGAAAGACAATGGCGCGCATGCGTTCGGGCAGACGTGCGCCGAGTGCGAGTCCGATCAGCCCTCCGGCAATGACGGCCGCCGCGTTGACAAGCGGCCCGAGGGGAAAAACCATGACAAACTCCTTTTGTGATGACGCCCGAAAATAAGATGTCCTGAACGGCTTTGCTCGTTTTTGCAAGGAATGCGTGCGGCAGGGCGTATGTTTCATCGTCCTGTCTAACGAAAAAGCTCGCTGCGCGCCCCCGAAAAATTTGGGGGGCGGTGCCGAAAATTTGCTTTTGACCCGGCAGTGCGCGCTTCGTATGACATGAACATTAGAGTTATTTTTCACATTATTTCTGACCGGAGCATTCTTATGATCAGCAGTATTGATCGCGACAAATGTATCGGATGCGGAACCTGCACCAAATCATGCGGGCTTGACGTATTCCGGCTGGATACCGACCAGCCGGAAGCATCCCCGTGCATGGGGGCCTGTCCGGCGGGCACGGATATCAGGGGATACCAGGCCATGCTTCAGCGCGGCGATGTGGGCGGCGCGCTGGAACGTCTGAAGAAAAGCAATCCCTTTCCCGCCATTACCGGACGTGTCTGCTTTCATCCCTGCGAATCGGAATGCGCCCGCCGCCGCGTGGATGAAGCGGTGGGAATCAACGCTGTGGAACAATTTTTGGGAGACAGGGATCTTGAAGGTGAGGCCGTGAAGCCCGCGCGCGTCCATCTGGCCAGAGTGGCGGTCGTCGGTGCTGGCCCTGCCGGGCTTTCCGCGGCCTGGTTTCTGACCTGCATGGGGTATGAGGCGGTTGTGTACGAAGCGATGCCCGAAGCCGGAGGCATGCTGCGTTACGCCATTCCCGCGTATCGTCTTCCTTCCGAGGTCGTGCGGAAGCAGGTTCGAATATTGATGAACATGGGTGTTCGCTTCCATTTCAATACCAAAATCGGCAAGGGCGCGGATATCACTGTGGCCGAATTGCGGCACCGGGGCTATCGGGCCGTGATCCTGGCCGCTGGAACCAGCCGGAGCAGGAAGATTCCGGTCGAGGGCGGCGAGCTTCCCGGTGTGTTATGGGGGCTGGAATTTCTGCGTTCCGTGCGTTGTGACACGGCCCCCGCACTGTCCGGCACTGTGCTTGTTGTGGGCGGCGGCGATGTGGCCGTGGACGCGGCCATCAGCGCAAAACGCCTGGGCGCGGATCGCGTGGTCATGGCCAGCCTGGAGGCGGAAGGGCAGTTGCCCGCGTATCCGCACAATATTGCCGATGCCGTGCGCGAGGGCGTGGAATTTTCCTGCGGGGTGGGGCCGGTGCGGGTTGAAGAAAAGAACGGCGCGGCGTCAGCTCTGGTGCTGCGCAAGTGCCTCCGCGTTTTTGACACGCAAGGAAAGTTCTCGCCCGAATTTGATGATCAGGCTCTGAGCCGGGTGGAGGCTTCCACGATTATTTTCGCCATTGGCCAGGCTCCGGAAACCGGCCTGTTCGATGAGGACGCCGACATGCTGCCCAACGGTTATGCCCGCGCGGACAGTCTGACGGGCGAAACAGGAAAGCAGGCCGTGTTCGCGGCGGGCGACATCGCCACCGGGCCTGCCTCGGTCATCCGCGCCATTGCAGGCGGGAGGGAGGCCGCTGTTTCCGCTGATCGTTACCTGCGCGGCATGGTCATTGTGGGCGAACGCGACAGAATCCGCCCACAGGTACCGGAGGAAAAACTGCCCGGAAAGGACATTGCTTCTCTGCCCCGCCATGAGCGATCGATGCGGGAGAACTGTTCCGGTTTTGACGAGATACGGCAGGGCCTGCGGCTCGACGAAGTTCTTGCGGAATCCCTGCGCTGCATGACCTGCGGAAGCAAGTCGCACATCACCTATAACGACGACTGCATGACCTGCTATACCTGCGAGCTCGTCTGCCCGCCAGACGCCATCAACGTGCATCCCTTCAAGGAAACGCTGCCGCGCACGCTGTAGGATAGTTAACTCAAACGTCAAATGATTGCAGTGAACGTCAAGGAGTATCATATGGGCAAGACGCATCAGGACGCCTACCGTTTTTCAACGGATGTGCTGGTCATAGGCGGAGGCATAGGCGGGGCCTGGGCCGCAAAAACAGCGGCAAAACAGGTCAGAGACGTGCTTGTGGTGGACAAGGGCCCGCGTGACTGGGGCGGGCTGGGCAGTATGTCCGGCGGAGACATGATCTGCATGCAGCCCGGGGACGAGGTCAACGATCTGCTGGATGACCTTGTGTATTATTATGACGGGTTGTGCGAGCAGGATGTGCTGGAAAAAATTCTTGTGGAATCGTACGACCGTTTCCGCGAATATGAGGAAATGGGGCATCGCTTCGCCCGCGATGCGGACGGCAGGCTCATGTATATCCCCCAGCGGGGCCTGCCGCACATGCGGTATTATTTCTATCATCCTTACGGCAGGGGCGGGTCGCACATGGCGGAAGTCATGGCCGCAGCCCTGCGCAAAGCCGGAGTGCGCCGCCTGGGACGCATCCAGATTACGGATCTGGTCAGGGAAGACGGACGCGTCACCGGGGCCGTCGGATTCCATGTTCAGAGCGGCATCCCCTGTTTCTTCAAGGCCAGAGCCGTCATTCTGGCTACAAACTTCGGCGGCTGGAAGACTTCCTACCATCAGAACAGCTGCGCGGGCGACGGCGCGGCGCTTGCCTACCGGGCGGGAGCGGCCTGCCGCAACTGCGAGTTCATCAAAATCTGGAACGTGCCCACCCAGTTCGCCTGGGAAGGGCAGACGGGCCTGCTGCCGAAAGGCGCGCTGCTGCTCAACGCACAGGGCGAGGACTTCATGCGCCGCTACGCTCCGGAAATCGGGGCTCGTGCCGATCCTCACTATAATACGCACGGTATGGCCTGTGAAATCCGCGCCGGACGCGGCCCCATCTACTTCGACACCAGCAGGATGAAGCCGGAGGATGTGGAAATCATGCGGCCCGCGGCGGGCTGGATGAAGCTCAATGACGACAAGCTCAAGGCTCTGGGCATTGATTTCTTCGGCGGGCAGACGGAATGGATGACTCAGCTGCATATTTCTTACGGCGGCGTGAAAGCGGATATCAACGGGCAGACCACGGTTCCCGGCCTGTTTGTGGCGGGCCGCGCGCGCAGTATTGACCCCGGCGTGTACATGGGCGGCTGGGCGCACTGCACCATTTCCACCACCGGGCACACGGCCGGAGAATCCGCCGCGCGTTTCGCGCTCGACAGTGATGACGTCCGTTTTGACGAGGAACGCGCCGCCGCAATGCTGGACGAGGTGTACTGTTTCCTCGGCAGGGAGGGCATTCGGCCCAAGGACGTGATCCGCCGCATGCAGGAAGTGACGGCCCCCTGCGACGTGCGTATCCTGAAGACGGGGCGGGGTCTGACCAAAGCCATTGAAAGCCTGGAGGAAGTTCGTGACGAGGTTCTGCCGGGCATGGGCGCGCAGGACCCGCATTACCTCATGAAGCTGGTGGAAGCCAGAGCCAACGTCACGCTGACGGAAATGACCCTGCGCGCCTCTCTGATGCGCAAGGAATCGCGATCGGGCCATTACCGCGAGGATTTCCCGAAGCGGAACCCCGATCCGCACTGGATTATTGTGGAAAAGGGCGCGGACGGCAGCATGTCCACCCGCATGGAAGCGCTGGATACGTCCACGATGCGGATAAAACCATACAAATATTATATGGATCACTTCAATTTTCCCGTTGATCCCGACTACAACTGGGATCTGGTTCTGTAGGCATACATTGCGGGGAGCCGGACAACGCGGCTCCCCGCCCAAGCACTATCGAGGAGGTCACATGAACAGGTTCCATCGTTTTGCCGCCCTTTTCGCGGCGGCGCTGTGTCTCTGCGCGGGCGCGGCCCTCGCCGGGCCGACGACGCTCAAGTTTTCCCTGCAAAACCCGGAGAACTCCTTCAGCACGAACAACGGCATCAAAAAATGGATCGAGAAGGTGGAGCAGGACTCCAACGGCACGATCAGCATCGACCTGTACGCCGGAGAAACCCTGTGCAAGGGGCCGCAGTCCTGGTCCGCCGTGCGCAACAACATTACCGACATTGCCTGGATTCCCATGGGCATGTACGCGGGCATGAATCCGCTGGCCGAGGCGATCTTTCTGCCCAGCCTGCCCTTCAATGATCCCCTGACCATCACCAGGACGGCCAACGAGCTGTTCGAAAAGCTTCCCGCCCTGAGCAAGCCCTACAGCGCCAACCGGATTATTGCCCTGTACACTTCAGATTCCAACAACCTGGTCACGTCCC
Organism: uncultured Mailhella sp.; assembly: GCA_910579055.1. Taxonomy (GTDB): domain Bacteria; phylum Desulfobacterota; class Desulfovibrionia; order Desulfovibrionales; family Desulfovibrionaceae; genus Mailhella. The sequence continues at coordinate 3,450 of CAJTSU010000022.1, read as the reverse complement.
GCCCGGTAAGGAAGCTGGAAGACCTCAAGGGCCTCAAGATACGAACCACGGCCGGGCCCTTTGTGCCGATGCTGGAAGCTCTCGGTGCGGTTCCCGTGGTCATGGGCAATGCCGAGGTGTACGACGCGCTTTCCAAAAAGACCATCGACGGCGTGCTTGCCAGTTGGGAGAGCATTGACGGCTCCCGCTTTTATGAGGTTGCTCCCTATGTGACCACGAATTCCCCATTCGGATTTTCGCTGTTCACCATTGCCATGAACAGGAAAAAGTTCGACCGGCTGCCCGACGAAGCAAGGAACGCGCTGCTCAAGAACGGCGGCATGGACGGCGCGCTGTGGCTGGCGGAGAACTTTTCCCTTGCCACGCGGAAGCTGGCCGAACCCCTGCAGGCAAAGGGCGCGGTGACCGTGTACGAGCTGCCCGCGGAAGAACGCGCCCGCTGGGATGAAGCGGCCGGGCACATGACCTGGGATCGCTGGATGAAGGATACGCTTGAGAGCGGCAAGGTCGCCCGCGAGGACGCCGAAACGGTGCTGGGCGTGTTGACGGGTGAAAAGACCCTGTAGCGCATATGCGATTGAACAGGCGGCCGCCGGGAAGCGGCCGCCCTTCAGCACGCCGGAATCCGCTCCCTGCCTTCCGGCATTTTGAGGAGGTTCCATGTCTAATCGTCTGTTCGACAGGCTCATGCGCGGCGTTATGTGGTTTGGCGCCTGCCTTATGGGTGCGCTCATGACGCTGATATCCGTTGACGTCTGTATGCGTTATTTCTTTCACAGCCCCATTCAGGGTTCCTATGAAATCGTCGAGGTGTTCATGGGCATGTTGTCGCCCGTGGTCATCCTGTATTGCGCCTGGCATCGCGGACATGTGGGCGTGGATCTGTTTTTCGACAGATTTCCCCGCCCGGCGCAGAGGGCCTGCGTCATCTTCACCTCCCTTGTGTGCGCGCTGCTCAGCTTCGGCCTTGCCGTCTGCGCACTGTTCCTGATCCGCGAGCTGTACCAGGACGGCGTCACCACAAGTCTGCTGTATATCCCCTGGTGGCCTGTGGGCGTTGTCATTTTTGTCTGCTTTGCCCTGATGACCGTGGTGGAGACTCGTGTGTTCCTCACGTCGCTCACCTCTTCCAACCCGCAGGATGTGTTATGAGCCTGACTCCCATACAAATCGGCTATATCGGCATGGCTGTGCTTATCTTTCTCATTTTTATCCGTATGCCCATCGGCATGGCCATGCTGCTGGTGGGGGCGGGCGGCTTTGCGGCCATCAACGGCGTGGACCCGGCTGTCGCGCTCATGCAGAATGTGCCGTATGAAACATTTATTCAGTATAGTTATTGCGTGGTGCCGCTGTTCATTCTCATGGGCAACTTCGCCTTCAAATCCGGCCTGAGCAGCGATTTGTACTGGGCCGTGCGGAAAATGATGGGAAGTCTGAAGGGGGGGCTGGCCATGGCTACCGTGGGAGCCTGCGGGGCCTTTGCCGCCATTTGCGGGTCCAGCGTGGCCACGGCCATCACCATGGGCGTTGTGGCCCTGCCGGAAATGAAGAAATACAAATATTCCGACGCGCTGGCCACCGGCGCCATCGCCGCCGGGGGTACGCTGGGCATTCTCATTCCGCCGAGCACGATCATGGTCATTTACGGCATCATTACCCAGCAGTCCATCGGCGCCCTGTTCATGGCGGGGTTCGTTCCCGGTATCCTTCAGATGCTCCTGTACATCGCTGTCATAGGTTTTCTGGTGCGGCGCAATCCTTCGCTCGGCCCGGCCGGAGAATCCTGCTCCATGGGAGAAAAGGTGCGCGCGCTGTCAAAGGTGTGGGGCGTGGTGCTGCTGTTCGTGCTGGTCATCGGCGGCCTGTACGCGGGAATTTTCTCCCCGAACGAGGCGGCGGGCATCGGGGCAATGGCGGCCATGCTGCTGGGCTTCATCTATACGAAAATGCCGAGACGGCAGTTCGTCGCCACCTGCATGGACGCGGCGGTCAAGTCCACGGGCATCGGTTTTCTGATCATGGTCGGGGCCATGATGTTCGGGTATTTCCTCGCGGTGAGCCGCGTGCCCTTTGTCATGGCGGATTCCATCGCCGCGCTGAACGCTCCGGCCTTGATCGTGATCATCGGCATCCTGCTCATTCTGATCGCGCTGGGCTGCTTCATGGATTCCATGGCCATCGTGCTGCTCACGGTGCCGATATTCTTCCCTCTGGTGCAGCAGATGAACATCGACCCCATCTGGTTCGGCATTCTGGTGGTGCGCGTGACGGAAATGGGGCTTATTACGCCGCCCGTGGGGCTGAATCTCTTCGTGATCAAGGGTGTGGCCAATGTACCCATGGGAACGGTGTTTCGCGGTGCCGTGCCGTTCGTCGTGGCGGACTTCATCCATCTGACGCTGCTTATCAGCTTCCCGCAGATCACGCTGTTTCTGCCTTCGCTGCTCATGTAGCGGCCGGGCGAATATCCGCGGAAAGCGGGGGAGACATTGAACACGGTTCGCGTGTATGGTAAGCAAATCCCGAAAAGGGAAGAACGGGCCGTATCGGGCGGAGCGTGTTTCGGCGTCGGGAGGAACAGTGTGATCGACGAGTTCAACGGAGATTTCCTTCAATGGCTTCGCGGCTTTTACTATGTCGCTAAAACCGGCAGTATTTCCCGCGCTTCGGCCAGAATGAATCGCAGCCAGTCTTCCGTTTCCTATTCTCTGCAATGCCTTGAGCGCCAGTTGAACGTCATGTTGTTCAAGCGGCGGAACAACCTGCTGGAAATAACCCCTGAAGGAGTGCAGCTGCTGGATTGGGCCGTTTCCGCCTTCGAGCTTCTGGAAGAACTGAAAGACGCCCTGGCCTGCGCTTCCGGGGAATTGTCTGGCAGTGTGGGAGTTGCAGGGTCCATGACCATTCTCAAGCAGGAGCGCGTCTCGAATCTGGTCATGGAATTTATGGAGCAGCACCCCAAGGTGCAGGTGGCCCTGCGGGTGGGGCCGCCCCGTGAGGCTCTGGAGAGCGTCGAATACGGGGTGGCGGATTTCGCGCTGCTGGCTCTGGCCCGCAGGCCGGAAAAATTTCAGGCCGTGCGGCTCGGCGCTGTGCCGTTCATTCTGGTGACGCCGAAAAAGCATGACTTCAAACTGGACAGGGTGCCCACGCGGGAACAGTTGTGCGGTCTGCCCTTTGTCACCTATATGGGGGATGACGGGGCTGAAATCCATACGCCTTTTCTGGCGGAAGAAAAACTGGACGGACTGACGGGGCGAACCGTGCTCAAGGTGAACCAGTACGATCTTGTGCTGGAATACATCGCCCGGGGCGCGGGCTGCGCCATTATGGACATGCTGTCCCTGAAAATGCTGCCGGGGTACACGAAAAAGACCTCCTTTTACCCGCTTGGGCACTTTCTTGATGATCTGGAATACTTCATGGTGTCCCGCAAGCGTCACGGTC
>CAJTSU010000021.1 GCA_910579055.1 uncultured Mailhella sp. | reverse complement strand
CGCGTTCGGCCTCCGGCACACTTGAAGCACCGGGGAAAAATGTGCGGGCAAAAGCGGGATTAAACAAGTCCATACAGGATCAGGGCTGGTTCGAGTTCCGGCGACAACTGGCCTACAAGTCGGCATGGTTTGGCGGGAACCTGCTTGTCGTCCCTGCGCAATACACGAGCCAGACGTGTAGTCGTTGCGGTTGCGTAGACAGGCAAAACAGACAAACGCAGGCAAAATTCAAGTGTACAGCTTGCGGATTTGAAGCCAATGCCGATCACAATGCGGCGTTGAACATTCTGGCGGCAGGGCATGCCGTGTCAGCCTGTGGAGCGGGAAGGGCTCAAGCGCCCGCGTTGAAGCAGGAACCCACCTGTGGTGCGGCGTAAGCCGCTACCGATAGGAATCCCCCGACTTTAGGCGGGGGAGGATGTCAAAGAACGTCCATCAGCATTTTTATGGCGACAACATACAGGAAGCAGGCAAAGAATTTTTTCAGCCTGGGAACGGGCAGCTTGTGCGCTATCCCCGCGCCGATGGGAGCGGTGAACATGCTTACTGCCACGATGCCGACCAGGGCGGGCAGGTAGATGAAGCCCAGAGCGTATTCGGGCAGGCCGGGCGTATTCCAGCCATTGGTGATGAAGCCGAGAGTGCCGGCAAGGGCGATGGGGAAGCCGATGGCGGCGGAGGTGCCCACGGCGCGACGCATATCCACATTATGCCATACAAGAAAGGGTACGGAGAGCGTGCCTCCCCCGATGCCCACAAGGCTGGAAATCGCGCCGATGAACAGCCCGGCCCCGGTCATTCCGGCGAAGCCCGGCAGCTGTCTGCTTGCGTTCGGTTTTTTGTTGAGGAGCATGTTTGTGGCCACATAGAGCAGAAAGGCGACAAAAAAGAGCTGCAAACAGCGGGCGGGAATACGGGCGGCGATAAAGGAACCGCAATAGGTTCCTATCAAAATGCCCAGGGCAATATATTTGAAGACTTGCCAGTTTACGCCGCCACGCTTGTGATGAGCCCGCGCGCTGGAAACGGCGGTGAACATGATGCTTGCCAGAGATGTTCCGATAGCCAGATGAATGCTGACATCGGGGGAGATGTTCTGCCACTTGAAAGTGAAAACAAGCATGGGCACGACCACCGCCCCGCCGCCGATGCCCAGGAGGCCGGCCAAAATGCCGGCGAAAGCGCCAAGAACACCGTAGAGGATAAGAGCTGTCAGCATGTTGAAGAGTCCTTTTCTTGTTTTATTATACGGCTCTCCTGATATCGTCAAAAGCGCTCACTCTGGCAAGCTTTTATTTTTCATGCAACTCCGGAATGGCGCTGAAAAACAGGGTGGATTGAAATGCGCTCTGGAGCAGATCAAGGTGAGACTCATTCCTGCTCTTCCTGTTTTTTTGAGGAAACACATTTGGGAGTATCTCTTCGTCCTGCTGTTCCTGTTGCGTAAATGGGGAAGATTGGATAAAGTAAAAGCAGGATGCCATCAAAGGAGTAGACTGATGGAACAAACAAATTTTGAACAATTATGCCAGAAATATGCGGATGTGATGGAAGATCGTGCTGTTACAAATATTTCTGGATGGACGGAACCTAATTCAGATACTCCGCGTGATGAAATCGCTTATCGGGAGCGATTGAAGAGAAACGCTCCTGTTTTGCATAAAAAAATCAGCGAGGCGTTATCCTTTGACTAAATCGCCAAATGATGTATTGCGTATACTTGCAACAGATAAAGTTTTGAATAGACTGGAAACATATAATCAATACTACCTGGAAAATTTTGAACCTTTTTTCAATGGAATATATCTGAATCTAAAACTGCTTCGCCATGCCATAGAGAGCTATTTTCTTGATATTTACCGGATGAAGAATTTTCATGGTATAGAATATGCAGACTGTCATAAGCGTGCTGCGTTTTCTATGATTTGGATTGTAAAGGCTCATCCAATACAATTAGCTACTGATGTGTGCATGACAGAATCCATGTTGGTTATTAATGAAGTTTTTGCTGTTCACATTGGCCTGGCTCATCTTGATATTGATATAAAAGACATTTCTGGCAAATATATTCGTAATCTTATTTACATTTTGCATTTTCGTTCTCAAGCCCCTGAAATATTAGCATCAACTATGTACTTGCTGGAGTGCGGCGTAAAGAAGAAACTTCCCTGAAATGAGAAAGGGATACTTTCCTTATTTTAATGTGTTTCTGTTGCGTAAAGCGTTATTTTGCAGACAAGAAGTGGGGAACTGAACGCTGCCTTAACATGAAAACATTTACTGAGTTGGAGAAAACTCTTACAGATTGAGCCGCCAGATGTGAAAAAACTCTGGACGTTACCGCAGATTTAAACAGAGCCAGCAAAAAAACGGCAAGAGTGCCTACTCAAGATTGACAGCCGTCAGGATGGGAAAATTCGTCAGATCCTTTACGGAAATATTCAGGAACGCCAGCACAACATTCCTGAGCCGGGTGCATGTTTCTGCGGTTACAGGCGCAAAGCCATGGGCAAGCAGGGAAAAGTTTCTGGCATGAAGCAGGGCCTGAAGCTCCTCCTGATGTTCCATGAAACGCAGACCAAGAGGATGCCTGAGGCTTGCGAGGAGCTGATAGGCTCTGAACAGAGGGAGCTGCATCACGCCGTCATGACTGATAACCGGAGAGCTTTCTTCCAGAAAATCCTGCGGCAGGTCTTTGAGAGAAAGGGAACTCGTATCAAGGCCATGGTCACAGACCAGCGCAGTCTTTGCAGCTTTTTCCAGCAGTGAGTACAGGCGGGCCACGGCGTCGTCATAACAGCCCAAAGCTTCGCGCCTGAGGGCATTTGCCGCGAGATCCCGAAGATAGTTCGGACATGGACGCTGATGCTCCATAAAGCCGGAGAGTTCAGCCGTGGCGCTTGTCAGGGCAAGGCTGTTGATTTTAACCTGTTCAATGAATGTTGCCAGAGAGGGGGGAGCCTCGCTTTCGATTTCCGTAATGGCCTGCTCAAAAAGAGTTTTCGCTTCGGCGTAACGGAAGCCGTCCCAGAGCGCGTAGGCGCGAAAAAGTGTTGCAAGAGCCGTAAAAGATGCCGGATGTACGCCGTGTTCCGCAACAAGTCCGGCCAGTCTTTCCGCTTCCGAAAAGCGGCAGGCATTGAAAGCGTCCGCCATCTGCCGGATATGCGCGAAGGCCAGAACCTGCCACGGGTTGGCCAGATGCATGATCTGCTCCTCGCCATCCCGCACGACCCCGAGCCCGTCTTTGCTGCGTTGTCCGCCGCCGGTGTAGGTGAACTGGACATTGCGTTCCATGAGCGCCATGACCAGAGCGGCGGACATGACCTTTGTGCCTCCGGTGAAATCTCCCAGCAGCGCTGTGTCGGCAGGCAGATGCCGCGCATCCAGAAATGCCGTTATGCAGGCGCGGATTTCCATAACGCAGGACAACAGATCCTGCTCATTGGGGAGAGGCAGGATATTCCATTCCGGCAGGAAATCCAGCGCAGGCAGTATTTGTTCTTTTACTGAAGGGACGGAGGCACGGGAACAGACAAAAAGCACATGCTCCGGTCTGTGGCTGCGGATGCCATGGATGACGGGCGCGGGGCTTCCGCCCACAGTGCAGATGAGGATACCAGGATCAATGGGTAACATTCCGAATCCAGCTTTTGAGGTTGTCTTCCAGTTTCAGCACATCTGAACCATACAGCAGCTCAATATGCAGATCCCTGCAACGCTTAATATCCACGCTGCGAGGTTCATGCACAGAAACGATCAGGCCGCGCGAGAGTACGCCGCCAAGATTTTTCCGCACGGAGTCAAGCTTATAGATGGCCCTTGAGAATCCATCGCGCTTTGCCAGATTGGCGGTCTTGCATTCAATGACAAAGAAGCGGTTGGCCGCGGTAAACGCGGCGTCGAGTTCATTCACAGGATCGGGAGTGAACTTGCCAGTTTTTGCCGCTCCCTGTTCATTGGACAGCTCAATATTGCTGGCCCAGTCATCAAGGATCTCCTCATGTTGCAGTTTGAAGAGCCGTGCCTTGACAAAATCTTCCAGCCAGCCGCCGTTGCACCAGAAACGATGGTTTTCCGATTCATATTTGATTTTATCCGAAGTGCGATGGAGCTTGCCGGCCTTTTGCGCGAGAGCGACAGCCTGTTCAAATTCCTGAGGACAGGAAGAGGGCATGTCTGTGTAGAGACTGTTCTCCGCTTCTTTGGCGCATTTGTTGAACAGTTCAAGAGCGGTCTTGTTTTTGAGGAAAACCTGTACCAGTTTTTCCAGCAAATCCCTTTCCCGAACAGCGCTGTTATCCTGCTTGATGATGTTGGCTCCGGCCCCGGCTTTAAGCAATTCTTTCAGTTTGAGTTTTGTTGTCAGCGCATACTGGCTGCTGTGGCCGTCTATCTGCAAAATTTTCCTGTTGTCCGTGTCCACATAGAAGAGGAAGGGGGGAACATCCTGTATGTTTGCCCATCCTACGGCATTCAGCGCCATGATCTTGGTGCCGCCGGTCACGTTGATTGCAACGCTGGAGCCGGTTTTTTCATAGATATTGTCCAGAACATCAATCATGTCGTTCGCCTCCTGAGAGGCAAGAGGATATTGCGTTACAGCATACCCCCTGAAGCGAAGAGCTTTTTCCAGAATATCGGCGCGATCCTTCATGCGATCCGTCACCACAAGATGCACGTTTTTGGGAGTCGCGTCGGGAACGACTGTCCCCAGATAATTGGGGAGCGTTTGTTCGGAAACAAGACAGATATGATGGTCATATTGCGGAAAATTCATGAAGCCCCCTGAATCGACAGAAAGAAGATGCAAATCATTTTATCTCTGACGGATGCGGAAAACAATAGAGTGTCCCGGATGTATTCAGAAAATATGCCACGCCGCATCGGGCAACTCCGGCACGCCTTTTCCCACGCCCGTTCTTTTTGCCTCGCATGACTGACACAGACGGAAGATTTTGATGCCGTCTTCCGCGGGATGAATGATTTTTTTCATTCTGATTTTCATGCTTTGCAGTTCGGAAGGCGTCATTTCCGCTTCAAAAACGGATTTTTGCATCCGCAAGCCGTAATCCTGGGCAATTTTGGCGAGGCGACGCAGCCGAATGGGATTTAATATGTCATATACAATAAGATAATGTTCGTACATTAAATCACCTCCCAGTCAGTGTGAACAAGAGGAATGCCCTGCCCGAGAATCTGTACGCCCGAGGCGCAGCGTCTGCACAGGGGATACATGAGCAGCGAATCTGTTTCTGGTGCAACAAGTTCGCTCAATCGGGCAAGAAGACGGCGGTTTTCTTCCCCGGAAAGTTCGCATTCAAACAGGGAACGCTGGCTGTTGACGCCCAGTTCCCTGAGAATGCGAAACATACGCGAACGACTATTATTGCGGCAGATGTCATAGGCGATAACAGTATGCATGCTTACCTCAACATGAGAGGAGTATACGTTTCAGCCGAACCGTCAATGACGCGGCGCAGCTGACGGGCCTGATGGATGACGGCTTCAGAGTAGGTCATGTTTTTTTCGGCCAGAGGGTGGAAGAAAGTGGTTTCCAGTTTTTTGGAGAAAGCGGAGATGACGGTTTTCATGGCTCCGCTTGCAAGAAGGATGGCCCGCTTCTGGGGGCGAGGCGGGTGTTCCGGTTCCTGTGCTTCTCCGGGGCTGTCGCTGTCCGGGAAAAGCTGAGGGGACATGGCGCCCAAAGGATCGGCCAGCAGTTTTTGCATGCTCTGCTCTTCATGCGGGTATTCATCCTGGTTTTCTTCCGGCGGAGTTCTGAAGTCGTCCCAGTCCAGCATGTTCAGATTGAAAAGGGAAAGCGTGAGCGTGTCGGCCAGCATGGCGCGGAATTCTTCTATGAGGTCAAGCGGCAGGCTGTCGCGCCCGTAGGAAAGCTCGTGCAGGATGCCCGGCTGGGGATCGAGTCCGGCCATGCGTATGGCAGCATAACAGCGGTTGCAGAGCATGGTGTAAAGGAAGGAGAGAACGCAGTTGACCGGATCAGTGGGCGGGCGGCGGACTCTTCGTGTGAATGCCCAGTCTTTGATAAAGCCCAGGGGAAGGTGCTGGAAGTAAAGAGCCGCGGCTCTGCCTTCAATGCCCCGGAGTTCCGCGCAGGAAGAGGCCCGTTCCGTTTCCGTGGCATAGAGCCGCAGCCTGCCGGCAGCCGCGGGCTTGTTCCTGGCCCGTTTGATGCGGGCAAGCACCGTGGCCTGATTCAATATCTTGGCCTGGACAATGCTTTTGCCTGTGCGGATACGGAAGGCGTCGTCGTCACAAAGTGAGAACTGCCGTTTCCGAAGAACAGCGTTTGCGGGTTCCGGGCAGGCCAGCCTGCCCATGTAGCGCCCGTCGGCCCTGAGGAACACCGTGTCGATGCCTTCCTTCAGCAGCGTGAACATGGCCGGAGCTGTGATGTTCACGTTGCCGAAAAGTACCAGCTGCTCCAGATGCGCCGCGAACAATATATGCCGGAAGTCCTTCCCATGAACGATGAGCCTTCGCCCTTCCTTTTCAATGCGCGCGCCCTGAGATGTGACATAAGCGATCATGTTCGGCTCTCTTCAGGTTTATGGTGCAGAGGTGGAAGTCCCTTTGTAAATCAGGTCTGTTGTAACAAGCTCAGCGCGGCCGACAATTCGCCTGTAGATGGCGTCATGTCATAATCCCTTTGTAAATCAGGTCTGTTGTAACGGGAAAGAGAAAGAGTATATAGAGAGAAGGAAGTGAAATTGGTCATAATCCCTTTGTAAATCAGGTCTGTTGTAACCATAGGGGGTCTTTATTATGCAGGCTGCAAATTCCTTGGTCATAATCCCTTTGTAAATCAGGTCTGTTGTAACCGAGTGTGTACAGCCTCAGGTCGACGAATCGGAAGCGGAAAGTCATAATCCCTTTGTAAATCAGGTCTGTTGTAACATGTATGAGGGGAGTGATTTTTGTTATTATGTTGGAGAAGGTCATAATCCCTTTGTAAATCAGGTCTGTTGTAACTTTTTAGATTAGTGGGAGTGTATGAAGGGGATGAAAAGTAGTCATAATCCCTTTGTAAATCAGGTCTGTTGTAACATTTGAAGGGGGTGAATAAAATGGGAAAGAGAGGGAAGAAAGTCATAATCCCTTTGTAAATCAGGTCTGTTGTAACTAATAAACTGGTTGTTAGAGTATAATAATGGAAAAAATAAGGTCATAATCCCTTTGTAAATCAGGTCTGTTGTAACGCAAAAAGCATGACTGTATAGTACAGTATAATACGTTGCGTCATAATCCCTTTGTAAATCAGGTCTGTTGTAACCCACCGCCCCGTGGGCACATGTTGCGAATCAGCCCACGGGGTCATAATCCCTTTGTAAATCAGGTCTGTTGTAACGAAAAGATCTAGCTAAACCAGTTGAAACAATAGCTGGTCATAATCCCTTTGTAAATCAGGTCTGTTGTAACGTCCGAGGAGGTTGTTGAAAAATGCTGGCCTTATGGCTTTGGTCATAATCCCTTTGTAAATCAGGTCTGTTGTAACTTTATCAAAACTAAGGAGAGTTTTATGCGTAAAAATGAGCTTGGTCATAATCCCTTTGTAAATCAGGTCTGTTGTAACTGTTCTTCTCCTTTTTTCAATAGATTCAATGGGTTGCTCATCTCCTTTCGCGAACCTCCGCGACTTTTTTCGCTTGTGTTCATTGGCATTGGCGGGATATTTTTATCCCGCTGAAATGTATTATATTTTTTATTCGCGAACCTGTCCAGACAGATAATGGCAACATGTGGAAAAGACAGGATATGTTTATTTCCGGCAACATGTCCACAGGTTCGCGCCCTCTGTTCCTCATGCAAGTAAGGCCTTGACCTCCCTGATTTTGATTTCCTGTTTTTTTGATTGTTTGCCGTTCCATTTGCCCAGAGCGAGCCAGCAGTCCCGCAGGGCTTCCGCTGCCTTGCGCTGAAGTTCCGGACTCCATTTCTTCATTTCATTGAAAATTTCCATGGACAGGGCTTCTGAAGGATCGGTTTTCAGTTTCAGCAGGCGGGCCTCCTCAGGCGGAAGTTCAGCCATGCGGCGTTCAAGGTCTTCCCGTTTTTTCTGTTCCTCGGCGGCCTTTTGCGCCTCGGCAAGACGGCGTTCCTCCTGCTGGTGCTTTAGCAAAGCGGCCTGTGCGGCCTGCTCTTCCGCTTTTTGGCGCAATGTATGGATCTGTTCCGTCTGTTCGGCCACAGAGGCGCGGCGGGCAGCCTCGGCTTCCGCCATGCCTGCTTCGTATTCTTCCGGAGAACAGAAGTGCAGAAGCACCCAGCCGAAAGGCAGCCTGCCGTCAGCAAGTGTGCGCGTGGTGCCGGAAGGCATAGGCTTGCCGTCTTTGCCCTTGCGGGTACGGGGCTGGTTCTTGTCCACGGTCACACTCTCCACATGGGAATAGTGGCCTACGCGCAGAAGCATGGTTGTATTGTCCCTGCCGTTCAGGGCTGTGATTTTGGCCTCCGCTTCATGCAATGCCTTGCGGACTTCCTGAAAATGGGGGAGTTGATAGAAGTTCTTCAGCTCATCGTCAAAGCGTTTGCGATAAAATTCATTGCAATACTGGACAAGCTGAAGCAGCGTTATCCTTGTTCCATTGGCGGGCAGGGTTATGGCGGGCGTTCCCTCCGGGCTCTCCAGCAAAAAACGTCCCCACATGTCTCCGCAATCCGGCATGATCGCTTCACAGGGAGGTTTGGGCGTACCTGGTTTTTGGGGATTACGGCTTTTCTCCCTTGCTCTTACCACGGCGCAGGAGGAAAAGGGCGCGGCAACGTCCGACACCTTGAGCGCCTGCATGGCGTGTTCGCTGATAGAGCCGAACATTTCACGCAGACGATCCTGCATACCCCGTTTCGGATCCGCGAGGAAGGCATCTTTGAGCGAAGTATGGCCTAATTTGTCCAGCCAGTTGATGAGCGGCGTGTTCATGGCCCCCTTGAGGGAAGAGCCGGGGATATAAAGGCTGTTATCCAAAGGATTACGCAGGGCCGCGGCCACATCGCCGGTTTTGCTCTTTGGGAGCGCGCCGCCAAGGGCTTGCCCCAAATCTTCAGCCAGCGACAAATCCGGTATGGGGCTGGAACTGACGGCATAGGCCGCTTCATCCACCTTTTCATCCAGCATACGCCGGATGCGCGAAATGTCGCCCGTGGCGATAATATTCTGTACGCTTTGTTCCGAACCGTGCCGCATAAGCCAGCTTTGCAGGTCTATGCGGTAAAGCCGTGCCTTGCCGTTTTTTTTGCGAATGACGTACTCCAGCGGAGAAAGTACATCGCCCGACCCGATATGCACCGGAGTAAGCACTTCCAGCCGGAAGGGGAGAAAGCCCTCGCTTCTCCATTGGCGGGGCGATCTAGCGGTCATGGCAGTCCTCCTCTTCCGCCAGTCGGCACGGCAGGGTGAGCGGTTGGGTTATCTGGATGATGGCCGGGTCGGCATGGATGCCCTTCAACACAAAGGGGCCTGCGGGAAGAGCTGTGAGTACCGCGCCTTCCTGCACGCAGAGGAAGGGGCTTTTGAACGGATTGCCCTTGCAGAAGGCCGGCCCCGCCTTGCCCGTTTTGACTTCGGTGGAATACCAGCCCTTGAGGCCGATCAGGTCGTTGGCGGAAAGCATGGAGAGCAGCAGTTTGTGCGGCAGATCGGGAGATCCGGGGATGAAGGCGGTATCCTCCTCAATGGAGAAAACGCCCTTGCCGGTACTGCTGTCGCGCCCGTAGCCCATCTGCCCTATGCGCTTGAGCCGCGCCAGCAGGCGCGGACAATCGTCCGTTTCGGCATAGAGGTGGAAGGGGGCGTCTGGCGTGTTCCAGAAGGCATGGGAGGTAAAAAGTCCTCCTTCCAGCGCCAATCCGGAATCGCGGGCGATGGTGACGTGCATTTCCTGCGCGTGTTTGGTGGCCGAATCTTTCCACAGTTCCGGCTGACGGCAGTATTCCTCAAAAAGCGCCGCCGCGGACAGAGAGGCGCGGTGTCTCTCCCATATCTCAAGCGGCAGGAAAGGACTTTTGCGGAATTTTTTATACAGGCCAAGGGCTTCAAACAGTGTGGCCGGCTGCCCGTTTTTCTTGCAAAAGCGGCCTTCCCTCGTCCGTTGGGCAAAGGCCTCGCGGCTGGCGGGAGGCAGTTTGGGCGCAAAGACCATGCCCGCGGGCATGGCGGAAGACAACGCAAAAGGCGGCCTGCCGTCCAGAAAGGCTTGCAGCTCCGTCTGAAGCGCGGCCTCGCCCTCGTCTTCGGCCAGCCTGTACAGCAGAAGCCCGGCCAGCGTGTCGCTTCGGAATGGTGTGCCCCATGCGGAAAGAGGGCGCAGTATAAAGCGATGAAGCGCCATAGAGCCTCCGCTAGAAAGCGGTTATAGTGTCAAGACTGACAGGTTCGCCGTCCAGCTTCAAATCTTCAAACACCACCTGGCCGTTGCCGCGCGATCCCCCGCCGCCGATGGCATCAAGCTGGATGAGCTTCAGCCCCTTGAGTATCCAGTCGAGCAGATCGTCAGGGTCGCCCTCGTACACGCGGAAGGCGATGTTCAGCGTAAAGCAGGTTCCGGCGGGTACGCGCTCCAGCGGGCGAGGGTGTTCAGCCACGCCCGTCACGCGGTTGATGATGTTCTCGTTCTTCACCTCCATGGGCAGACGACCGTTTTTAAACATTTCCATGAATTCCGACGTGAGCGTGGCGTCACGCACGAGCAGACGGGTGGGGCCGAGAGCCGGATCGCATTTCTGCGGGGAAGCATGGGAACCGAAAATGGTACAGGCAGGGCAGCCCCTTCTGCCGCAGTCGCAGGGCTTGCCGTCCATGATGGCTTTTCTGGTGCCCTCGTTTTTCATAAAGACCGAGGTTTCGAGCAGCGAACGCAGTTTGCCCTTGAGTGACGATCCGGGGATATACGGGGCATGGGTGACGGGATCCTTGATAATGGGTTGATCCATGCCGCCGATTTCCACACTGTCCTTGCCCGCGCCGATGTGCAGGCCGGAACGGAGACGAATAATGCCGGTAAGTTCTTTTATATTCGTAAGCTTCATGCTCTTTCCTCGTGGGTTGGAGTTAGTCCTTGAGCCCTTCACCGTAGCAGAAGCCGACTACCGCCTCGAAATGCAGGAGGAAAGCTTCAAAGTCTTTGGGGGTTGAAACCGCGTCAACATGCTTATTCAACCAGACAGTGAACCTGTGGGGTACCGCCTTGCGCTTCTGCGCGTAGATAGTCTTGGCTTTGAGTATTTTTACCTGTGGAAGGAGGCTGCGGAACACGGTCTCGTCACATTGCTGATTTTTCCAGATTCGCTCCAGATTTTTCATGTCAGCATAGAACTTACGCAACTGGGAACCTGTGAGATCCGGTTTGTCATCAGGGTCTTTTAAAGCAAGCTTCCTGGCCACGGCCAGAGCTTCGGAATCCACCCATTTGGTATCCAGAGAACCATCCGGTTTGTAATACATGCTGCCTCCTACGCAGTCGCGCGCGTTCTGTAGAGCGCCCAGGTGATGCTTATTTCCATCTGTTCAAAGCTCTTGTCGTGACACAATGCCTGAAGGTCGTTCCAATCGTCCTGAGCAATGCTTTCACTGTGGTTGCGGGCCATGTCATACATCATGTGCGAACGATACAACCCGGCAGAGATGTCGCCTGCCGCAAAGGCCCGGGCCTGCCGAGAGTAGCCGAGCAGACGCCGGACAAGCCCCTGGGTGATATTGCCGTTCAGGCACATAGCTTCAAGCCATTCACCCTTTTCCAGCCGTGGGGAAAACTCCTTCCACGGGCAGGTAACGCCGAACAGCGTGATGGCATTTTTGACAAGATCGCCCTCTTCCTTCCCTTCCTTCTCATTCTTCTTTTCCTTCCGTTCCTTGGACGCTTCAAGCTGTTCTTCGGCAAGATTTTTGACGGCGCGCATGGGCAGGCCGGACTTGACCAGCGCCACGCCGGCGGAAAGGGTCACATCCGGGTTTTCGCCGGTGAAGCGGCTGAAGGCGTCGTACAGCGTTTCGGCAAAGCGCACGGACTCGCTCCACGGGCCGAGGACAAAGAGGTCATCGCCGCCGGCGAACACCACATAGATATTGGGGAAGCTCTTTTCGATGACGCGAATGAGGTACGATGAGAAAAAGTGATGCATCATGCGCGAAAGCATGGCAAAACGCGAAATGGAAAAGCGGCTTTTGTCTCTGGATTCCAGCCCTATGCCGAAGATCATGCCCAGATTGTCCACATCGGCCTTGCAGGCGGCAAGGCAGGGCAGGGAACGAAAGCCCCGCTCCGTGCGGATGAGCGCCTCTTCCGCGAGTACGTCAAAGGTCTTGGGATCGCCGGGTTTCAGCGGGCCGTCCTCTTCCGGCATGGAACGCTTTTCCTCGATCCAGCGGGAAAGATCAGCCTCTGTTATGCGCGGAACATGGCCCGCTACGGGTGAGGCGGAAAAGGCGGCGCGATCCTTGAGGCTGAGTATATCCAGAGCCTGCGCGTCAGCCGCTGCGAGCTCCTTTGCAAGGCGCAGATAAAGGCCGCCGAACAGTTCAAAGCCCTTCTTCTCGCGCGAGAACACGGCGTAGCGGGCATCGGGGAGATCGCGGCCCACCCGTTTGAGAGCCGAACAGACCCGGCATACGGGTTCGCCGTCTTCATCGGCTATGGCGGGGCGCAGTCCGCAGAACGGACAGGGGCCGTGTTCGGCATAGTCCGCGCTTTTAATGCCGATGACGGGGGAAAAGCCCTCGGCAAGAAGCGGCGCGAAGGGGCGCAGCTTTTCGCGCTCCAGCCTGTCGTTCATACGCTGGAACACGGCATGGAAACGCTCCATCTCAAGATCGCGGGCTTTCAGCTCCTGCGTGGCAAAGCTGACGCGCAGAACGCCGTTAAAATTTTTCAGCACATGGCGCATGGCATCGCGGGTGATATCGTTCACCGCCTCACGCACGGCGGGAGTATCCGGCAAAAGCAGGATAAAGCGACCGCCCGCATCCATGATGCGAGCCACAGGGGTGAGGCCGCAGCGTTCCAGAAGCGCCATCCAGATGGAGCGGGTAAGCATTTGAAGGCTGAAGGAACGGGCGCGCAAAAGCTTGCTTGCGCCGCGATCGCCCTGTTCTCCCTGTCCGAAAATAAAGTTCTGGATGCCGGAAAGCTCGCCGCCAAAAAGCAGAAGCGGCGTACGATCCAGAACTCCGTCCGGCTGTTCGCCGCAATACAGGGCCTGAGCAATGGCCGCCGTGGTGTAGCTGTGGTCAAACAGGGAAATGTCGGCGCGGGTCTTGTAGGTGGACGACGGGATGCACCATGTGAAGCGCTCCAGCAGCGTCTGCACGGACGCGATGTAGTGCGCCACGCCCATCTTGAGAGGCAGAGCGTTCAGCGCGTCGAGAAATTCCGCGTACAGCGCCGTGTAGCTCGCGGCCTGCGCCTTGTCCCGGCTCACAGGAAAGATGGGGCTGCCTTCCGCATCCAGCGCTTTCAGCACATAACGTCGGGGATCGCCTTCCAGATTGTGACGGCGCAGATGGACCTGAGAAAACACCGATTCCATGCGGGCGTTTTTGTAGTCTCCGCCGCTTTCGCCTGTCATGCGGTCGTTGCCGGAGGAAAGACAATCGCCTTTCTGTATGCACAGCTCCGCGCGGCTGCCCTGGGCGGGATTGTGATGCGTGGCGGCCATGCGGGCCAGGCTCCCGCGCGCTCCTTCCAGCTCCATAGGCAGGGGCAGATGGTTTTCGATAAACCAGTCCGTATGAAGGACATGGCGGTGCGTGGAGCGGTATGAGCTGTCGTGCGGGCAATACTCTTGCGCGAGGTTTTCGTTAACCGTTTTTTCTTCGGCGCGCTGACGGAACTTGCCTATGTCGTGGAGGAGAGAGGCCAGAACGAGTATTTGAAGTTCACGCGGTTCCATGTGTCCTCCTGAGGGAAAGTAAACCGATTATACGCGATGGACGATGAGCGTCAACATTCGCAACATTGCGGATCTATGGAAATCTGCGTTATGGGGATACGCAGGGAGTATGCGGCGGCGCTGTTGTGTCGTGCTCGGCAGAAGAAGATGCAGACGGCACATATCGCGGCCCGTTTGTGTGGTCAGAATGAGAACACGGGCAGGAAAGCGGTTTTGCTCATGCAGGGAGTACAAAGCTTCCGTAACGATTTGCGGTGTGTTACCGCAAAGGGCTGTCAGCGCTCTTTCCCTCGGGCATCCATTTAACGCTGATCTGACCGAGGCCGAAACTTGTCTGCTTGCCGATATGCAGCGTTTCCGCCAGGGTGAAAAACGGGAGGAAAGCAGAAATCTCCCCGTAATAGCGTATGCTTCCCTGAAGGCCGCCCAGCTGCATGGAAGATTTTTGCCGCGATGAGTAGCGGGTCCAGTCTTTCCAGTAAAGATTGCTTTGCAGTATCTTGATGGCATCGGCGTTGTCCTGCATGGAAAAAAAGTCTTCAAACAGGATGTGTTCGCCATCCAGCGCCCACATGTTGCGGATGCGCCGGACGATGAGGTTGAACATCCGGCGGAAGGAAAGGTCGGCGGAAAAGCGGTTGTCCGCCTTGAAGCGGCACGGTGTTTTCAGGTAAACGTGGAGGGTTCCCTTTTCCGGGGGGGCGGGATCCCACACGGGAAGAGCCAGTTCTTCTCCTGCCGTCAGGGTTATTTTCTGCTTTTCCTTGTTGAATATGGATTGATTGTTGTGAAGAACATGTTCCAGTTCAAACGTACCATGTACGGCGTCTGTATTTTTCCCCATGCCGTGCTGCCCGGCAAGGGTGACGGCGTGGACGAAATACGGCAGATGGTTCACGGCATAAGAAAACAGCGTGATATTAAAAGAGAAGCGTTCTCCGGCCTCATAGAATGTCTTGCCCGTGTCGCCGGGCTCAATGCAGTAAGGCGGGGGAAGCATGGCGGCCCGCTCTCCTCCCTCTGCCTCCTTTCCGATAAAAAGAGGAGGAAAAGCGCAGTGCAGGGCCAGCATGCAGTCTTTACAGCTAGTACAGCGTACCGTGCAGCATGTCTTTTTCAGAAATGTGCCCAGCGCTCCGCGAAGCATGGAACCTTTGTAGGCGGAAAAGGAAGCCGGGGCCGTCAGGCGGCACTGAAAGGTGAATGTTGCTTTTCTCATAACAGAGCCTGGATTTGAAGGCGAAAAACCGCCTGGAAACGATGATAACGGAAATCCTTCGTCTTTGGAATGCGTTTTCTTGTGGAAACGCTGAATAAAGCGTTTCCCTGCGGCCTTGCTCCGCAAGGCCGCCCGCAGGCCGCGAAGAGGGAAAATTTATTTTTCCCGTTATACGGTGCGGCCAAGCCGCGCCCTGCCCGCAATTTTCGGGGCTGCTGACAACGTCAGCAGCCCCACGGGCATGGAGCGGATTAAATCAGTGGTGCCTTTGTATACAGGAGAAAATACTACCTCATCTCCTGATAGAACTCGTCTACGGCGGCGAGGATTTCCAGAGGCGGTCCCAGCCGATGAGCGTGGCCATGCGCAGATTCATGGCCAGACTGACGGAGCTTTCAAATATCTGCGAGAGGTCGCGCGGTTTCGCCCCCCTGATGATGGCATCCATCAGTTCCGCGTTGAAAACGCCTTCTTCTTCCGTATTGGCCTGTGAAATGCTGAGCAGCGCCCCGTGCGCCACATCAGACTCTCCGGTCTGGGAAAAGGTGGGGACATGCGCTTTTGCCAGAGGGGCCAGAACATCGGCAATGGTGTCGGGCTGCATGCCCCGGTTATAGGTGAGGTAAACCGCATCCGCGCCCTGTTTTGCCAGCCGCGCATGGCAGGCCTTCAGCCGGTCCGCGGCCAGAGCGGGATCTTCCACGTCAAAGGTGTCGTTACAGCGCAGAAGTTCCACGCCAAGTTCCTGCGCGGCGCTTTCAATTTCACTCAGAGCAATGCTTCCTCTGCCTGAAGGTGTATCCTCGTAGGCGATACCGAGTTTTTTAAACTTGAAGATGTCATGGAACAGCATGACCTGATGCTTGAAGCGATCCGGTTCGATGGGAGCGGCAAGATTGTCCCTGCCCGAGTCTTCCGCTGAAGGAATGATGCCCGCTTCCACGGCATTGGTGACGGAAGCCACGATAACCGGAACATCCACGTCGGCATCGGCGAGATCCTGGCCTCCCCAGGTACCGAACGCCAGCACGAGATCAATATCGTTTTTTTCCCGGATGCGTTTCAGCAGCGCTTCCCGGTTCGCGGCTCTGGTTTCGGCGTCCCAGTCTGCGGAATAGAACGCGTCAGTCAGAAAGCGCACCTTTGTTCCGCCCGCATTATGCGCGAGCCATTCCCACATGCCGGAGACGCTTTCGGAGTTTTCCGGCAGGGGGACAGCGCCGTTCCGGATAAGCCCCATCCGTTGCAGCCCAAGGGCCACACCTCGCAGAACCTTTTGATAATCGACAAAGGGGCCGCCCTCGATATAGGCGACGCGCCAGACTTTTTGCGGCGCGGAAGCCCCTTGGGAAGACACGGCGGCCATGGCTCCGTCCACAAATCCGCAAGGCGCAAGGCTCCAGCAGCCAACGGGAAACAGGAACAGAATCGCCGTCAACACGCGGCGGGCAATGCGAAGAAAAGAAAGGGCAGATGACATGATGTCTCCTTTTCCGGCAGGATGTCAGGCGCAGGAAAGACAATGCTTGGGAACCATGGGGTTGCGGAAGCTCTGGGCAATGGCCCAGTAGTCAGGCACGAACGAAACCGTATCGCCCGGCCGGAAGGTTCCGGGGCAGTCCGTGATGTCGAGTATGGTGTAATTGCCGCTGAAGTCCACGATTTCCGCGCCGGGAATATCCAGTTTGAGCCCGCGTACACTGGTGTGCAGGATGCCGCAGTCCAGCAGCGCCCGCTTGCGCGGGCCGGTACGGGTCAGGGGGGCGATTTCCCCCTGCCCGTTCAGGGCGAGAACCCGGGGCGGCCGCAGGTTCCTTTCCGTAACTTCAAGCACCGTGGCGTCCAGCCTGAACAGGTCACGCCGGAAGGCCCCCCCCGCGGACGCCTTTTGGTGATAGCTGTCGTATCCGAGCAGAATGGGGTCCGCAATGCGCAGTTCCACACGGCAGCCGGGCGGACAGGCAAATTCCCCGTGGTGTTCCGCCCACCAGTCCCAGAAGATGGATCCCCCGAGGCTGACAAGGCTGAATGACCGGCCGAGAATGGCCTGGGCGCGCGCCGCGGCATGGGCCAGCTCGTTCATGGCGATGGCGTCCGGGCAGGCTCCGTGCAGGCAGCCCATGGTAACGCCTATTCCCGTCAGGTTCAGACGCCTGAACCTGTTGACGACGGCATGGAAAAATTCGTCGCAATGCTCTATGGGGATGCCTTCGCGCATATCGCCCAGGTCGAGCATGACGATACAGTCATGCGGCCGGGCGTCGCTTCCCCGGCGCTCGGCGGCCGCATCCAGAGCATCCAGTGCGTCTATGGAGTCCGCCGGGCTGCGGCTGAACAGCCGTACCACGTCATCGGCGCGGTGCATCGGCGGCAGGCTGATCAGAACGGGCTTGTCGTCCAGGGCAGGTTCATCGGACGCAGGTTCATTTTTCCAGAAGAGCGGCTCATCCACTTCCGCCGCGCCATACTGGCGGTATCCGGCCTGTTTCACGGCTTCCACAACCGCGGGATGGCAGGCTACCATTTTCAGAACCGGCATAAAACTGAAATTCCAATCCCGTTCCAGGCGGGGCATCCGGCGCAGGTTGTGGTTAAGGGCGTCCATGTTCAATATCAGATCGGGCATCGTACTTCTCATATTTTTTTGTCATGCTGAAGCACGAAAGAGGGCGTGCGACGCAGAGCTTCAAACCAGCCGGGCAGGCGTTCCGCTTCGGGAATGATGTCTTCATATTGGAATTGAAGTGAACTGAGAAACGCTTCCTCCGTCCGCAGTTCTCCGAACGTCCTCCAGTCCTTTTCAGAAAGCCCGCCATGCCGAAGGATATCCAGCGGGCCAGCCGCGTGATCCGGGTCTTCATTTTGGGTGCCCGGCGCGCGCAGGGCATGAAAGCCCGCTCCCAGCGGGCAGGATACGGAAAGCCTGTCCGCCCGCGCATGTTCTCCGCAGCGGCGCAGCGCTTCCGCCGTGCCCTTTTTCATGGCGGGCAGGTAGGCGAACTGAAATACCCCGCCCGCGCAGGCGAGGCCTCGTGCCAGCGCGGTCATGGCGAAGCTCAGATACAGGGTGGGCAGCAGACGGCGGGAGGCAAGCGCTGTGCTCAATGCGTCCTGTTTCAGCGCAAAACGCATGTCCGGGCGGCGCGGTGAAATGAGCGCCCGTTCCCTGAAGTCCGGGCGCAGCGGGACGCCGCGGCCTTTTTCATCCAGCCCCCAGAACAGGAAACTCCCCCGCATCGGGGGTTCGTCTTCCTGTATGCTCCAGCACGCCCGCGCCCCGTTGAGCGCATGAAAAACCGCTTTCGTCAGTTCCGGTTCCAGCAGGAGAGCATGCGCGAGCGTATCCGGATGTTTCAGTTCTTCGGCGAGAAGCAGTCCGCAGAGATGCTGGAAGTCCAGGCAGGCCAGCCGCAGCCCGGAACCTGCGAGCCTGTTCCACAGCAGGGCGTTTGCCGCGGACATTTGATCCCGAAAGCATGTCTGCCGCAGTACGGAGGGATGAAGGTAGACGCCCGTCAGCATTTCCGCGGCAAAATGCCGTTCTGTTTCCGCCAGCCCCGCGCGCGGCAGGCCGTCAAGGGCGGAATGAACATGGGCCGCGCAGAACGGGATTTGCGCGTTGACAAAGGCGTGACGATCGCCGGCTGCCAGCGCCGGAAAACGGCCCGGTTTGGCACTGCCCGCCTCACGCGGAGGGAACAGCAGGCCGCGCGGGTATGCCATATTGTTGCATGGCACTCCCCCGCAGGCGAACAGCGGCACGGCATCTTTGCAGCCAAGCGCGAAGACGAGATCTCCCTGAAGAAATTCCGGATGAAAATCCACACCGTGATGATTGGCTGTCAGAGCCAGAAAGCGTGTTTCCAGCTCCCGGCGCAGAGCCGCCCCCGTGGCGGGGGAAAAGATTCGGGCTGCTTCAGCTTCCGCCAGCGCGATCAGGTCTTCTCCATCCTGAAGGGGGGCGTCTCCGGTTTGCGACATGCCGCGCGCATATTCGGCAAGGGAAAGCGCCCCGGCGCTTCCTTCCATATGCGCCATGGCTTCGGGAATGACGGCCCGCAGCTGTTTCAGGCACATTTTTCGGGTTTCCGCATTCATGCGTTTTTCCTCCGCGCCTTGCGGGGCGGCTGCGCCAGAACCAGGAACGCAAGCGAAATGACAAGGAACCCCGCACCGACTGTTGTGGCCGCCTCATTCACGTTCATGACGATCAGCGCCGCTCCCGTACACAGCGGGCCAAGCACCTGCCCCACGCGCTGGATCGCATCCAGCAGCCCCATGCTCCGGTCAACGCCGATGGCTCTGGCGATGTCCAGTTGCAGCAAATACTCACTTTGCGCGGGGATGTTCAGGCCGGTAGCCAGCCCCACCAGCATGGCTCCGATCAGCGTGGCGGGCAGGGGAGGAAGTACGGCCAGGCCAAGCAGGGCCAGGGAAGAAATGACGCCCGCGGCGCAGACCATGCCTGCCTTGGAGCGGCTTTTCATCACCAGCCTGCTGAGCGGCGGCCCGCTGTAGATGACCAGCAGGCAGTTGAGCATATAAATGCGGCCGATGTCGGATTGTGCCGTACCTGCATTCTTCAGATAGACGGGAAGAAAATAGTTGAGAAAGCCCACGCACAGCATGGCCGAAGGCACCAGACTGAGCAGCACGAAAGCCGGAAAACGGCGGTCGCCCAGCAGGCGGCGTATCTGGCCGAACGTGATGTTTGCGCTGGAGGATGAACCTGTTTCCCCCTCTCTTCCGCCCCGGAGAAACAGACGCGGCAAGGGAACAAGACAGAGCAGAATAACGGCGGAAAGCAGGAACACGGGCGTATAGCCGAAGCGTTCCGCGAGCATGGCGCCCATGGCGCTGCCGCACAGGGAACCGGCGTACACCCCGGCGAACATGTCGGCCAGCATGCCGTCCTTGACCGTACAGGCCTGCGCGGTGAGCAGGGCCAGGCCGTAGCCCAGCCCCACCACAGCGCGCGCGGCCACAAAATGCCACGGTGCGCAAGCCAGCATGGAACCGAGATAACCCAACCCCACCAGCGCCAACCCTGTCATGAGCGGGGGACGCGCCCCCTGCCGCGTTATCCAGGCTCCGGCAAGCAGCACGCTCAGCCCTGTCATGCCCATTTCAGCGGAAATGGGCAGGCCCAGCAGCATGTCGCGGGAAAGGCTCCCGGCTGGGACAAGTTCCGCCATGCGCAGAGGGATAAACGAAATGGACATGTCCATGGCAAAAAGCATGAAAAACACCAGCGGGCGCAGCAGTCCACTTTGGCCGCTCCGGCCGCTATGGCCGGCCTTCAGATCCGCCGGGGCACCGGAAGCCTCTTTTTCCTTGTGGATCAGTTCCATCCCGCGCGTGAGCAGAAGAAAAAGTTCCACCATAAAAATCAGTGAAACCGCCACCATGGTCAGCATGTCCAGCGCTGTGGCGCGCAGGCGATCCAGCCAGGGAGCGCGGACAATCGAGACGCGCAGCCTCCACCCGGAAGCATCTTCTTCCGGCCTGTGCAGAGAACGCCCTCCTCCTCCGTTCAGCAGAGGGAAATTCCGCGCTTCCGGCAGCAGCGCGGTTCCTTCCGGCGCGCTGCCCGCGACGCGGACTCCGCGCGGATTCAGGATTTCCAGCGCGATGGTTCCGTTGTGCGCGGCGGCGATGCCGGAGAGGTAGGCGTCAACGCTGTCCATGCGCTCAAAGGAAACGCCGACCAGCAGAAGCCGGTTAAGCGCTTCCGTGAGCAGCGCCCCGGTGCGGCCGGCATCCTGTTCCAGGCTGTCTGTGTAGCGGGAACTGACGGCATGCAGAGCCAGCGCGCCATTGGCCAGCATCACCAGAAGAAATACGGCGATGCCCGATATACGGGTGAAGCGGGAGAGACTGCGCGGGGCGTTTTTTTTGCCTCCGCGTCCTGCCGCGGCGAGCAGGCCCGCGAGCAGCAGCAGCCCGGCAAGGGATACGGCTCCTTGTGCGACAAGCTGTTTCCTGAACATGGAAGACAGTTCGGCACCCAGCGGCGCGCGCTCGATGCGGGCTCCGATATGCCCGGCAATATCGCCGCCGCGCCCGAACACGGGGACAAGTATCGTGCGCCCGCCGTTGTCTCCGCGATCCTCGCGCAGGGTAAAGCCGTCTTCGTTCGCCAGTATGTCACCCGTATGGAAGGCATCCGGAGGAAAGTTCCCGTGGGAAAGGATGATGTTTCCCTTCGCGTCCAGCGCGGCCAGCGGCATTCCGGCCGCATCCGCGGCGTGGATCAGCAGCTTGTCCAGCCCCCGGTAGCTTTCCGGCTTTTTCCCGAAGCGGACGCCCGTGGCGACATTCAGCCGCAGGTTGTCTGCGGCCACACGGGCGGAGGCCTGCACGTCGCTCCATACTTCTCTGCTCAGGGAAGAGAACAGCAGGGCGTCGTAGATGAGCAGACTGCACACAAGTACGACGAACCACCCGGCCAGGGCCGCGGCGTTCGCGCGATGTACCTTGTTGTGCCCGGCCTGGGTTGCGGTTGTTTTTTCTGTCGTCATTTTTCGATACCGGCTGCTTTTTCGGCAGCGTGGAACGCGTCAGCCGTGGAGTCTGTTCCGGGATGCGGCGCAGCGGGCGTGGCAACGGCACTGACTGATGGATTGGGGCGGCAGAAGGCAAGCATGGTGATATCATCGGATTGCGGTTCTTCGCCCCGGTAGAGTATGATATCGCCGAAAACAAGCGCAAGCAGCTCTTTCGGCTTTGCGTTCCGATGCTTTGCAATGAAGGCCATGAGCCGTTCCTCGCCGTACAGTTCCTTGCGTTCGTTCATGGCTTCCGTTACGCCGTCCGTAAACAGCAGGCAGGTTTCTCCGTCTTCCAGCCGGTCAAGGAACAGTTTGTATTCCAGATCGGGCATAACGCCCACCAGCGGCCCGCTCAAATGCTCCAGCAGGCGCAAGGGGCGGGAGGGGTTCGCTCCGACAATGCAGGGCGGGCAGTGCCCGCCGTTGGCATAGGCCAAATCCCCGGTTTTGGGATCATACAGCGCAAGAAAGAGCGTGACGAACATGTTGCCGGGGTTGTGTTCCTCCAGCATGGCGTTGACCCTGGTCATGGCCGCCGCGGGATCGAGGCCGGAATCCAGCGCGTAGCGCACCAGGGTCACGGTCATGGACATGAACAGCGCGGCGGGCACGCCCTTGCCGGAGACGTCGCCGAGTACCAGCGCGCGCCTGCCGTCCCGGGTGGTGAAAAAGTCGTACAGGTCGCCGCCCACTTCCTTGGCCGGGTCCAGAAAGGCGGAGGCGGAAAAGCCGCAGATTTCCGGCGCGCCGTCCGGAGGAGGCAGGATGCCCATCTGGATATCACGGGCGGCGGACAGTTCGCCTTCCATGCGCTCCTTGCTGGCGGTGGTTTCCATAAGGTTGCGGATATTTTCGGACAGGGCCTTGCCCATGCGGGCGAAGGCGCGGGCAAGTTGTCCCGGTTCGTCCAGCCGTTCAAGGGGAAGCCCGCGAGCCATCAGCGGTTCCAGTTTTTCCAGCGCGTCCGGGGCGGAAAAGTCTACCTGCGCCAGTTCATCCGTTTTGCGCGTCAAAAGACCCAGCGGGCGAAGCGCCCGCATGAGCATGAACAGGGCAAGCAGCGAGGTCAGAAGCGTGATCGCCAGGCTGATCATGAACAGGCGGGAAAGCAGCGTGTCGGAAGGGGCGCGGATTTCGGACAGCGGCGCGGTCATGGCCGTGTACCAGCCGAACGCGCGGCTGTAACTCACCAGACAGAGCAGATCGCCGTATGCCGAGGTCAGCGTGACCTGGGCGCGCCCGGTGCGCCGGGCTTCTTCCAGAGCGGGAGCCAGGCTTTCACCGGGGAGCTGTCCGTCTCCGCCCGAGGCCAGAATCTCTCCGTCCCTGTTCAGCAGGGCCACAAGGCCGCGCCGATACAGGCTCATGCTGGCGAATTTTTCCCGTGTGGATTCCAGCAGCGCGGCTTCCGAGGCGGCGGCCTGCACTTCCAGATCTTCCAGCGAGGTCAGCGTGACCAGAACTCTTCCCGGCAGGGACTGATGTTCCCCGGAATACAGGGGCAGAAAGAAGGCCAGCGCTGGTCGTTCCAGTTCCGATGTCAGGGCAAAGGCGCTGCCTGCCACGGTCAGACTGCGCGGCAGTTCCATGACGGCGAAATCGCCGCTGCGCGGCAGATGTTCCAGAATGCCGCTCAGCGTACGCTGCTTCGCGTCGCGCGCATTCGGTTTCAGGCCAAGGCGGCTGACGCCGCCCGCGAACAGATCCGCCGGACGCAGGAGCTCCACCCGTATCCCGCCGGAATCCATGCCGGACAGCACGTTCCTTGTCAGACGCTCCCGTTCCGCGCCTTCCGGAAGCTTTCCGTTCAGTGCGGAAAGAACGCTGATTACCCGGGCCGCCGCTTCTTCCAGCTGGTTCTTGCGCTCCCGCACAGCGCGCACCTTGTTCGCCAACTGGCTCATGAAGGCCGCGTTCAGGCTCTCCTCCTGCACCAGCATCAGGGAGGCAAAACTTCTTTCCTCCATGCGAATCATGGTTTCGCCGACCATCCGCCAGGTCAGGTACAGCACCAGTCCTACCGAAAGAGCGACCGAAAGGGCGGCTAACAGGGCCAGTCGCGTCCGGAGTGTCATGTTCATGCGTTACCTCTGCTTTCCCCGGTTTCCGGGCCGCTTTTTTCGGGGTGGAGGCCGAGACGCAGCAGTTTTTTGCGCAGTCCCTCGCGGGTAATGCCAAGCATTTCGGCGGCGCGGCTCTTGTTTCCGCCGCAGGCTTCAAGAGCGCGCCGGATCAGCAGGCGTTCCGCTTCTTCCAGATTGAAGAGCGTTTCGGGCACTGCCCCGGTTCGGGGCGGAATACTGTCCGCGGGCATGATATCGGCCTGGAGGTCGGCGAGGCCTTTGTTCGCGGCCAGCGCCGCCAGTACCCGCGGGGAAAGATCGGAAGGCCGGATCACGTCTTCCAGGGCCAGCGCTGCCGCCCGTTCCATTTCATTGTTGAGTTCGCGTACGTTGCCCGGCCAGTTGTAGGCCAGCAGGCATCGGCGCGTGACCGGAGCGAGGCTCAGGCGTTGCCTGCCCATGGCCCGCGCATGCTGCTCCAGCAGGTGCCGCGCCAGCAGCAGAATGTCGTCTCCACGTTCGCACAGCGGGGGCAGGCGCAGTTCCGCCACATTAATGCGATAATAAAGGTCTTCGCGAAAGCGCCCTTCCCGGACCGCTTTTTCCAGTTCAACATTGGTGGCGGCAATGACTTTGATGTCCACAGGCACGGGCCGGGAGCTGCCCACGCGCAATACTTCCCGCTCTTCCAGCACGCGCAGCAGCTTGGCCTGATTGGCAAGAGACATGTCCGCCAGCTCGTCGAGAAAAAGCGTGCCGCCCGAGGCTTCTTCCACCAGACCGCGCCGGGCGTTGACCCCGGTGGCTACGCCCTTTTCAATGCCGAACATCTCGCTTTCAAACAGCGAGTCGGGAATGGCCGTGCAGTTTACCGCCACAAAGGGAGCTTCGCGCCGGGGGGAGTGATAATGAATGGTTTTGGCGATGACTTCCTTGCCCGTTCCGGTAGGGCCGAGGATCAGCGTATTGATGGGGCGGCGGGCAATGGCGAGAGCCTGACTCACCACACGCTTCATGGCTTCGCAATGGCCGATGACGCGGCGCACGTTGTATTCCCGCCGCAGCGTTTCCACGAGCTGCACATTTCGTTCCTGAAGGCTGGCGCGGGCTTCTTCCAGCTCGCGGTTGCGCTGCTCCAGTTCCTCGATTAACCCGGCGCGCTGGAACTCCCGCGCTTCCACCTTGACCGTCATCATGCCGAAGGCTTCGGCCAGGCGTTCCAGTTCCGGCGTGGAGGTTCCCGTTTTTGTCAGTTCAAACAGGGCGTTTTCATCGGCGGGACGGCCCCAGGCGAGGTCGTCGCACAGGCGGATCAGTTTTTCCAGCATTGTTGAGAAATCGTTTTTTTCAGCGCTCATAGGGTGCCCTGTCGTGTTGCCCTTCATGGGGTGCGTTTGCGCTCTCAGCGCTGGAGGCTCTGTGCCCAGCGTAATACTTCCGCCACAGGGCCGATGAGATCCCGGGGAATATAGGAATTTTCCGTGCCCTGTTCAAACAGGCTGCGCGCCAGCGGCACATTGCGCATAATGGGTATGCCTTCTTCCCGCGCCGCGCGGATCATGCGCTGGGCCAACGCGCCCTGCCCCCTGGCCAGAATGACGGGCAAAGGCGTTTTGTCCTTTTCATAGTCAAGGGCCACGGCAAAATGAGTGGGGTTGGTCACAAGCACCTTCGCTTTTCTGGTATTGGCTACCTGGTTCCGGGCGATCATTTCCTGATGCAGCTGTTTGCGCTTGCTCTTGATCAGCGGGTCGCCCTCGCTTTCCTTGTATTCCCGCTTGACCTCATCCTTGCTCATCATGTTCTGCTTGTTGAACTGCCATTTCTGGAAAAACCAGTCAGCCGCCGCAATAACACAGAACACGCCCGCCGCCGTCAGCACCAGATCTCCGGCGGCGGCTCCCAGTATGCTCCACATGTCGCCCGTGCCCCCCTGAGGAATGCGGAACAGGAGCGGCAGATAGTCGGTGAAGATGACATACACCGTGACGCCGAGTACCGTTACTTTAATAATATTTTTAAGGAATTCAACAGCGTTCTTGAGAGAAAATACCTTTTTGAACCATTTGCCCGGGCTGACGTTGTCCAGCTTGGGCAGAGCGGACTGGATGGAAAACATAACGCCCACCTGAGCCAGATTGGCGCACAGCGCCACGCCCATGACCATGCCGACCAGCGGGCCGGCCACGCGCAGGGCGCAGGACAGTGTCGTTGTGGCCACAATGCCCAAAGCTTCGGAAAAGGGTCTGTTCATGACCAGCATGGGAATTTCCCCCATGCTCATGAGGGTGTTGAGCATATCCGGGGCCATGGCGAGAAGATACACCGCCACCGCCATGACCGTAAGCGCCGAGGGGACATCCTGGCTTTTGGCCACTTGCCCTTTTTCCCGCGCGTCCCGCAGTCGCTTTGGCGTTGGTTGTTCTGTTTTTTCGTCGCTCATGGGATACGGTTCCTGTGGCAGTTTCGGATAACAAAAGTCTTGGGAGAGGAGGGGGTGCGGGGGAGGGGAACCTTTCTGCAGAAAGGTTCCCCTCCCCCGCAGAGTATTTTTTACGGCCCCAGCAGGTTGGGCAGGGTGAGTATGGATTCGCGCATGAATGCAAACAGTTCCGGCGCGCGGGAGAGCAGCAGCCCGAAGTAGAAGCACAGCAGAAAGGCGGCCAGCCCGCTCTTGATGGGCATGGCCAGCACATAGACGTTGAGCTGTGAAGCGAAGCGGTTGACCAGCCCGAGCGAGATGTCCGTGAGCAGGCAGGCCACGGAAATCGGCCCGGCGAGCAGCAGCATGTGCCCCATGAGCCAGCCGACCTTGCCCGCGAAGTACAGGGGCAGCGCCATGGTAAATTCCGCAGGAAGGGGGCGGGCCGCAGGCCAGAGTTCGTAACTGGCATAAATGACCCCGACAAAGGCCAGAAAGGCTCCGGAAGCGTAGAACAGGTAGGTCATGCTCTGGAACAGCAACTGGCCCATGGGGCTGCTCTGATCACCGGAAAGAATGTCCGCGCCCTCCGCCATGCTGGCACCGCGCTGGTTGTCGATGAAAAAGCCCGCGCTCTGCACCGTCCAGAAGGCGATCCCCGCGAGAAAACCGAGCATCAGCCCGAGCAGGGTTTCCTTGCACAGCAGCAGGGCGAGTTTTCCGCCCGCTTCCAGGGTCATGGCGGCGGAAAGGCCGGCTTCCGGCGCAAGGCTGTCCAGCACCATGGGGTGAAGAGGCAGATACAGGGCCAGAACCAGAATCAGCCGGATTTGCCCCGTCACCACCGCCGCCCCGAAAAAGGGCGCGACAAGGACGAGCGTGAAGAGCCGCGGCATGCCGATCAGGATCGCGGTCAGGTGACGGTAGAGATCCAGCGCCTGGAACAGCCCGGTGATGTCCATGCTCGTCCGGGTTCGGTGTCAGTTGTCCGGCCCGAAGGCGGTACACTCGCCGCTGAGTGTGAAGTCCGGCATGTCCTTGCCGGTCATGTCCTGATTAAGATCAATTTCCATGGTTACGGCATATCTGCTCCCTCCGACGCCGTGCCCGTCATTTGGGGTCCCCAGCGGCTGAAGGGCGACATCCATATCCAGGCGGATGGTGGCCTTGCCGTTCTGGATATTGAGTTCATACTTGTGGTAGGGCGTGCCCAGTTGCAGCCCCTTTGCCTGAATTTCGGCAAGATTGGGACTGTCCGGATTGGGCTTGGTGCCGCCGGGCATGGCAAGGTGTTTGTAAAGCGCCCCTTCAATACCTGCCTGGGAAGCCGCAAAGCTGATAAAGGCGCTCATTTTTTCATTGGGGACGAGAGCCTTGAGCTGCCCTGCCAAATCATCCTTGTTCACGGGCTGTCCGTTGATGCTGCGGACGGAATTCCGCTGTGCGTCCTTGGGGTAGGAAGCGTGTATGCCGTTTTCGATGTTGGCCTGTTGTGTCGGCTTCCGAAATTCCGCTCTGGTGTCTTCGGCCATTTCATTCATCATGGGCTGAAGCCGGGCGCTGGAAAGGGAGAAGGCACATTTCAGGCCATTGGATAAAACGGGATCGCTGTTAATCCTCTGCATGAACTGCTGGATGTTGGCGCGCACGGTTGCCGCGTTGTGGTTCAACACGCCGTGTTCCCTGAGCTGGTGCAGAACCAGTGCGCGTGTCGCCGCTCTGGATTCGGGCGGGAGCTTCGCCAGTTCCCCCGCCATGGCAAGGCTCGCGCACATGCGGTTTCGCTCGATCTGCGTGATCGGGGGCCGCTGGATTTCCGCCTGAGCCGGATTGATCAGGGTATCCCGCCGCACCATGTCGGCCATGGCCTCGTGCAGTCTTGTATTGCGTGTTTCAATGGCGGCGCGTCCCGCCGCGCTGAGGGAACGAAACGCGTCGCCGATTTTCCGGAAAAAGCGCTCGGCCGCGCTCAGGGTTTCAAGCTGACCCTCGCGGTTCAACTTGAGATTGCCGCCGTTTTCAATATGCTGGAGCATCTGCCGGTTGGATTCGATACGCATGATGTTTTCCTCTTGCCGGATTAAATTTTCAGGAAATTCATGAAAGGCGCTTCGCCGGATATGTCCGTGGGCGCGGCGTGTTCTTCGCCGGGTGCGGAAGGCCGCCATTCGTCCAGCCGGATCATCCAGTCCGCCGCCACGGCAAGCAGATTGTTCACGATGCGGGCAAAGGCCTCCGCATCCGCACGGGAAAGATCCCATACAAGCTGGACAGTGACCAGCTCCTGGCTTTCATCCACGCCGAGGGTAAAGCCCATGGTGTCCGTGAAAAGATTGTTGGCGGCAAGGAGCTTCATGCAGAAAGCCTCTCTTCCTCCGCCTGCGGGCGGCAGCAGGGCCACGCCTGTCTGGAACACGATCATGCCGGAGCTTTCCGCCAGTCCGATGTGGACGTCCAGCCCCTCCACGGAGAGAACGGCCTGACAGCTTCCCTCCTCGGCTTTGCAGGCACAGCCGGTCGCCGCGGCGTACCCCGTCACCAGTTCATGCAGAGTTTTGCGCATGGGATCTCCTTATGGTGTTGATGCCAATAATATTGGCATGGAATGGGTTTTGGGAACGATATTTCAGAAAAAAAAGCAAAAGGCGTGCCAAACGAGGAGCGTTTCATATCAGGTAAAAACGATTGAAGATTTCTCCGGCGTAACGCAGGATTTCTCCGCCAAGCCGACCCCCCATGAGAAAGAGCGTGAGGCCCACAGCCAGCAGTTTCACGCCGAAGGTCAGGGTTTGCTCCTGAAGTTGAGTGATGGCCTGAATAAGGCTGAGCACGATGCCCACGGCAGAAGCCACCACAATGGGCGGCAAGGAGAGCATCATGACCAGATACAGAGCCTTCACGGCATAATCGATGGCAAGTTCCATCGGCTGCTCCGGCGGTTAAAGGGTGTCAGAGTCGTATCCTGTTCACGGGCTGGACGCTGATTTCCGGCGTGATCTCCTGATACGAAACCACGGGCAGTTTATAGTGTTCGCCCTCGATAAGCCGCCGTACATAGCGGCGGATATCCATGCTGGCCAGCAGCACCGGAACCTGGAGCTGCCTGCGGTAGTCTCCCGCCGCCGCGCTTACGGCTTCAATGAAGCGGCGCGAGGTATCCGGGTCGAGCGCCAGAAAGGCTCCGGCCGAGGTTTGCCGTATGGCCTTGCGTATGGTTTCCTCCACTGCGGGGTCCATAAGAATGGCCGGGAGCATATTCTGCCCGCGCGAATACATGTAGCTGATCTGCCGCTTCAGCGCGCCGCGCACATATTCGGTGAGCATGACGGTATCCTTTTCCTTGGGGCTCCATTCAATGATGGCTTCCAGGATACTGCGCAAATCGCGGATGGATATCTGTTCCTGTGCGAGGCGCTGGAAAATTTCGGCAATGCGCTGCACGGGCAGCAGGCGTGTGGCCTCGCGCACCAGATCCGGGGAACGCTCCTCCATTTTGTCCAGCAGGTACTTGGTTTCCTGCATGCCGATGAAGCCGGATGCGTGGCGCGCCAGCACCAGAGAAAGATGATAGGCCAGAATGCGGGAATGGCTCATGCAGGAAAGCCCGGCCTGCTCCAGCTGAGCCTGTTTCTCCTTCGGAACCCACAGACTTTCCACGTCCGGCAGAAATTTTTCGCCCTTTTTCACGTCAATGCCGAGCATGTGCAGGGTGTTCTCGCTTTCCCGCGCGAGAACCATGCCCGGTTCAAGCCTGCCGCGCGACATGGGAATTTCATTGACCTGAAGCACGTAGGAAAGCTCCGGAAGCGTGGGGGAGACACGCAGGTTGATCCCCGGAAAGGGGACGCCCAGGTCGAAATACAGGGCGCGGCGCAATGCGGACAGTTCTTCGTTCAGAGCGTCGTAATCCAGGGAGGCGGCCAGCCCTTCGGATATATCAAGGATAATGGGCACAGTGGGGGCGAACTCGTCCCGCGCCCCGGCCTTGCGGGGGGCGCCCCGGCTTTTGACTGTGGGCTTGAGAGACTGCGCCAGTTCTTTTTTGGCATCCCGCTCCTGCGGCGCGGATTTGAGTTTGTCCAGCACATAGCCAAGGCCGCCCGCGGCAAGGGCCAGAGTAAAAAGCTGCGGTTTGGGGAAACCGGGGATAAGGGCAAAAAGGAAAATCAGCCCCCCCGCCATTTCCAGAGCCTTGGGCTGGGCGAAGAATTGCCCGCCGATCTGGGCGCCCACGTCCACGTCGGTGTCGCCGGAACGGGTAATGAGGATGCCCGCCGAAATGGCGATGATCAGCGAGGGAATCTGGGAGACAAGGCCGTCCCCGATGGTCAGGATACCATAAAGCTGAAGCGCTTCCCCTGCGGAAATGCCGTGCTGGGTAATGCCGATGATCGTGCCGCCGACGATGTTGACGACGGCCACGATCATTCCGGCGATACTGTCGCCCTTGACGAATTTCATGGCTCCGTCCATGGCCCCGAACATCTTGCTTTCCTGGCTGATGGCGTCACGCCGTTTCTGGGCTTCCTCCATGTCGATGACCCCGGCGCGCATGTCCGCGTCAATGGACATCTGTTTGCCGGGCATGGCGTCCAGGGTGAAGCGCGCGCCCACTTCGGCCACGCGCTCCGCGCCCTTGGAAATAACCAGAAACTGCACGATGGTGAGGATCAGAAAAACCACCGCGCCCACCACAAAGTTGCCGCCCAGGGCGAATTCCCCGAAGGTCTGGATGATTTCTCCGGCGTCGGCGTTGAGCAGGATCAGGCGGGTGGTGGTGATGTTCAACCCCACGCGGAACAGCGTGGTGAACAGCAGCATGGTCGGAAAGGAGGAAAACTCCAGCGGCGTCTTGACGTACATCGTCATCATCATGATGGCGAAGGAAAGAGCCAGGTTCGCCCCGATGAGCGTATCCACCAGCGCCGTGGGCATGGGCATGATCATCAGGGCGATGACCGCCACCAACAGGCCCACCAGCGCCAGATCGCTGTGTCTGGTTGTAGCTGATACGATGCTGCGCGCATTGGAAAACAGGCTCACAGGCGCTCTCCCCCCGCGGCGAGCCATGCGTTCACCGCGTTTTTGGCCTCATCGGCGCGTCCGGTCAGCCACAGTGCGCGCGCTTTGAGCAGATGCAGCGCGGCGTCGCGTGAGGGCGGGGGGGCTGTGCCCATAACCTTGTCGATGTGCTCCAGCGCGGCGGCCCCGTCGCCCAGCGCCAGAAATGCCGCCGCCAGACTGCGCCGCGCCCATGCGTCGCCGGGATCAAGCGCGAGCAGGGCGGCGAACAGTTTTTTCGCCCGTGCAAACTGCCCCATGCGCAGAAACAGATAGCCCAGCACCAGCAGTGCCCGGCGCTGTTCTCCGCTCAGCGCTGCGCTTTCATCTTCGGTCATGCTGCTAGCCTCCCACCATGAGGCCTGTGTAGGCCTTGAAAAGTTCCGTATTTTCCAGCAGCGGGCCGAGTTCATCCCGCACAAAAGCCCTTACCCGCGGATCACGGCACTGTTTCAGCGCTTCCAGGGAGCCTTTGAGTTCCATCTGAAAGTTTTCCGGCTGGAGGACGGAACCGTCTCCCACCGGAGGACACAGCGCCGCGTCGATCTGCTTTTCCGCCGCGCCGGCGCGGTAAAGCTCATCCAGCCCCGCTTCCCTCAGCACGGAGGAGGCCAGCGGGCGGGCGTCCGGCATATGTTCCCCGTTCCCCGCCGTCATGACGTTTTGGATGCCCAGGTTCGGATCCAGCAGATTGAAGGATACGGAAGACATGCTCAAGCCCCCTGTATGACGTTGTTCATGGCGTCGGCAAGAAAGAGCGCTGTTTTTTCCAAATTCGCAGCTGTGACCTCCCTTTCTTGCAGGCGGGTCAGCATGATCAGCTGGTCGCCGTGCATGCCCGCGCTCAGGGGAAAGGGCCGGGGATGCCGGTAATGGCACAGCGCCAGAGCGCGTTCCGGCGCTTCCCGGTCATGGGCCGGGCAGGGCCGGGCCAGATACACCAGAAGCTCTTCCGCGCCCGGCTTTCCGCTCTTTTCCAGATGCAGACGGCCCATGCGCTCCACGTCCAGCGCCGCCAGCCCGGACGGGCTGAAGCTCAGGCCGGGCAGGCCCATGCGTCTGCCGAATTCGTTCAGTTCCTGTTCCAGCATTGAGGTATTCTCCTTCGGGGAGGCGCTGCCTCCCC
>CAJTSU010000020.1:27564-32465 GCA_910579055.1 uncultured Mailhella sp. | reverse complement strand
GCAACAGATAAAATCCTGACTCATCAGCAAAGATTATTGTCCGTCCTTCGTCATCTGAGGAATATCTTGCCGCCTCATATCTGGATTCCCGCGTTATTCCGTTTACAAGCATGGATTTCTCGCGTGCCCCGAAAGATGTACTGGATAAGCTGCGCTCCGATATTAAAAAGGGCGCAAAAGGCCTCAAGCTTCATCCTGTGATCCAGAACAGGAGATTGCCGGATCCTCTCGTCATGGAAGCGGTGGAAATTTTCGGCAAGGCGGGGCTGCCCGTCATCGCCCATGTGGGAAAGAGCAACTATTATCTGCATGAACAGGAAGCTCAATATCCTGTATCCGTTGAATTCGGCGCGCTGGAAGACTTTGTTGAACTGGCCCGAACCTTTCCGGAATATGATCTTGTCGCGGCGCATTGCTGCCGCAATTATCCGTCGCAGCTTGCGGAAATGACAAAAGGGCTCAATCATGTGTATGCCGACACAACGTTTGCAGGAGCGGAGCAGATCAGGGAAGCTGTGCATATGCTCGGAGAAGATAAACTCCTTTTCGGAACGGATTATCCCTTTTCAGACATGCGTTATGCAGCTCTTCAGGTTGAACTTGCCCTGGGAACGGATACGGTGGCGGCCCATAAGGTTTTTCATGGCAATGCAATGCGGTTATTAAAACTGTAGGCTCTATTATAGCGTGGTGTTGATAAATAACCTTGACCGCCGGAGGCGCGAGCGTAGCGAGGCTTGAGCGACGGCCCCCGATCATGATGAACCGGGGGCCGTTCGCGCGATCAGGCCGCGCCTTCGCCATGCGGCGGAGGGCAGATGGAAGCGGCAAGGATTTTCAGATGTTCAAAGCGGCCCTCGTTCAATTCCTGGTCGCCCAGCAGGTAATCCAGCCCAAGAAAGCGGTATTTCTGTTCTCCCAAACGGTGATAGGCCAACAGTTCATAGCGTGCGCAGCCTGTTCCTTTCACAAACTCGGCAATGGCCCGGATGTCCTCGTCGTTATCGTTGTAGCCGGGCACGACCGGGGTGCGGATGTGAATCGGGAGTCCGGGGAAAGTGGCGCGCACGGCCCGGATATTGGAAAGAATGCGTTCGTTGGGCACGCCGGTGCCGATGCTGTGTTTGGCGCTGTCCAGACATTTGATGTCAATAAGCAGGTAGTTCAGCAGCTCGGCGGCGCGGAGCATGGTTTCTTCGGGCACAAAGGCGCAGGTTTCCAGCGCCCGATGAATACGGCGCTTGCGGGCTTCGCTCAGCAGGGCGAGAGCAAATTCGGGCTGGGCCAGCGCTTCGCCTCCGCTCAGGGTCATACCGCCGCCGGAGCGGGCATAGAACACGCTGTCCTGTTCCACTTCATCCAGCACATCCTGCACAGTACGGTGCTTGCCGTACACGGTGAGGGCTTCCGCCGGGCAGGTTCGGGCGCAGAGTTGTTCCATGTCGCAGCGGGCGTGGTCGATGCGCACGCCATCGGGGGTCAGAGTCAGGGCGTTTTCCGGGCAGGTTCGGACGCAGGTGCCGCAGAGCAGGCACTTGTCCCGGTTGTAGCCGAGTTCCGCCTTCAGGTTCTGTGATTCGGGATTGCTGCACCAGTGACAGCGCAGGGGGCAGCCCTTGAAGAAGACGATGGTACGGATGCCCGGGCCGTCATGGACGGAATATTTCTGGATATTGAAGACGAGGCCGGTAACGGCGGTGTATGAGGACATGGCTGCTCCGTTTTATCCCCTATATTGACCCGTGTTCGGTGCGGGCGATGAGATCGTTCTGGAGATCGCGTGACAGTTCGGTGAAATAGGCGCTGTATCCGGCAATGCGGATAATCAGCCCCTTGTAGCGTTCCGGTTCGTCCTGCGCGGCGACGAGCGTTTCCCGGTTGATGACGTTGAACTGGAGATGCCACAGCTTCAGGTCGCAGAACGCGCGGATGAAGCTGACCAGACGGCGGGAGCCTTCCTCCCCTTCCAGGCACTTGGGTGAGAACTTGATGTTCAGCAGGCGCGCGGCGCGTTCGCTGTAGTCCCAGTTCTTGCTGTTGTATTGCGAAATCAGCGTGGCGGTGGGGCCTTTCACGTCCGCCCCGTGCGACGGAGAGGAGCCGTCGGAAAGCGGCATCCAGTCCTTGCGGCCGTTGGGCAGCGCGCCGACTTCCTTGCCGTGCGGCACGTTGGCGGTAACGGACACGGTACGGATGTCGATATGCAGGCCGGTTTCCGCCATGTATTTGCGGCAGTAATCCTGCGCCGCGCGATCCACGGCCT
This sequence comes from uncultured Mailhella sp., assembly GCA_910579055.1. GTDB lineage: Bacteria > Desulfobacterota > Desulfovibrionia > Desulfovibrionales > Desulfovibrionaceae > Mailhella. Next base: position 30,202 of record CAJTSU010000020.1, on the reverse strand, counting down.
TGCCGATGGCGTCGGCATAGGGATCGGCGTTGCCGAAGCGGGGAGCGGAGGCCAGAAGGCGGCGCAGGGGTTCCATGCCCTCGAAGTTGCAGTCCAGAGCGAGGATCAGGTCGTTCATGGTGATGCGTTTTTCCTCAAATACGAACTTTTTGATCGCGCTCAGAGAATCCACCAGCGTGCCGAAGCCGATGACATCGAAAAAGCCCAGTTCAATCCCGCCGGGAATGTGTTCGCTGCAATGCAGATCCATGCAGGATGCCATGCACAGATCATGCAGGCAGGAGGACAGAGGACCGGCGAAATGACGCGCGCGCACCTGATGAATAACCATTTGATCGAGGTAGGCGTACTTGATGAGGCGGGTCTGCTGGGCCACGTACGCTTGCCAGAATTCCTCCCAGGAGGTGAAATTGCGCGGGTCGCCCGTTTCCAGCCCCATGAGCGCGTCGCCGTGCTTTTTCATGCGGCCGTTGCGCAGGGTCATTTCCAGAGCGGCCCCGAGGTTTACCTGACACCCCGCGCTGGTCATGGTGTCCAGATTGGGCATGCGGATTTCCGCGCAGCCGGAGGCCGTGTAGTCGTAGGCGGAACGCAGATCCGCGCCCTTGGCCACATGCAGGGGGATGATTTCCTCATCATTGAAGAGCTTGGGATACCCCTGGCCGACTTTGATGGTTTCCGCGATTTCCCACAGAAAACGCTCGGGAGAACGGGCGTGGATGCGGGTGGCGAGATCCGGGTAGGGCATGGGCGAAATGCGGCGCGACTCAAGAATGAGATAGGTCAGCTCGTTGGTGGCGTCCGCGCCTTCCGGCGTCTGCCCGCCGATGGTCACGGCTTCCCAGTGGGCGTAACCTTCCTGCGTGGCCGCGCCTCCGGCGGAAAGAGAAAGGTCGGTGAACTGGGCCATGTTCAGCCACAGGCAGTCAAACAGCTCAAGGGCCTGCTCGTCGCTCAGGCGGCCTTCTTCCTTGTCTTTTTTGAACAGGGGATAAAGGTATTGATCCATGCGGCCGTTGGAGATGATCGTGCCGGTGCGCTGCTCCAGCCGGGAAAACGCCTGTGCGAACCATTGCGCCTGCACGGCCTCATGAAAGGTGCGGGCCGGGAATTCGGGCACGCGTTCGCAGTGTTCCGCGATTTGCAGCAATTCCCGCACGCGGGCCGGGTTCTGCTCGTGCGCGGCCTTTTCCCGGGCCAGCGCGGCATGGCGGCGCGCCCATATGACAATGGCCTCACAGGTGAGGATCACCGCTTCAAGGAAGGGCTTTTTGCTGAGCGTATCTGTGAGGCTGAGGGGGTCAAGAGCGGCGAGTCTTTGCTGTGCTTCGGCCTTGATCGCGGCGAAGCCCCGGTTGATGACCTTGGCATAGTCCAGCACCCACTGCTGGCTGGAGCGATACGAGGCGGTTTCACTGCATATGAAGCGGGTGGAATACCCTTTTTCATCGTTATACGCGAGATGCCTGGCTTCATCCGGCAGGGAACGGACGAGATCTTCATGGAAGGTCTTGCCTTGCCAGTAGGGCGAGATCTCTTCCACTACCACGCGCACGTCTTCCGGGTCGGCATGGATGGGAGCGGACGCGCGGTTGGCAAGATTGTTCATGGATTCGCCCATGAAATCGCCATCCAGCTCGGGGTACAGGATGCCGTAGCGCCCCTTGTCCGTACCGCAGCGGCCCACAATGAGCTGGCGGTCATCCACGTAGACGGTGATGTTTTCCGCAATGTGCCGTAATGCCTTGGCCCAGCGCAGGTTCAGGGGCTGGCCTTCCGTGCCTTTCATGGACGCGGTGAACAGGCGGGCGCGTTCAATGTCGATGATCGGGGGCATGCCGTCGAAGCCTTCCAGAATCTCGAACAGGCGCTTGTGTGTATTGCGATGGGGATTGGTCTTGCCCTTGGTTCCCGCAAGCAGAATTTGTTCCTGCGGGGAATAACAGCAGGTGTCCAGCATGGTTTTCTCCTGAAAGCCTGTTACAGCAATGTTATTTTGAAACGGCTCTGCTCTGTTCAGTGGCATTCCGGCATGGGCGCGCGTCTGCGCCCGTACCGGAATGTTACATCATGGTGTTGGGAAGGAAAAGCGAAATGGCCGGGATATAAGTGATGGCCATGAGCAGCAGAATCATGCCCGCGATCATCGGCAGGGCCGCCCTGGCGATATCTTCAAGACGCAGGCCGCTGGTGGCGCTGGCCACGAAGAGGTTGGAACCCACCGGCGGCGTGACGAAGCCGATGGCCAGGTTGACGGTCATGATGATGCCGAAGTGCACCACGTCCACGCCCAGTTTCACCGCCACCGGGGCGAGGATCGGGGTAAGGATGATCGTGGCCGCCGCCGGTTCCATGAGCGCGCCCACAATGAGCAGGAAAAGGTTCATGCACAGCAATATGATGATCTTGTTGCCGGACAGGGACAGGATAAAGCGGGCGATGGATTCGGGCACCTGTTCGAGAGCAAGCAGATAACCGAAACTGCTGGCCATGGCGATGAGGAAGATGATGACCGCGCTGGTGGTGCAGCATTCCACACAGACTGAAAAAAAGTTTTCGCGGTTGATGCCCTTGTACACGAAGATGCCCACGAGCAGCCCGTAAGAGGCGCTGATGGCGGCGGCCTCGGTGGGGGTCA
>CAJTSU010000020.1:0-27554 GCA_910579055.1 uncultured Mailhella sp. | reverse complement strand
CCGCCGTAGATGCCGCCGAGAATGATCACCGGCACCAGCAGGGCCCACTTGGCTTCCCATATGACCTTCAGCTTCTGCCTGAAGGGAACTTTTTCCGCCAGGCCCCGCCAGCCGTGCTTGCGGCTGAGGTAATAGCTGTAGCCCATGAGCACCATGCCGGTGAGGACTCCGGGAATGATGCCGCCCATGAACAGCTTGCCGATGGAGGCCTTGGCCAGCACGCCATAGACCACCATGGGGTTGCTGGGCGGGATCATCACGCCGATGGAGCCTGCCGCCGCCACCAGAGCGGCGGCAAAGCGCTTGTCATAGCCGCGTTCCACCATGGCGGGAATGGTAATGGCGCCGATGGCGGCCACGGTGGCCGGGCCGGAACCGCAAATGGCGGCAAAGAACATGCAGGTGATGACCGTGGCCATGGCCATGCCGCCCACGCGGCGTCCGACCATGAGGTCGGCCAGATCCACCAGTTGGCGGGAAATGCCGCCGCATCCCATGAACACGCCCGCCGCTACAAAGAAGAAAATCGCCATAATGGTAAAGGAGTCGAGCGCGGCGAAGGAGGTGGGGGCCATGGTGGAGACGCTGAGAAATTCCGAATTGTACAGGGCGGCCATGGCCGAGAAGGCCAGCGCCACGGCAATGGGCACGCCGAGCAGCAGGCAGAGGAACATGGTGCCCGCCAGGGCGGCGATGATGCCGATGTCCCATTGGCCCCAGATCGGCGCGGAAAGCACAACGCCGATGCCGACGGCGATGAGGCTGTCTTTGATGCCCGTGATACGGAGCTGTTTTATCAGGTTCTGCAGCAGGCGCAGGCTCATGAGCCCGAAGCCGATGGGCAGGACGAGGTAGGGCCAGAAATAGGACAGGCCGATGGCCGGGGTGTATTGGGGGAACTTGAGCTGCATGCCGGACAGCCTGGCGCACAGCCAGGCGAGTACCAGAGCAAAAACAAAAAACACGCCTTCGTCAATGACCCACAGAATATTCTGCCAGCGGGGCGGGAGGGCGTCAAACAGGATGGTGATGCGGATATTGGAACGGTTTTTGATGGCCAGAGGGATGGACAGGTAGGACAGCCATATGAAGCTGTAGATGGCCAGCTCTTCCACTTCCGCGGTACTGCCGGACATGCCGAGAAGATCCGTGGCGATATAGCGGAACAGCACCTGATATGTGATGAGCGAGATGGAAAGCAGCAGCGCGATGACAAGAAAGGGTTTCTCGAAATTTTCATCCAGCAGGCGCAAAAGGGAATGTTTTCCGGCGTCGGAGAGCGGTGCGGGCGTTGTCATGGAAGCCTCTTATACGGATTGAAGGCCAGGGGAAAAGCGGGGGGGCCAGGCCCCCCGCAGAGGCTGCTGGCAAAGCTCAGCAGCCCCGAAAATTGCGAGCAGGTCGCGGCTTTGCCGCGCCGTGAAGCGAGTAATTTTCGTGCCTTTCCGTCAAGCCGCTTTGGCGGCTTAGACGGCGCAAACGCCGCGAAGCGGGGTTTGTCATCAGTCTGAGCGGGGGGGCCAGGCCCCCCGCATGGCGCTTATTTCTGCGTGGCGGCGATAAGCTCGATCATTTTGGGGTCAAGCTGCGGCCCGAATTCCTCCCATACCTTCTGGAAGGACTGTTTGATTTCGGCCATCTGCTGTTCGTCGGGGAAGTTCACGGCAACGCCGTTGTCGCGGCAGTATTTGAGCCCTTCTTCCTCCATCCTGTCCATCAGCCCCCATTCCCATTCCTGGGCTTCCTTGGCGCAGTCGAGGATAGTCTGGCGGATATCTTCGGGCAGGTTGTAGAAAAAGGCCTTGTTCATGCAGGCAATATGCACCGGGAAATTATGCTGGGTGACAAGCATGGACTTGATGATTTCGGCGCGGCCGAAGCTCTTCATGGAAAGGAAACTGAGCAGTTCGCCATCCACCGTGCCCTGCTGGAGAGCCTGATAGACGGCATCGAAGGCGAGAGCCGTGGGGTTCATGCCCACGGCCTTGGCGTTGGCCACGTCAATGGGGGATGGGGTGGCGCGGATTTTGATGCCTTTCATGTCTGCCAGGCTTTTTACGTCCTTCTTGGTGAATACGTAACTGCGCGGAGCGGTGGCGTTGAACATGAAGGGGACAAGATTCACCTTTTCCAGTTCTTCGCGGAGGTATTTGTTGATGTCGCCGTATGCCATGGAATGCATGTAGGCGTCCCTTTTTTCCGGCGCGCAGGCAAAGGGCAGATCAAAGGGAATCGCCGCCTTGGTGAAGCTGGAAAGAATGTTGGTGGCAATGGAAACGACTTCAAGGTTGCCCTGCTGCGTGGCTTCGCCCGCCACGCGGTCCGAACCGAGCACCGCGTTGGGGAAGATTTTTACCTGCACCTGACCGTTGGTGCGGGCTTCCACCAGTTCCTTGAACTTTTCGTAGCCGAGGGAAAATTCGTTATCCGCCGCGCCCGTGTGGGAAATACGGATAAGGATTTTTTTTGCGGCCAGGGAGTCGGCAGGAAGACCAGCCCCCAGGGAAAGGGCCAGGGCGGCGAGGAAACAGCCTTTCAACAGCTTGTTCATGGAAAACCTCCGTATAACGGATCTTGCGGGGCGGTTGCCCCGTTTACAGGCTTAAAAGCGCTTCAGAACACCTCGGGAACCGATCCGGGTTACTGGAGCAGCCGGGCCGCATTGGCGTACATGACGCGTTCGCGGGCTTCAGGGGTGAAGGGCATGCCTTCATACTGTTTCAGGGTATCCCTGATATGCTCGAAGGGGTGGGCGCTGGCGAAGAGCACCTTGTCCCGCAGGGCGCCGTTGGCGGCCTGAACATACAGGTCCATCTGCGGCAGGTGCGTGCAGGCGGAGAAATCCAGCCAGACGTTGGCGTGGCGCAGGGCCACAGCGACAGTTTCGCTGATCCACGGGTAGGCTCCGTGGCTGATGATGATCTTCAGTTCGGGGAAGTCCGCGGCCACACGGTCAATCAGCCAGGGGGCATGGTGTTCAAGCAGCACGCCCGGCATGCCCGCACAGCAGCCGGTGGTAATGGCGACGGGCATGTTTTCTTCACAGCACAGCGCGTAATAGGGGTAATATTTCGCGTCGTTGACGGGCAAACGGCTCATGGCCGGGTCAAGGGAAACGCCCCGCACGCCATTGCGGATTTCGGCGCGCAGGGCGCGCAGGGTCTTCATGCCGGGGTGAGGATCGACCCCGTAGAAACCAATGAAGAAATCCGGGTACGCTGCGATGCTTTCCAGCATGCCGGGGTTGGTGGACGCCGTGTCCACGGTGGAGGAGATGTCCCGCCCGGTGACAACGGCCCTGACCACGCCAAGTTCGCGCAGCATGGCGACTTCTTCGGCAAGCGAGGCTTCGGGCCGGGCGGAGAAGTTGGCGGCCTCGCTGAAGTTTTTGTACAGCGGGTTGGTCAGAATGCCCTGGAGCGTTTCTCGCGTACCGGGGCGGAAACGGGTGTCGATGATACGCATCGGAACTCCTTGTATGTCTCATGCCCGGCATCAGCTACGGAACCGGGCCATTGGGGAATGAGAGAGCAAGGATCGTGCCATGCCGTTCCGGCCTGGAACAGGGTAGAAAATAATCCTGTATTTTCAGCGGATAACGTAAGGAGGGGCGGAACGATACAGAAGTGTTCCGGTGTGCCTGAATGGGACATGGAGCATGGGACATGTCTCATTTAGGGACGACAAAAGCGCGCTGAACTGGTTTATTCTGCCGTCTCTTCGTGCTCCCGCCACAAATCGGGGGTGAATCCATAGCGGTGCAGCTTGCGATACAGGGCACTGCGGGCGATACCCAGGCTTTGCGCCGCGGCCCGCATATTGCCGCCGTTCGCCTTCAGCGTTTCAAAGATGGCTTCCATTTCGCGCGAGCGCAGAGTGCCCGGCGGCATGGCGGGCAGGCCGCGCTCCGGGAACTGCTGCGTGTTGGGCAGGTCCAGCCGGGAAATGACGGAGCCTTCCGCCAGTGCGATGGTGCGTTCAATGGTGTTGGCCAGTTCCCTCACGTTGCCGGGCCAGTGATGCCGCGTAAGGGATTCAAAGCATTCCGGTGAAAAAACAAGATGTTTCCTGCCAGAGGCCGCGCCGAAGCGCTGGAGAAAGTGCAGGGCCAGCGCGGGCAGGTCGTCGGCCCGTTCGCGCAGGGCGGGCAGGCGGATGGTGAGCACATTGAGGCGGTAATAGAGATCCTCTCGAAAGCGGCGCGCCCGGACTTCATCAGCAAGAATTCTGTTGGTGGCCGCGATGACGCGCAGAGCCACGCGGCGCGGGCGAGTGCCGCCCACGCGGGTCAGTTCCCCCTCCTGAAGCAGGCGCAGAAGGGCCGCCTGCGCGTCCAGCGGCATTTCTCCGATTTCATCAAGAAAAATGGTGCCGCCGTCGGCCAGCTCAAACTTGCCCGGCTTGCCGCGTTTGCTTGCCCCGGTAAACGCGCCTTCCTCATAGCCGAACAGTTCGCTTTCAACCAGGCCGGGCGGAAGCGCGCCGCAGTTCACCGCCACAAAGGGCCCTCCCTGCCTGGAGGATGCATTGTGAATGGCCTGCGCCAGCAGCTCCTTGCCCGTGCCGCTTTCTCCCATAATCAGCGTGGTGATCTCGCCCTGTGCGGCCGCCCGGCCCAGCCGCAGCACATCGCGCATGGCCGGGGAGTCTCCGAGTATATCGTCAAAAGTATAAATGGCCTTTGCGCCCATGAGTCTGGCGGCATAGTCCCGCAGGCGCCTGGTTTCCCGCAGGGTAAGCAGCAGGCCGGAATTGTCCTCCATGGGAGAGGAGGAAAGCACGCACTGGAGCGTACCCTGCCGGAGTTGAAGCGTGCATTCCTGATCGTGCAGCGGCTTGCGGGAGGCCAGCGCCTCATCCAGAGCGGAGCTTTCACACACCAGTTCGCGGATATTCGGCAAGTCTTCCCGCTCGCGCATGTCCTGCGCCGAAAGCATGGCGCGGGCTTTATCATTCCAGGCGCTGATGAAGCCGTCACTGTCCAGAAAAATCACGCCTTCGTCAATGAGTTCAAACATGATGCGCTGCTGGCGCAGAAGGCGGCGCAGGCGCAGCTGCTCGCCTATGGCGTGGGCAGCAGCCGCCACCATGCCCAGCGTGTGCTGGTGGTAATTTTCCAGTTCAATGGACACGTTGAGTACGCCGATCAGCGTCCCCTTTCTGTCCATGATCGGCGCGGCGGAACAGCACCAGCCGGAGGCCTGTTCCGCATAGTGCTCGCACCCGATGATTTCCAGCGGCTTGCGCTCCACGAGGCAGGTGCCGATGCCGTTGGTGCCGTTGGTTTTTTCCGTGGCGTAGTAGCCCGCATTAAATACGATAAGGCGCTTCAGTTCTTCTTCATGCCCCACGGTATGAATAATCAGCCCGGCTTTGTCCGCCAGGCCGATAACGCTGCGTGATCCGGAAATGGCGTCGAACAGCTTTTCCATCAGTGGGGTGGCGCTTTTGAGCAGTTCCCGGTTGCGCTCCAGGGCCGATTTGAATTCCCGTTCCGGCACAGGGGAAGAAAACACATAACCCGGCGCGACGCCGTAAGCGCGGCTGCGGAACCATGACGCCGTCACCATGTCGTTCACAATTGACGTATCCAGCATACGTCCCGCTGCGAACAGTTTTTTCTGCCAGCTGACGGCCAGATTTCGCTTCTGGAGGGACAGAGTGCCCGGGTTCATGAAAAATCCTCCGCGCAGGGCGATTATGCAGGATCGCAGGATTGAGCCGGAGTGTTCGCGGCAGAACGTGCGGCGACAGACCAGAACTGTCATTATATCTGGAATTAAGCGGATGCGGTTATCGGAAAAAGTTATAAGATGGTATAAAAGATTAAGATTATTTTTTTCACAAGTCCGCTGCTAAATACAAAATCATCAATGCCCTCCGGCGTGTCCCTTTTAACGGCATACCCATGCGCCGCAAGCAACTGCTTGCGCTGCTGTGCAAGGTGAGTCTTTTAAAGGCTCTGTTGTAGAACCGTGTTGAAAATTTCCTTGACCGCCGGAGGCGCGAGCGTTAGCGAGCCATGGAGCGACGACCCCCCGCCGCATGGTAATGCGGCATGGAGGGGGGCGAGGAGCGGAAGAAAGAGTTCGCGGAGCGGAGCCTTTGGGCGGCGAAGCCGCACAAAGGCGTAAGCGAGCCAGTCGTGGACACATGTTGCCTTTGGCCCGTGTGGAACACGGGCTGTCTTTGCGGCAATGAATATTGCCGCCTGTGCCGGAGCAAAACCATACGTCCCGCGCAACGCTATTAACGCCATTCTGGAACAGAGCCTAAAAAAAGGAAAACAGGGATGATCAAACAGGAATTTCTCAACAGTGTGGAATGCCTTGAGGATGTTGTTTACAAGCGCATCAAGGGTCATGATATGAAACTGGATTTGTACCGGCCCAAGGGCGGCCCCAGGGAGAGCACGCCTCTGCTTATCCTGCTGCACGGGGGAGGGTGGTTCCGCCAGGACAAGAAGCGTGAGGTGGTAGAGCGCTTTCTCAACTGGATGGGGGAGGAGGTCATCAACAAGGACGGCTGGCAGATTGCGGCGGTGGAATACCGTATGCTGAAAGACCATGCCGAATTCCCCGATCAGCTCTGTGACTGCTGTGACGCCGTGCGCTACATGATCAAAAACGCCGGCGAATACGGCATTGACCCGAAGAATATTCTGGTGGGCGGCTCTTCCGCCGGCGGCTACGCGGCAATCATGATGGCCAGCGAAACGAGGAAATGGAAGGAAGACCCGGAACTTGCGTCCGTTGATTTCGACATCGCGGCGGCGGTGTCCTTTTCCGGCGTGCTGGATGTGGAATGGGTGGTGAAATCCGGCGACCGCAAGGTGGATGAAACCGGTGACGGCCGCATCCGCTACTGCATGCAGTGTCTGCTTTCACGCGGCCGCCTGCACGACGAAGCCCTGTGGAAGGAAAGCAGCCCGCGCAGCTACATGGGGCCTCAGTCCCGTCCCTGCCTGCTCATCTACGGCACGGCGGATTCCCTGGTCACGCCCGATCACGCCGCCGACATGTGCCGGCAGGCTCAACAGATGGGGCTGGACTGGGAAGAACTGGCCGTGATCAACGGCGAGCATAATTTCGCCCCGGCCACGGCGGAACAGCCCGCCGAACCCGATGCCCGCACCGTCTACCGCACTGCGCGCGACTTTCTGCGCAAGCACCTGAGGTAAGGGGAGGGGCAAGGACAAGAGCCTGTCCGCCGAGACCGCCCGTCTGCTCTGACAATCTCCGTAACATGCCGGCGGGGCCGGCTGAAAGGCGCCCCGCCCGGAAACGAACAGGAATACACGCCATGGAAAAACGCCCAAACAATTATTTTGATGATATTCCGATCCACCGCAATCAGATGGTGATTTTGGCGATTCTGGTGCTCGCGTACTTTTTCGATCAGACGGACAACATGGTGGTTGGCTACGTGGCTCCTTCGGTTATGAAGACCTTTGGCATCACCATGAAGGAATTCGCTCCCGCCCAATCGCTGTATTTCATCGGCAAGATGTTCGGCGACCCCAAGTACCGTTGGCGCACCATCATCCTGTTTCTCATTACCGCCGGGCAGAACATTCCTTCCTTCGTGTTCCACGGCTGGAACACTGCCCTGCTGCAGGCCAACGGCGTGGAGCAGGCCGCCGCTCTGACCATTTCCACCATCGGCGCAGTGGGCATTCCACTCGGGATCATCGCGTCCGGTTATGTGGGGGCGTTCGGCGGGCGCAAAATTTCCATCGGTGTGCAGATTCTTCTGGTGGGGGGATTAATCGCCGCGTACATGACCGTTCCCTACAACTTTTATGTGCTGGCGATACTGTATTTCTGCTTTCAGTTCATTTCCATGTGCTGCGCCATGTGCCTGAACCTGTACATGGCTGAATCCTTCCCCACCCAGATCCGCAACACCGGCTTCGGCGTGATCAATGCCTCGGGCCGTTGCGCCGTGGCCGCCGCGCAGTGGCTGGTGCCCTATCTCTACGCCGCCGCCGGTTCCACCGGCGTGGGCGCGTTTATCGCCGGTATTTGCCTGATGGGCGGGCTGGTGACGCTGATCCTCGGCTGGCGCACCGGCTCGGCTTCGCTTGAAGAAGTCTGCTAGTACCCGCTGCCCGACCCGCCTATGCACGAGGTCACAGAGCGGTAAGGACTGTCCTTCAAGGCTGACCGGGTTGACTGCGGGGCTGGAGCACGTTTACACCGATACCACGTTCTGCGCCGCCCAGATTCGGGAGGCCGTGGAGCATCTGGGCGAAGACAGGGTGCTGCTGGGCACGGATTACCCCTTCAGCGATCTTCATTATGCCGTGCTTCAGGTGGAACTCGCCCTGGGAGCGGGCAGTCCGGCGGCGGAAAAGGTTCTGTACGGCAATGCGGCCCGGCTGCTGAGGCTTTGATTAAGATATGCCCCCTGTCCGTGGCTTGCGAGCCTGTCGGCGGACAGGGCGGCTGCGGCTTGAAACACAATATAATACCAGGAGAGAATCATGGCGGAAATAGCCTTTTTCGGCCTTGGCACCATGGGCGTGCCCATTGCGAAAAACCTGCTGAGGGCCGGGCACAAGCTGCGGGTCATGGTGTATCAGGGCCTTGTGGAAGGCCCGCGGGAAGTGCGGAAGCTCGGCGCGATTATCGACGAACGGCTGGAAGATATGGTAGGCACGGCGGATTTCATCATCAGCATTGTGCCCAACGACGCCTCGGTACGCGAAGTCTATATGAATGAGGCCATGCACGCGGCAGTGAAGGAGGGGGCGATCATCATTGAAATGACCTCCTGCTCGCCGGAAGTGGTGCGTGAAGTGGCGGAATATTACGCGGATCGCGGGGTGAAAGTCATTGACGCGCCGATTACCGGCGCGCTGCCCAAAGCCATTGACGGCACGCTGACCATTATGGGGGCGGGCGATCCGGAGGCATTCAGGGCGGCGGAAGAGGTGTTCGCTCCCATAGCGGAAAAAGTGCACCAGCTTGGCAAGGTGGGGAACGGCAAGCTGATCAAGGCCATGACCAATCTGCTGGGCGCGATCAATCTGGCGGCCGTGGGCGAGTTCTACCGCTTTGCCGAAGCGGAAGGCCTGGACATGGCGCAGCTTGTCGAAGTGGTGCAGGCCAGCGCGGGCGGTTCCACCCAGTTTAACCGCAACTTCGGTAAAATGGTGGAGGACAATTACACCCCCACCTTTGCCCTCGGTCTGTTGCGCAAGGATATGGGCATTGCACTGGATTGCGCCGCAAGAGTGGAAGAGTTGTCCCTGCCTTTGGCGCAGTGCGCCTACGAACTGTACAAAAAGGCTGCTGCCTTTGATCGTGAGGATTGCAGCGCCATTGCCAAAGTCAAGCACTAAGCTTTCTCTGACCGCCGGAGGCACGAGCGGCAACATCCGTTGCCGCCAGACAGCCCGTGTTCCACACGGGCCAGCGGCAGTCGTTAGAGCATTTTGTCATTGAAATGCTCTCGGAGTCGAGCGGAGCGAGGCTCATCTCTGCTCTCGATTCCCGTAAACCTTGAAGACTCGGCTAACGGGAACGCTGCGCGGCCTTCGGCTCGGCCTCCATAGCTCGCTACGCTCGCGCCTCCGGCGGTCAAGGTTATTTTCAAGACTATTCCAGAGCGTTCTTTTAACACAATCTTGACCCAAAACCCGCCTGAAGCTATGGAAAGACAAACGATAGCTTTCGGCGGGTTTTGCGTTTCATCAAAAATTCTTTTATGGTTTGAAACATCCCACCCTTCAGGGGGAAAGTGTTTTTTTCCGGCGTAATGCGTTTTCAGGATGTCATTATGGATATCTCTCTTGATGCCGTCATCGCCATGGCTCCGGACGATGCATCGGTCAAGGCTGCACGGGGTCTTGTTTCACCGGAAAAATGGCCGCTTCTCGGCTTTGATGAAACGGCCGTGTGGGGCGCGTGCCGGGGGAGCGGAAGCAAGCCGTATCAGGTCAAGATTGAACTTTCCGGGCCGACCTGTTCCTGTTCCTGCCCCAGCCGTAAAATTCCCTGCAAGCACGCCCTTGCGTTATTGATGCTGTGTGCCGGGCACGCGCCGCTTTTTACCGCAGCGGAACGCCCGGACTGGGTCGCGGAATGGCTTGACGCCCATCGGCAGCGGGCCGCCCGGCAGGAAGAAAAGAAAGAGCGCCGGGCGGAGCAGGCCAAAGCCGACCCCGCTGCTGCGGCCAGACGCGAAAAAGCCCGTCTGGAGCGCATACGGGGCGGGTTGGACGAGCTGGAGCGCTGGCTTTGCGATCAGGTTCAGCATGGTCTGTCTCAACTTTCCGGGCAATATGATGTATGGGACAAGCTGGCCGCGCGGATGGTGGACGCTCAGGCTCCGGGCATGGCGGCGCGCCTCCGGGCCCTGGGCGGCATTGTGGATCGCGGGGAGGAATGGCCCGCTGTTCTGCTCGGCAAACTGGGGATGTTGCAGCTCCTGATCGATGCCTTTCGCCACCCGGAACGTCTTTCTCCCCGCGAGCAGGCGGATCTGCGCGCGGCGCTGGGGATCGTTCCGGATATGGGAGCTGTCAGGGATGGGACGACAACGGGGGCGGAGCATATTGAGGACATCTGGCATGTGCTTGGCGTGAGCCATGCGGAAGAAGACAGGCTGTGGCGGAGAAGAGTCTGGCTGTACGGCCGGAGCAGCGGGCGTCTGGCCCTGCTGCTGGATTTTTCGCACGGAAGCCGGCAGTTCGAGCATCTTTTTTCACCCGGCGACACGCTGCGTATGAACCTTGCGTTCCACCCCGGTTCCGCCCCGTTGCGGGCGTTCGCGCTCAATGCTCCGGAGCCTGTCTCTCCCGAACCCGGCAAGCCTTTGGTCACGCATAAACTGCCCGGGAGTTTGCCGCAGGCTGTGTCAAATACCGTAGAGGACGCGCTGATGAGCGCGGCCCGTACACTGGCCGCCAACCCGTGGAGGCTCCCCCTGCCGCTGGTTTTCAATGGCGCGCGTCTCTGCCGCCGGGAAAACGAGTGGGCGTTGCTGACGGATGCCGGACGTGTTTTGCCTCTGGATATGACGGATAATGAGGCATGGGAGCTGCTGGCTGAAAGCGGAGGGCTTCCGCTTTTTGTCTGCGGAGAATGGGACGGCGCCCGCCTGCGGATCGCCGGGGCTTTCGCCCATGCGCAAGTAAAGGAAAGCGTATGAATGCCGCGTTGCGTCTGCTCGGCGCTCAGGCTCTGCTCGGCACGGCCCGGCGCGCGCCGGAGTTTCCGGCCGCGGATACCCCGACCGGCCGCCTGTTGCAGGATCTTGCCGTGTCCGGCTTTGGCAAATCCGCGGGGGAAAGCCCGGCTTTAAACGATGCGGCGGGCAATTCCTCGGACGATTCGGCCCGGCTTCTGCTGCGCGGTGCGGGGGTGCTGGCCGTGTGCGAACTGGCCGCGTACGTTCCCGAGGCAGCCCGGAGTGATGACGTTGTGCCGCCCCTGTGCCCGGCGGAATCGTGTTCCATGCTTCCCGAAGGGGAACCGATCACGGATTTGTACCGGAACATTTTCAGCGGGAAAGTGATTCCGCTCCAATGGGAAGCCTTGCGTTATCTGGCTGAGCGCCGGATGGTGCTCCCGCCTTCGCTGCTTGTTCCGGCCCTGAATATGGCGCGCTGGAACGTCTCTCTGCGCCCCATGCTGGCGCGGGCCGCCGGAGAACGCGGCTTGTGGCTGGCCGCGCTTAATCCGGACTGGAACATGTTTGCCTTGTCCTCTTCGGGAGAACTTGCGCCGGAGGCCTGGGAATACGGACGCCCGACCCGGCGGAAGGCCTATTTTAAAGCCGCGCGCGGGGAAGACCCGGCCGGGGCGCGGGCCCTGTTCATGCAGGATATGCACTCCATGGACGCAACAGAGCGTCAGGCCCTGCTGGAGCTTTTTTCCGACGGGTTGAGCATGGAGGATGAGGATCTGCTGGAACAGGTGTTGCGCAAGGATCGCGGCAGGGAAGTCCGCCGCACGGCCGCAGGCCTGCTGAGCCGCCTGCCGCGCAGCCGTTATGTCGCCCGTATGGGTGAACGCCTGCTGGCCTGTATGGCCAACGCTGCGCAGGGCACCTCTGAGCACGAGCCTGCTGCTCCGTCCTGGAAGGAAGGCATTCGTCACGCGGCATCCGGCCTGCTCAAGCGCCTGCGTGGCGAAAAGGGCATACTGCCTGTGGCTCCGGAAAAATATGACCCGTCCTGGGCGGCGGATTTTATCAGCGAGAAATCCCCGTTCAGACAGTTCGGCCCGCGCGCATACTGGCTGTATCAGATGGCGGTGAGTGTTCCTCTGGCCTGGTGGACGGAATATTGCGGCGGAACCCCGGCGGAACTCTTGGCGCTGTCGGAGCATTCGGAATGGAAAAGCGCCCTGCAGGGGGCATGGTGCGGCGCCCTGCGCCGTGAAGCAGAGCCGCAATGGGCGCGTGCCCTGCTGGAGAGCGGAACAAAGAACGCCGCATGGGAATGCCCCGGAAGCGAACGGCTCGACCAGGCCGAGCTTATTCGCATGCTTCCTCCTGAAGAACGGGAGCTGAAACGTATCGTGCGGATCTCTCCGGAGACGCTGGGAGAGATCCTGACCAGAGAAATTACTGCGGAAGAGGAAGGGTATCAGCTCTCTCCGGAGCTGGCGAAGCGGGCCATTGCCGCGCTGCGCGCCAGAATGTCCAGGAAAGAACGGGATTACGAATTTTGCCCCATCATGGAGGCGCTGGCCCTTGCATTGCCGGTCGATATGCTGGCCGGCGTGCAGGATGAGATTCTGCGCGACCGCCCCCGGAGCAGCTCTGAGAACACGATTGAGCGGCCCTGGCTCAGTGAAGGCATTGCCGGGTTTTCGGCCATAGCCCTGCAGCGCAGAACCTTGCACAGCTATTTTTCCTGATCGTCAACCCCTTGTGAGAATGATCCATGAGCACAGCAGACAAGAAAGACAACGGAGCATCCAGGGTTCTGCGCCGTCACGCCGAGCAGCAATTCGCCGAAGAGCTGGATGAGTTGAAAAAGGCCGACACGCGCCAGCGCCCGGCTCATTGGGAACTGTCCCCCTGGGCAGTGTGTACCTACCTTATGGGCGGCACGCTGGAAAACGGCTTTGCCGTGACGCCCAAATATATCGGCAACCGGCGCGTCATTGAAATCGCCGTCGCCACGCTGGCGACGGATCGCGCCCTGCTTCTGTACGGCGTGCCGGGCACGGCCAAATCGTGGGTGTCGGAGCATCTGGCGGCGGCCGTCAGCGGCGATTCCACCCTCATCATCCAGGGTACGGCCGGAACCAGTGAGGAACAAATGCGCTATGGCTGGAATTATGCGGAACTGCTGGCCAAAGGGCCGTCGCGCAAGGCCCTGGTGGAAAGCCCGCTGATGCGCGCCATGGCAGGGGGCCGCATCGCGCGGGTGGAAGAACTGACCCGCATTCCGGCGGATGTGCAGGATACCCTGATCTCCATTCTGTCGGAAAAGAGCTTGCCCATTCCCGAACTGAATGAAGAAGTGCAGGCCGTGCGCGGCTTCAACCTCATTGCCACGGCCAATAATCGGGACAAGGGCGTCAACGAGTTGTCCTCCGCTCTCAAGCGCCGTTTCAATACCGTGATTCTGCCTGTGCCCGCCACGGAGGAGGAAGAAGTCAGCATTGTCTCCAAACGAGTCACGGAAATGGGCCGGATGCTGGAACTGCCCGCCGAGCCTCCGGCGCGGGAGGAAGTGCGGCGGGTGGTGCGGATTTTCCGCGAACTGCGCAACGGCAAGACTGAAGACGGCAAAATCAAGGTTAAATCTCCCTCCGGCACGTTGAGCACGGCGGAAGCAATTTCCGTCATCAACAGCGGTATGGCGCTGGCCGCCCATTTCGGCGACGGAGAACTGCGCGCCGCCGACGTGGCGGCCAGTCTGGTGGGGGCCGTTGTCAAAGACCCGGTGCAGGATAACGTGGTGTGGCATGAGTACCTTGAAACCGTCATGAAGGAACGCGGCGACTGGAAGGATCTGTACCGGGCCTGCCGCGCGGCGGACTGACCATGAGCGAAGCTGCGCAAACCCGTATTTTCGGCATCCGGCACCACGGCCCGGGCTGCGCCCGCAGTTTGATCTCGGCCCTTGAGACGTGGGAGCCGGACTGTCTGCTGGTGGAGGGGCCGCCGGACGGGGAGCCGATGCTGCCCTTCGTCATTGATGCAGACATGGTCCCTCCCGTTGCCCTGTTGATCCATGCGGAGGACGAAGCCCAGCGCGTGGCCTTTTATCCCTTTGCGGAATTTTCCCCGGAATGGCAGGCCTTGCGGTACGGGCTGGAGCGGAAAATTCCGGTGCGCTTTATGGATTTGCCCATTGCCGTCCAGTTTGCGCTGGACAGAGAACGGGAAGACAGAGCGCGGGAAGAAAGGGAACAGGAAGAGGCCTGCCGGGCCGCGCCGGATTCGCCGGACGAGCCTTCTGCCGAATCCTCAGCTGTTTCTTCTGGTGAGCTTTTGGCCGTCGCGCCGCAGGATGGAACGGCATCTGTCGACAATAACGCAAACGGCGAAGAACAGAGCGGAGAGGCCGAAGATTTTGATTACGCCGACCCTCTGGACTGGCTGGGCCGGGCCGCCGGATATGAAAGCGGCGAAAGCTGGTGGAACCATATGGTGGAAGAGCGTGCGGACGGCCTGGAGCTGTTTGACGCCATCAGGGAAGCCATGGCCGCCCTCAGAAAGGAAGGGCCGGGGCGGAAGCGTTCTTCTGAAGCCGAGCGGGAGGAAGCCCTGCGGGAGGCCCATATGCGCAAATGCCTGCGGCAGGCGCGGAAAGAAGGTTTTTTGCGCATCGCCGTGGTGTGCGGG
The DNA here is from genome assembly GCA_910579055.1 of uncultured Mailhella sp. Lineage (GTDB taxonomy): Bacteria > Desulfobacterota > Desulfovibrionia > Desulfovibrionales > Desulfovibrionaceae > Mailhella. Next base: position 12,740 of record CAJTSU010000020.1, on the reverse strand, counting down.
GCGTGGCATGTGTCCGCGCTGGAGGACATGCCCCCGGCCAAAGCGGATAATGCGTTGCTCAAAAACCTGCCCAAAATCAAAGTCGCCGCCACCTGGGCGCCGTGGACATACGCGAACCTGAGCCGTTCCGGCGGCTACGGGGCGGGCGTGCTCTCTCCGGCCTGGTGTGAGCATCTGTGGCGCAGCCGGGATGCGGAATCCAGAAGCGCGGGCTGGCTCGCCAACGCGGCAAGGCTGTTCCGGCAGGAAGATATTGATTGTTCTCCGGCCCACATCATCGAAGCCGCGCGCCTGGCCAACACGCTGGCCGCCCTGCGCAGCCGGCCGCAGCCCGGGCTGCCGGAACTGTATGAAGCGCTTCAGACGGTTGTGTGCATGGGCGACCCGTTGCCGCTGCGCCTGATCGCCAAACGGCTTATTACCGGCGAAAAAATGGGCCGGGTGCCGGAAGGTGTTCCCGCCATTCCGCTCCAGCGGGATATGGAACGTCAGCAGAAAAAGCTTCGGCTGAAGCCGGAAGCTTCTCAGAAAACCCTGGACCTCGATCTGCGAAAAACCACAGATCTGGAGCGCAGCAGGCTGCTTCACCGCCTGCGCGTGCTGGATATCCCGTGGGGCACTCCGGCAAGGGGAGGCCAGAGCAAGGGCACGTTTCACGAACTCTGGACTTTGGAATGGGAACCCCGCCTGCTGGTGAGCGTGATCAATGCCGGGCGCTGGGGCAATACGGTGGAGGAGGCGGCTTCCGTCCGGGTGCCGGAACTGGCGGAACAGGCGGATTTGCCGGAACTGGCGCGTCTGGTCGATACGGCGTTGTCGGCAAATCTGCCCGGAGCCCTTCAGGGCCTGATCCGCGCGTTGGAAGATTTGGCGGCTGTCACCACGGATGCGGTTCAACTGTTGCGCGCCGTGCCGGAACTGGTGCGGGTAGCCCGCTACGGTGATGTGCGCGGCACGGACGCGGCTATGGTGCTGACCGTATTGCGGGGCATGGTTCCGCGTGCGGCCGTAGGCCTGCATACAGCCTGCTCCGGGCTGAATGAGGAAAGCTCCGCCGCCCTGCGGGAACCGATTCAGGAAGCCCATATGGCCATTCGGCTCATCGACGGAGAGGAACTGGGGGACATGTGGCGTCAGGCCCTGCGCCGGATCATGCCGGCTGAAAGCGGCGTGCATGCCGTGCTGCGCGGGTTGGCGGCCCGACTTCTGTTTGATGAACAGGCGCTTTCATCAGATGAACTGGCCGCGCTCATGAGCCTGGCCCTTTCGGCTTCCGTTCCGCCGGCCGAAGCCGCGTCCTGGCTGGAAGCCTTCCTCAACCGGAGCGCTCTGGTGCTGTTGCATGATGATGCCCTGTGGGGGCTGGTGGATGCCTGGCTGGCAGAGCTTTCCGACGCTCATTTCATCCATGTGCTCCCCATGCTGCGCCGGACGTTTACGGCCTTTTCCGCTCCGGAGCGCCGCCAAATCGCGGAACGCGCCCGGCGTGCAGCCTCACGGAACGGGAACGCCCGGAGCGCTTCACTTTCGGGCGAGGCATGGAACGAAGAACGCGCGGCCTTGCCCGTGCCGTTTCTGCGAAGGCTTCTGGGGCTGGAACAAGCATAAGCTGTGGGGAACACGATGGAAACAAGCCACGAAACGGAACGTATGCGCCGCTGGGTGCTGGCTCTTGGTGAGGAAGCGCGGCAATGTTGCGATGACGTGCCGTTGAGCGCGGAAGATCTGGAAATGAGCGAGGCGCTCTCCGCCCTGTACGATCAGCCGGAAGGCTCGCGCGGCCTGCGCGGCGGCAGTGGAGCGTCCTCGCCCCGCGTGGCCCGCTGGCTGGGGGATATCCGCAAATATTTCCCCTCCAGCGTGGTGCAGACCATGCAGCGGGACGCCTTTGAACGGCTGAATCTGAAAAACATGCTGCTTCAGCCGGAAATGCTCGACTCCGTTCAACCGGACGTCCATCTGGTATCTACCCTCATGTCCATGAACGGCGTTATCCCGACGGAAACCAGAGAGACGGCCCGGCTTGTCGTGCGCAAGGTTGTCGATGAGCTGATGAAGCAGCTGGAGGAGCCGTTGCGGTCGGCGGTCACCGGGGCGCTGAACCGGGCTGTACGCAACCGCCGCCCCCGCCATGCGGAGATTGACTGGAACCGCACCATCCGTACCAACCTGCGCCACTGGCAGGAAACATACCATACCCTTATTCCGGAAACGCTGATCGGATTTGGCCGCAAGTCGCAGCGCCCGCAGCGGGAGATCATTCTGTGCATTGATCAAAGCGGCTCCATGGCCGATTCCATCGTCTATTCCAGCATCTTCGGTGCGGTCATGGCCTCCCTGCCCGCGGTGAAAACGCATCTGGTGCTCTTTGACACGTCGGTGGTCGACCTCACGGAAGAAATGCATGACCCTGTGGACATCCTGTTCGGTGTGCAGCTTGGCGGCGGCACGGACATCAACCGGGCCGTGGGCTACTGCCAGTCTCTGATCCGTGACCCGCGCAATACCATCCTGGTGCTGATTTCAGATTTGTACGAGGGCGGGGTGGAGCGCAACCTGCTCCAGCGCGCCGGAGAATTGATACAGTCCGGGGTGCAGTGCATCGCGCTGCTTGCCCTGAGCAACGCGGGCAGTCCGTTTTACGACAAAGAGCTGGCGGCAAAGCTGGCCGCGCTTGGCGTACCTTCCTTCGCCTGCACGCCAGATATTTTCCCCGGTATGATGGCCGCCGCCATACGCCGGGAAGATGTCAACCTGTGGGCCGCGCAACAGGGGCTTGCCGCCACGCCCGCGCCCCGTTCCATGGATACGTAAATGGCGAAGCCGCCAAGGTGAAAAGGTGGTAAAACGTATCCGGATTCGGTTCGGATTTTTGTGTGTAACTATAAGAAAATAAAGATAAATTGTTATTTATGTAAGACTCTCTCTCTCTCTCTCTGTCACATATTGCCAACAGCAAGAGGTAAATAATAATTAAATTCAATAAATTATCTTCAAAATTTTTATCCCGAAAATTCATTTTGGATAAGTTTTGGATAAGTATCTTGCAGAAATAGATTTCACTGGCTATCCTGCCTTCATGCAAAGCACAACTAGCCGAAAATACATAAAAACCAAGTTCGAGGGCGTTTTCTGCCGCGAGTCGGCCAAACGTGATCCGCGCACAGGCAAGCCCGATCTCATCTATGCGTTCTGGTACGCCGACCACGAAGGCAAAGGCCACTGGAAAACCGTCGGCAGACACAGTAAAGGCATACGCCCATCCACAGCCAGAAAAGAGCGGGCAAAATTCCTTGCCGAGTTTGAGGCCACCGGCGTCAATCCCATTGAACGGGATAAAATCACCATCGGGGAGATCATCGATGCCTACCTTGCCTGGGGCAGAAGCGAGGGAAAGTACGTTGACCAGCATTACAGCCAATACAGCGCCCATCTCAAGGCCAAAATTCATGCCCTCCCTGTCGTTGAACTGACCCCGAATCAGCTTTCCAACCTCAAGGCGCAGCTCCTGAAAACGCCTACCGGGAATACAAAGCGGAAAAAGGCCACAGGAAATTCCAACCCCGGAACAGGAAAGCGGAAGACTTTGGCTGGGCAGACCGTGAACAATATCTTCTCGTTCATGCGCTCCGCCATAAACCGCGCCATCGCCACCGGCGTATGGAGTGGGGTCAATCCGCTGTCCACCAAGGGCGGCACATGGAAGATGGTCAAGGCCAACAATGAAAGATTGCGCTTCCTGACCAGAGAGGAAGCCAGGGCGCTTCTGGAGGATTTGGAACTCCGGCATCCGCAGTTGCACGACATGGCCCTGCTCTCCTTGAAAACCGGCCTCCGGCCCACGGAGATTTTCAAACTGCGCGGGCAGGACGTGGATGCCAACGCCTGCGGCCTCTATATCATTCAGAAAGGGGGCAAACGTGTCTTCGTCCGTGTGCCGGAAGATATGATCCAGATGCTTCAGGCGTACAGGAGGAAGCCAGCGGAACCCATCTTCCAGCAGCCCCGCAAAAAGGTGGCGTTCGAGAAAACGCCCGCCTGCTTTCAGACCGCCGTCCGAAAGCTCGGACTGGCGTCGAAAGACGGCGACAGCCTGTATGCCGTCACCCTGCACACCATGAGGCACACCTTCGCGTCTTGGCTGGCGCAGTCCGGCAAGGTCACGCTCATGGAGCTGCAAAAGCTCATGCGCCACAAGAATATCACCATGACCATGAGATACGCTCACCTTTTCCCTGGACAGGAAAACGAAAAGCTCTCGATTATAGGGGATATGCTGGCCTAAAAAGCGTATCATCTGATGGAATCCGAGGTTTGGATACGTCCGGCTGCAATATATTCTTCAAGTGCGGCACGTTCATAGAAGACGCGTCTGCCGCAGTTTGTGTATGCCGGGCCAACCCCCTCCTGACGCCAGTAGGCGAGAGTCTTCTGGTGGATACCGAACTCTCTTTCCACATCTTTCGGGGCAAGCAGCTTTTTGCGCGGCGAGCCGGATGCGTCCTCCGCATGTTCACACCTGGCGGCACGAACCGCCTCGGTGATAAGTGAAAACAGCTCATCAGGAGATGAAATAATGATGGTATTTCCCTCAACTTTCATGCGTTCTCCTCGCCCGCTCTGTGGCCGTTCTGGAACAGTGAACTCAGCTCCCTCATGGAATGGCAGTCATTGGCATCCAGCATCCGTTCCTTGTGACGCCTGACAGCGCTGTAACCGATACCAAGCTGCTCCGCTATACTCCTGTCCGTCAAACCGCCTATATACGCCTCAAAAATTTCACGCCATCGCCGTGTAAGACGCATATTGTCATCCTGTCTCCCATCTTTTTTCGTGCTGATGCGAAACAGTTCGGCTGTCTTGTGGATATTGAGCTTTTTTCTGGCATTGAAAAGATGATTGTGCACAGTTTTAGGCGTGATAAAAAGACGCTCCGCAATTTCTTTTGGTCTGGAGGCCCATCAGCAAAAGCGTAATTACATTTCTCTCCTGTCGTGTGAGATGGTTCATGCGTCCCTCCTGTTATTTTTGCTGCTATGTAGCATGGTGAGGGCAGCAGGGAGCAGTGGCGAATTTACCCAGATTTGACGTGAGTGTTACGCCGGAGACAGAAAAATCACCTTATTGTCTATTGAATTTATTGGATAAATTATGATTTTGATATTCCTTCTCCGTTACTATGATTATGAAACGATTTCAGAAGAAGAGAGTGTTAACTAAATAATGTTTTAATGTCTTCCAGTCTTCCATTTACATGGAACCTGGCAAAAAGAGCCATTGTCAAATCAACCATATGCAGACTCCGAGAAACAACTACTGACTTTCGCCGAAACCTGGCAAACCAGTGACGCTGACGGCAATTGTTCCTTTCGATACGGACTGTCCCATTTTTTCCTTGAAGAAGATCGTTTTCCCCTATCTCCAGAGGATAAACCTTCCATTTGTCCGTACAGTAAAACCAGACTTTCCACTTTGCCAAACGCTTCATCAATCGGTGGAGAGTAGCCTGATCACGCCCGCCACATTCCCAGTCGATGAGTTGACCGGTATCACGACAATACGCTTTCCAGAGCCAAAGTTTGTTTTTTTTGACGTGAGAAAATGCCACATTTCATCAAGCTCAACGATGACGACTTCACCGGGTTCAGGTTTTTCATAAACACGTTCCGCAAAATTTCGCACCCAGCGTAAAACAGCGGGAGTTGAAACATGAAACAGTCGGGCAATGGCGGACAGGGACAGGCCCATTGTATAAAGCGTAACAGCAAGAGCTTTTTCATGTGCCGGACGGCCTCTTGGCGTAGTGCGAGTAAATTGGAATCCACACTCCTTGCAACGATACCTTTGTTTCCCCAGAACTTTTCCATTTCGATATACCGCGCTGGCATGACACTTGGGGCAGTTGGGATTTGCTTCCATGTTGTCCTCCTCGGGGAGGGTATAACATGTTTACATTATATTGTTAATACTCTCCAGAAGAAAAGCCAGGCATGGTTTCATCGTGGAGCCGGGACACTAGAAGTTATTTCATAATTCGCATGAAATGGCTTCTAACGCCAGCCGAGAGTCTGGCGCGGCGCGAAAAGCACCGTGAATGAGCCAAAAAACACGTTTTTTGGCGAATGATCTTCATAATTCAGCCCAAAGGCTGAATTATGAAATGAGTTCTAGAAAAATTTTTCCACGAGGTTGACATGTTAGATTGGCGATATATTTATAAAATATTGTTCTATGCGGGGAGGCAACTTTCCGGTGGAGGCAGCCATAGATGGCCAAGCTGTAGATTGTTCACATATCTGCAAGGAGGTTTATATGGTGAAACGCTTCAATTGGAGTGGCTACGGACCAATTATTCTTTCTATCGTGGGTCTTATTTGGTCCTTTTTGATGACACCCTTGATGATTGATGATGTGGTCGTCGGTAGCTGCCTCCCCACATAGAGCAATCAGTACCCTTGGTTTCCGGGCCAGAGCTTTGTTTTCGAGAGAACAGGGCGGCGTCACCATGCAGGCAACGCCGCCCTTGTCTATGCCAGGGTGAGGACGCTTATCGCCCCACCGAAAATAAAGCAGCCGCCCGCCACAATGAAATATTTCCTCCAGATGCGGTTCATGTCCGCAAAAGCTCGCGCGGCGACCACGCCGAACACTGAGCCGCCACATAGACACAGCGCGGCAAGTACGAAGCCCACGGGCATCTTCAGCAGGTCATGCGGTTGTACCTGCCCTGAACCAAGACAGAACCCCGCCCACATCAGACAACTTCCGTACAACAGCAGGAGAAAAAGCGCGGCGGTTCCCCATGCCAGCCATGTGTGGATATGACGTTTCCAGGAGAGTTTTTCCACCTGCTTCACCACGTTTTCAGCAAGCCGGCTTTGGGCAAAACGCACTTCCTTTTCCGCAGCAATGGAGAGTTCCGCAAGAATTTTCTCTGTGACGGAACTGATTTTTTCCGGCAATGTTTCGTAATATGCACGCTGATATTCCATAGCCGAAATAACGGCCCACAGGGCGTCATTATCAGCAATTTGCAATGTATCTTGTATACGTTGCAGCCGCTCCTTTTCCTCCGTGTCCAGCTCTCTGTCCAGCAGCTTTTCCATGCGGGAAATGATTTCTTTTTCCATACTCACTTCTCCCCCAATGCTGTCCTGAACATCTCCTCGCAGGCGATTTTCCAGCGCCGCAGCTCCGCGCGATCTCCGATGGGCAATTCGGTGAGAGCTTTTTTGATGGACATTCTGCCGGAATACAGCTTGTCGGCCACCCGATCCCCAAGGTCAGGAAAATCCAGAGTCTGCCCCTTGCGCTCAATAATTTCTCTCGACTTTGACGTGTTGTATCGCTCGAATTTTTCCGGCGCTCCGAAGTAGAGATTTCGGCAGACGTGAACCGGAGTGTCGGGAAAGACATTCAGAAAACCCCGCAGCAATTCCACGGAATCCCGTTGCCGATTGATGACCCAGAATGTGAACAGTTCCCGGTTCAGTTCCCCCAGCGTTTCCCGCAGCGTCAGACCGTATTTTTCCAGCCCCTTGTTGCTTCTGGCGGCGGAATTGATGACCATGAAATGTTCGGGAAACTCGGCCGCAATGTTGACGAGTTCAATCCAGCCGTCCGCGTTGTCCAGGTCAGCTTCCTTGCAAACAAGCGCATCGTTTTCGTGCGGCTGATGCGCCTTGAACACATCGGGATTCGAGGTGTCGCTTTCCAGCAGAAGCACCTGTTTTCCGTCATCAAGCAGGTAGTCAATCAGGGCGAAAGACAGCTTGCTTTTGCCCACGCCGCCTTTGCTTCCGCCTACATAAAAAATCGACGCATTCATGTTCACAACTCCTCATCCGGCAAATCCGGCACGATGAAAGATGTTCTCGCCGGAGCCGGTGTTTGTGCGGGCGTTTTTTCCCGTTTTTGCGCGGGAGGCGCGTCCGCAGTTTCAGACAAAAATTTCTGGATAAGGTACGCGGGAATGATGATTCCCTCATTTTTGAGCAGCAGGCTGAGTTCTTTTGGCGAATAGCCTTTTTTGAGGGCTTTTCTGAAATCGCTTTCCAGAAATTGGGCCGCTTCCGGTCTGGTTTTTCCATCTTCCCTTTTGGGCAAATCATGGAGCAGTTTTTTGGCTCGCGTGAGTTGTTCCGCGCGTATTTTTGTTTTTGCAGCCATGTCTTCGCCTCCTTCGAGAAGATTGAACTCAACATAAATGAAAAAATTTTTTTTGTGTATTTTCGCCACTCCGCGATACGGGTTCGCCGTGGCAGGATGGAAGTTGTCTGACGCAACTTCCATCCTGCCAAAGGGCTGACGCCCTCTGGACACCCGAAATGCTCGGCGCTGCGCTTCTCGCATTTCAAAGGCAAAAGACATGAAAGGCAAAAAAGGCACGAGAGGAGAAGGCAGGTATGCCGCAAACATCAGGTTCACCATCCGCCTCACGCCGCAGGAAAAGATGCGCCTCGACGAGCAGGCGGACATTGCCGGTCTGTCCGTCTCCGAATACATGCGGCGGCGTTTTTTCGGCGGAACCATTGCGGCCTACACCGATTTGAGAACCGTTGGAGAACTGCGGCGAATCGGCGGCCTGCTCAAACACAATTTTGCAACGCTCCGGCAGGCGAATGTGCCGCCCGGCATTTTGGAACAACAGGAAGATACGTTGCGAAAACTGGTGTGGATGATTCAGAAAATCGGCTTGGCTCTCCATGATCGTCAAAAAAATCAGGAACAGAAAAATTGAAAAACCGAAGTCATGGCAGATAGGCGATCTGGTGGATTACATCCGCCATCCTCATAACAGGAATCCACAGGAAAAAATCGAATGCGCGGGCGGGAGAAATTTTCTCTCTTCCACACATGCGGGGCAGAAAGTTGAAATGATTGCGCTTGCCAGAGAATCGGTTCACAGCGCCATGCCGATAACGCACTGGATTTTTTCCTGGCGGGAAGGCGAACAGCCAACGCGGGAACAGGTGGAGGAAGTGGTGGATATGTTTCTTGAAAAAATGGGACTTGCCGAACACCAGACCGTCTATGGACTGCACTACGACACGGACAATTATCACCTGCATATTGCGGTCAACAGAATGAATCCTGAAAGCGGAAAAGTTGTGCAGCCGCATAAGGGTTTTGACATTCGGGAGGCGCACAAAATCCTTGCGTTCATCGAACACAAACAGGGATGGGCGGCAGAGGAAAACGCTCTGTACGCCGTGCTGGAAAACGGTGAACTCGCGCGAAGGCGCATCGCCAGAGAAAGAAAACCGAAACAGCCCGCTCTGGATTTTGAACACGCCACCGGCGAAAAATCCGCGCAGCGCATCGCGCAGGAACGCGGACACGCCATCATAAAAAACGCGAAATCGTGGGCCGAGTTGCATGAGAAGCTGGCGGGAGCTGGTTTGCGTTTCGAGAAAAAAGGTTCCGGGGCCATCATCTTTGTGGGCGACATTGCGGTGAAGGCATCTTCCGTGGATCGCGCCTTCAGCATGGGAAAGCTCTGCAAGCGTTTGGGAGATTTTGAGGAAGGAACGTACCCGGATAATCCGGGAAAGATTACCCCAGAGCCGGTGAGTTCCGTCAATCGGGAAGAATGGAAAACCTATCAGGCGACATGCGTCGCAACGCCGGAAACCACGCGGAAAAAGGAAAAAGACGAGCTTGCCAGGCTGAGAGAGCGTCACGCATCCGAGCGGAAAAGAGCCTTTTCCAACCTGGCGAAGCATGGCCTGCCGGTGCTGAATATCGCCCGCCATTGCCTGATGGTGCAACAAAAACGGGAACGTCGCACTCTTCAGCGGCCCACACATCGGGCGCGCGGCGGCAAGCCGCGCTTTGAAGCCTGGTTACGGGCGCAAGGGCTGGCTCGACAGGCCGAACGTTGGCGACACCGCGCGGCCTGGGAACAGGCGAGACACACCCCGGCCGTCCCACAACGGACAGCGGAGGAAGCGGGAGCCATGCGCGAGCTTGATGATTTCAGAAAGTATGCCGAGGCGGTCAATGCGGAACGCTACCGCGTGACCTGCATCAAAATGGACGAGGATGGCAGTAAAAAGACCTTCATCCTGGACAAAAAAGGCGGCATGACCAGAGGCTTTACGCCGGAGGAAATGGCCGCCCACATGCCGGAGATGATTCGGCTCCAGCGGCGCGGCGAAAATATCTACTACACGCCCTTATCGGATAACCAGCATCACATCCTCGTTGACGACATGACCCGCGACAGCCTGAAAAAGCTCCAGGAAGACGGCTTCCGGCCCGCCGTGGTGCTGGAAAGTTCACCGGGGAATTTTCAATGTATGCTGACCATTCCCAAACTGAATACGGAATTTGACCGGGACGTGGGCAATCGCATCACGGAGCGCCTGAACCGGGAGTACGGCGACAAAAAGCTGTGCGGCTGCATCCATCCGCATCGCGCGCCGGGCTTTGAGAACCGCAAGCCGAAGCATCGGCGGGAGGACGGTTCTTTCCCGCAGGTGAAGCTGTTATTCGCGGAACGCCGCGAATGCGGCAAGGCGCTGGAATTGAGCAAAGCGATTGACCGGGAATATGCCGAAGCCGCGCACAACCGGCGCGAGCGCCCGCGCGTCATCCCCGGCGGCAGGCCCGGCGATCCGGCCAGAGCCTATTACGCCCACTTCGACAATATCCGCAGACACTTGACCATTGAGGACTATTCCCGTGTGGACGCCATGATCGCCTTGCGGATGCGTGCCAACGGCCACAGTCGGGAGGCCGTTGAAGAAACCATTCGCGCCTGTGCCCCGACTATCCGGGAAGAGCGGGCGAACGGGCGCAACTGGCAACGCTACGCCGAGCGCACGGCGGAATATGCCTTCGGCATGGCCGGGGACAGGGATTTGGTAAGGAATGAACGGTATCGGGAAATGTGGAAAAGGATTGAGGGTATTGAGGAGAGGGAGCGGAGACAGTCCAAAACAAGGATGCGGTAGGCAACGAAGCCTTGCTTCCCGCCTTTGACAGGGGCTATACTAAGTATTATAGTTATTCATGATTCAGGTGGAAGCATGAAACATCTCTTGAAAACGCGCGTTTTTTGCCGATGGATGCGGAAAACTGAACTTGATGACCGGATTTTGCTGACGGCTATTGATGAAATGGAACGTGGCTTGATTGATGCGGATTTGGGTGGCGGCGTCTACAAGAAGCGCATAGCTCTTCCAGGCAGGGGCAAACGTGGCAGCACCAGGACTCTTATCACCACAAACAGGGCAAACCGCTGGATATTTCTCACTGGATGTGAAAAAAATGAACGAAGCAATATCACCAAAAATGAATTATCTGTCTGGAAAATGATTGCTCACGATTTGATTTCCTGTACTGACGAGGCGTTAAAAATTCTGAGCAGGAATGGTGAGCTTGAGGAGATACATGATGAATGAAAACAGCAGACTATTGAAAGAAGCAATGGAAACAGCACGGGGACTGTACAAATCGGATATCATTGATATACGAAGGTTACGGGAATACGAAGCATTATGCGCTCCTGTGCATAAATTCACCGGTGAGGAAGTGAAAGAGTTGCGCAATCGCATAAAAGTGAGTCAGCCTGTTCTTGCTCAATTGATCAATACAAGCGCGGCGACTATCCGCGCATGGGAGGCAGGTCAAAAAAATCCTGGAGGCCCATCCTGCAAACTTCTGGATATCCTGAATCGTAAAGGAATTGAGGCGCTTTTATAGAAGTATGGCCGACAGATGTTTCAATAATTCTTTAAAATGGGCCATATTTTTCTTTGCTTAAGAAATGTGTCTGGCAAGATATAATTACCCTGATAATGTTCTTCGAGACCAAAAAATGCTTTTATCTGATGCTCATTGGCTGCAATTTTAGCTATATTGCACAAAAATTCAGCGAGCCATCGGACAATATTAAGAGTATAGAACCTCCCATAACGCTGAATGGTTTCTGTTTGCTTTTTTCTATACACTGCGGATTCAATATCAGATAATTTTGTCCCATCTTCCGTAGATAAACATACTATAGCTGGCGTCATAGCCTGCCCAGATACTTTGGCAAAATCTTTAACGACTTTTTCTTTGCTGGTATTGTAAAAATGTTTTTTTAATATTAACTCTGCGACTTCATTCCACCATTGTCTAACTGGTTCCTCTCTGCACAGTGTAGGATTAGAAAGCTCGGTGAAGTTGGCATAACGGCCTTTACTGGCAGCCGCAAAGTTATCGAGGCACTTAATAATTTTGTCACATATTTGATTGTTGGGATAGGGATATGTTAATGTAATGCCATGCTTTTTTATAAGGTCTCTGCACTTTTTAAAAAGCTTGGCTAACTCATGGCCATAGTTTTTGAGATAGCTAGGGGACGGCATCGACTTATTTCCAATAGCATAATCGGCGACAAGCACAAGTTTGGCCATTCTTTCAAGGCCAACAGTCAGACCAAAAAATGCTGTATAATAATTCCCCAGGTTTGTATAATCAGCTCGTCCAAGGTTTGTGACGCCAATCCCGACCAAGTTGCAGCACAATGCTGATTCACGTCCTATGGCCTCCCATTGTGCCCCAAACATGATCCCTCTCCCATCAGTATTGAAGATGCAAAAAAACTGCCGCCCCACCCCGCTGGTGGGGCGATTTTCCGCTCGTCGCGGGGGAGACAGGTGTTCTCGAAATGAAGTATACGCGCGCTGAGAGTATTAACAATATAATGTAAACATGTTATACCCTCCCCGAGGAGGACAACATGGAAG
>CAJTSU010000019.1:11975-34125 GCA_910579055.1 uncultured Mailhella sp. | reverse complement strand
CAAGCAAGCCAGCCGTGGATACATGTTGCCTTTGGCCCGTGTGGAACACGGGCTGTCTTTGCGGCAACGCATGTTGCCGCGCGGGCCGGAGCAAAAGCGCACGTCCCGCACAGCGGCATCAACATGGTGCTGTAATAGAGCCTTTTAATTTACCGGAACAAATCAGGATCAGCCGGTACGGTTTCCCAGTGAATCTTCCCGGAGTTTTTCCTGTATTTTCTGAGCAGGACATACAGCGCTCCGGTTCCTCCGTCTTCTCGCCTGGCCGTGCAGAAAGCCAGGATAATCCGGCGGAAGGGGTCCTGGGTGAACCACTGGCGCATTTTGCCGCGGAGTACCGGATTCCCGTCCGGAGAGTTGAGTCCGCGTCCGGTCACAACAAGCGCCGTGCGGGTGCCTTTGTAATAGGCATTGCGGAAAAAACCGACCAGATTGTGAAACGCCTGTTCGCTGTTAAGGCCATGCAGATCAATGTGGGCTTCCGGGCTGAACCGGCCCGCTTGCAGTTTGCCCACGGTCAGCAAGTCAAGGCCGATGACATGGCCTTCCATAAATTCATCCGTGCCGCTCAGGGTGAACTCCACTTTGCCGTCCACAATATCCTGCAACGGGTTGGACGAGGCGGCGGGCCTGGAGTGCGGCACAAGCGGTTCCGGCCGGACTGATCTTCCCTTGCCCGGCAGGGGAGTGATGTTGTTCATGGCGGAGAAAAAAACATCCAGCTCTTCCGCCTCGTTCGGGGTTGCCTGTTCGGAGGCGGGGAGGGCGGGGGCAGGGCGCTGCTGCAAGCTTTTGGAAGAGATGTCGTCGAGGGGAAGCGGCCCGCCGGATTCCGCGGGGGCGCATTGAGGCAGAGACCGGTCTTTTTTCCACATGCCGGCCAGCCCCGCAAATGCGGAGTATTCCTCCTGTTCGACAGTATCCGGGCTTGCGCTTTTCAAATCCTTCCGCTCCTTTTCAGACGGCCTGGCGGGCACAACGGAAGACGTCGGGCCTCCCGTGTTCACAGCGCTTTTCACGCTGTCAGGACGGGAAGAGCTCGTGTTTTTTTGTTTCTTCTCACGGTTGGGTGTTTTGCCCTTTTCACCGCTTTCCTTGGGTTCGAGCTTTTCAACACGGCTCATGGCCAGCACGAAAAGCTCATCTTCGTCGTCGGCAGGATTTTTTCCCCGTTCCGGTTTGGTGAGGGCGGGGTGCGCCCGGCTTTTTTTTCTGGCGTCAGGGAATTGGGAAGCCTTGAGAATGGCGAAAGGATTATCCTGATTCTTGCTCATGATTGAAATCCGTTAAGGTTAGAAATCGAGTCCGGGAACGGCGCTGTGCCCCGCACGCCAGGGATGCCTGATCTCCATCATTTCGGTGATCAGATCGACTTCCGGCGTCAGAGCCGCGGGGAAACCTCTGCCGGACAGGACAAGATGGGTTTCATTTGCCTTCGCGTGCCGGATCAGGGCTTTAATGTCTTCTTCCAGAAGAAGTTTTTTCCCCAGGGCATAGAGGATTTCATCAGCGATAAGAACATCTGCCTGTCCTGCCCGGTTTTGCGCCCAGGCAAGGGCGCGCAGGGCGGCATCCCGATGTTTCGGACGATCCTCTTCCCGGCGGAAAAAACCTTCTCCCGCGGCAAAAAAATCATCACCAAGCAGTTCATTGAGAAAGGTTTGTTCGCCCGCTTCTCCATTGCGCTTCATGAACTGGACGAACGCGACGCGCAGGCCTCTTCCCCGCGCGCGCACGACCTGCCCGATGCAAGCGGAGGTCTTGCCCTTGCCGTTTCCCGTATAGACATAAATCATTGTTTTTCTCCGTCTTGCCGAACAGCAGCGGAGGATGGCCATATCCCGGAAACGGTTCGTCCGCAATGCGGGCAGCGTCCGTCCCGTGAGAGCGCAGAGGCGTGAAAGCCGTTGCGTTGCACCACGGTTTCTCCGCAGGCGGGGCAATGCGTGCTTTGATCCCTTCCCGCTGTATTCCCGATATACACATGGCGCAGGCCGGTTTGTACGCCGATATCTCTGCCGATCTCCAGGCTTCCCGGCGATGTGCGGGGAGTTCCGGACATCAGGCGGCACGGAAAGAAGGCCGAGATATGCCAGGGGGTATCCGCGCCAAGGCGGTTGTGGATAAAGCGGGCGATACGGGAACATTCCTCAGGGCTGTCATTGACGCCGGGCACAAGCAATGTGGTAATCTCCAGCCACCAGCCCAGACGGCGCATGCGCGCGAGATTGTCCAGCACCCCCCGCAGGCCCGCCCCGCAGAAATGCCGGTAACTTGCATCGGAAAAACTTTTCAGATCGATGTTGGCCGCGTCAATGAGCGGAGCAAGGGCTTCAAGACAGGCCGGGCTCTGGTATCCGTTGCTGACCATGACTCGTCCGAGGCCCGCACTCTTTGCCTGTTCGGCGCAGGCGCGCATAAGCTCGAAAAAAACAGTCGGCTCGGTGTATGTGAAAGCGATACTGGCGCAGTTATGATCGCGCGCAGCCTGAACAAGCGCATCGGGAGAAATGAGCGGGCCTTTGCGGCACAGGGCGCGTCGCTGTTCCCGCACCACAGGAAAAGAGGCCGCGGACGTTTCGGGCGTATGCTGTACGAGAAGGGGCGGACGGGAAATTTCACTGTTTTGACACCATGCACAATCGAAATTGCAGCCGAAGGCGCCCAGGGAAAGTGTT
The DNA here is from genome assembly GCA_910579055.1 of uncultured Mailhella sp. Taxonomy (GTDB): domain Bacteria; phylum Desulfobacterota; class Desulfovibrionia; order Desulfovibrionales; family Desulfovibrionaceae; genus Mailhella. Next base: position 31,447 of record CAJTSU010000019.1, on the reverse strand, counting down.
GAACTCCCCGGAAGGTAATGGTAAAGGGGCTTTTTTTCGATGGGGTCGACATGAAGCGCAACGGCATGTTGGGCCACAAGCGTGAACATTTCCACATGGCCGTCTTGCGCCGCTGCACAGCCGCGCACGCCGCACATGCCCCATTCTCCGGCGCGAAGGCGGCAGAAATGCCGGCACAGCAGGCATTGAGCGCGTGCGCCGGGCAATTCACGCCATAAGGCCGCATGACAGTTCATCGACCGCTCCTGCCGGGATCGAGGCGGGGTTCGGGGCGGAGAGGAGGACGCTCTCCCCGCATGGGGAGCGTTATCTCCGGCACGATAACGAGTGGGAATTCGCTCTGGTTTTCCTGAAGGCCCGGAGGCGGAGTAAAGACCCCGGATACCCACTCGTTGCGCTCCTTGTCGTAATAATGGTAGATGCCGGACGGTCGGGTGCCCATGACTTCATCAGGGCGTGAGGGAGGAATCGTTTCACTTCCTTCGCCGCGGGCACTGCCGCAAGGAAACAGAAAGGCAAGAGCGGAGATTAACGAAATGACGCATGAAGGAATTTTTTTTTGCATGGGGGTGCTCCCTACAGCTTTCGGCAGATCAATCGCACAAAAGTTTGCAATACAATGACATCGGCAAGTCGGGGCGGTTCTCTCCCTGCACGGGAAGCGAGTAGTTTTCGTGCCTTTCCGTCAAGCCGCTTTGGCGGCGTGGATGGAGCAAACTCCGCGAAGCGGGGTTTGTCATCAGTCTGGGCACCGCGGGGCGGCGCATGATATCCGCTCTCCTTGCGGCTATTGGCAAAAGGCCCGGAAGCGTCTATTAATTCTGACGAACCGTAACCAAGGAGTCATGCTTCATGAGCTCGTCCCGTTCTCAAGCATATACCGATGCCGGGGTCAATATCAATGCCGGCAATGAACTGGTTTCCCGCATTAAATCGCTGGTGGCTTCCACCCGTATTCCGGGCGTCGTGTCAGATATCGGTGGATTTGGAGGTCTGTTCCGGCCCGAGCTTGAGGGCATGAAGAGCCCGGTGCTTGTTTCATCCACCGACGGCGTGGGCACGAAGCTCAAGCTTGCGGCGCTTTTTGACAGGCATGACACTGTAGGTATCGACCTTGTGGCCATGAGCGTCAACGATATTTTGGTGCAGGGGGCAAAACCGCTGTTTTTTCTTGATTATTTTGCCACCGGCGAGCTGAATGTCGCGCAGGCCGAGGCGGTTGTGGGCGGCGTCGCGGAAGGGTGCCGCCGGGGGGGCTGTGCGCTGCTTGGCGGTGAAACGGCGGAAATGCCCGGCATGTATGCCAAAGGGGATTATGATCTCGCCGGTTTTTGCGTCGGCATCGCCGATATGGCCGATATTGTCGATGGTTCGGCCATTTCTCCCGGGGATGCGGTGCTTGGCCTGGCGTCTTCAGGGGTTCATTCCAACGGCTACACGCTGGTGCGCAAGCTGTTTGAAGCCTGCGGAGCTTCGGCCGACGACATGTTCCCCGGAACGGATCGCAGTTTTCGTGACGTGCTGCTTGAGCCCACCGTGATTTATACCCGGATACTTGAAAAGCTTTTGCAGGGCATCCGCGCCAAGGGCATGGTTCACGTCACGGGGGGCGGCTTCTACGATAACATCCCCCGCGTTCTGCCGAAAAACACGTGCGCGCGGATCGACTTCGGCTCCTGGGATATGCCCCCGGTATTCGAATGGCTGCGCGAGCAAGGCAAGCTGACCTGGCCGGAAATGCTCCAGATTTTCAACTGCGGCATCGGGTATATCGTCATTGTGGACAAGGCGGAAGCGGAAGATGTGCTGAAACGGGCACATGTTCTGAACAGCCGAGCCTGGAAGATCGGAGAGATCCGCGCCTTGGAAGAGCAGGACAAAGAACAGGTGGACATCCTTTTTGACTAGTTCTCCGTTCATCAAAAATTCCTTTGTGGTTTGAGACCTCCCCCTTCAGGGGGAAACGAGTAGTTGACAAGACGGCGAAGCCGATGAAATCCTTTTCCGTAGCCCCTCCCTTCAGGGAGGGGCAATCCGCACGCCCCCTATCCGTCGGCCGCGGAGTCAGTCGCCGGATGGGGCGGCTGTGGATTGAAACATGAATGTCGGAGTACGAGCCGTCAGGCGCAAGCCCGCACCCCTTCGGGCAGGCACTGAGGGGCTTTGCGGAGAAGAGCCCTCTCACAAGGGCTTTGCCGTCAGCTTCAAAACATCAATCTGTCCCGCGTGGTTGTTGTGTGAAAACTCCTCTTCTGGTCAGCGCCTGTCTGGCCGGTGAAGCTTGCCGTTACGACGGCGTGAGCAAGCCGCATCCTGGTGTGCAGGCTCTTGTCGAGCGGGGGGCAGCTTTGCCTGTCTGCCCCGAATATCTCGGAGGCCTGGGCGTCCCCCGCATCCCTTGTGAAATCAGGGAAGGGCTGGTGCTCAATGCCGAAGGCGCTGACTGTACGCTTGCCTTCCGGGCCGGAGCCCAGCTCGCGTTGAATGTCGCGCAAACGCGGGGGTGCGGACAGGCGATACTGAAGGCGCGTTCGCCTTCCTGCGGCTGCGGGCAGGTGTATGACGGCACGTTTTCCCGCACATTGCATGAGGGAGACGGCGTGTTTGCCGCGCTGCTCAAAAAGAAGGGGGTTCGTGTATGGACGGAGGAAAACGCTCCGTTTGCGGAGTTTGAAGTCGAGGCCTTCTCCTCTTGTGCCGGTGAAGCCGCGGGCGCTGCGGGCGGGAAGCCCCGCAAGAGGGGCGTGTTGCTCGTGGCGTACGGTGCCGGTAATCCGCAAAGCGCGGCCGCCCTCAGACGCGTGCGGGCCGAGGCCGAACGCCGTTTTGTTTTGCCCGCCCGATGGGCCTATACTTCTGAAACCTTGCGCGAACGCATCGCCCTGGCGCGCATGAAATCCGATTCCGTGCTCAAGGCTTTGCGGCGTATGGCGTTTGAACGCTATGAAGAAATCGCCGTGCAGTCGCTGCATCTGATTCCCGGCGTGGAATATGACGGCGTACTTGGCGATGTGGAACTGGCGCGCCGGGAGCTGCCCTGTGATATTCGCGTGGGGCTTCCCCTGCTTTTTTCACCTGATGATGCGGCAAGTGCGGCAGCGGCTTTGCTGGCGCATGTCAGATCGTTCCGATCCGGGCGGGAACCGGTTATCTGCATGGGGCACGGCAGCGGCAGGCACGGAGCTGCGGCCCTTTATCAGGCACTGTCGGATAATGTGCGCAATCTGGATGATTCCGTGCGGGTGGCATGCATGAACGGCGCGCCGTCGTTGGAAGATGTTCTGAACGCTTTGGATTTCGCTTCAGACGAAAAAGAGTTGTGGTTGATGCCGCTGCTTTCCGTCAGCGGCAGGCACGCCCGGCATGATATGGCCGGCGGGCATGGTCAGTCATGGCGAAGCCGGCTTGAAGAGGCGGGGGTTCTCTGTCGGGCTGATGTGCGCGGCCTTGCCGATGCCGGTTCTTTTGTGGAGTTGTGGATGGAGCGGTTAAGGGCGGTGCTGCGTTCCTTTGACAGGCCACCATCAGACCCCGCTGCAACGTTGCAAGGAGTTTGTTCATGAATGTGGTTTCGGCACAAATGGCCAAAAGTATTGCGGGGGGCTCGATGATCCGCCGCATGTTTGAAGCGGGCAATGAACTCAGGAAGAAGTTCGGCGAGGACGCCGTGTGTGATTTCAGCCTTGGCAACCCGGATCTCGCGCCGCCCGTGGAAGTGTCTGAAGAATTCCGGGTTTTGGCGGTCAAGTCCCGTGAGCCGGGCAGCCTGGGGTATATGTCCAACGGCGGGTTCGCCTGGGCTCTGGATAAGCTCGCGGCGTGGCTGAGCGAGCAGCAAATGGTAAATCTGACGCGTCGTGAAGTCATGTTGAGCTGCGGCGCCGCCGGGGCCCTGAATTCATTTTTCCATACCGTACTGGAACCCGGGGATGAGGTTCTGGCCATTGCTCCGTATTTTGTGGAATATGGCTTTTATGCCTCCAACCACGGCGGCGTGCTGAAAACAGTGCCGTGCCGCAAGGACGATTTCGGCCCTGATATCGAAGCCGTGGCCGCCGCCATCACGCCGAAGACGCGTGCGCTCATCGTCAACTCCCCGAATAATCCTTCCGGCGCGGTCTACAGCGCCGAGGACATGCAAAGGCTGGCCGAAACGCTGGAAGCGGGAGGCCGCCGCCATGGCCGCCCCATCTATCTTGTTTCCGATGAGCCGTACCGTTTTCTTGTGTATGACGGCTGCGAAGTTCCGCCCGTACTGCCGCTTTCTCCGTACGCCGTTGTGGTGAGCTCCTTCTCCAAAAATTATGGCCTGGCCGGGGAGCGTGTGGGGTACATCGCCGTTTCACCTCGCCTGGAAGAGCGGGAAACCCTCATGGCGGGCCTTGTTCTTTCCAATCGCACACTGGGCTATGTCAATCCTCCGGTGGTGGGGCAGTATCTGATGGCTGCCGCGCTTGGAAGTTCCACCGACGAGGCTCTTGCCGTTTACAAAAAACGCAGGGACATGCTGGCTGAGATTTTGACCGAGGCCGGATACGAGTTTCAGTTGCCCAAGGGGACGTTCTACTTTTTCCCGAAAGCGCCGGGCGGAGATGACCAGGCGTTTGTCGAGCGTCTCAAGGAGCAGCTCGTGCTTGCTGTGCCCGGAACCGGTTTTGGCGGCCCCGGTCATTTTCGCTTGTCCTTTGCCGTGCCTGATGCGGTGATTGCCCGCTCCCGCGAGGGATTTGCCAGAGCGATGAGAGGATGAGTCCCGGGCAGACGCGTATACAAGAGCGTTGTCTGGAGCAGCAGTTTCCACATGTCGGCACACGGGATGCGTCTGTCCGGGAGATGCTTTCCCCTTTTTGGGCTGCTTTGTTGCAGAGATAGTGTTGAAACTGCCCTTGACCGCCGGAGGCGCAAGCGAGCTGGCCGTGGATGCATGCCTTTTCGGCAATTTTCTTGACATCCCGGGCATGAGTCTATAGGCTTTCTCGTTCTTTAAGTCCTTTCCTGCCGACCGGCTGAAGGGCATCAGGAGTGGTCATGACGGAACTGCACATAGCATTGAACGAAATCTCGCCCGGAGGGACGCGTCTGGTGATCGACGATCAGTCTCTTTGGGTAGACCCCATGCGCGAATTCGGGTTGAAATTTCGTATGGCAAGCCCCCTGTGCGCGGAAGTATTTCTGCTCCCGCAGGCCGACGGGTGCCTTGTGCGCGGGAGTCTTTCGGGAGAGCTTGTGGTTCCGTGCAACCGTTGTGCCGAAGATGCCCACATCGTCGTTGAGCAGTCATTTGACGAGTTTGAGCCGTACCTTGCGGAACGGAAAGCGCCGGCTGACGAAGAAGGGGAGGATTTTAAAATTCCTGAATCGAGCGCTGTTTTTTTCAGGGAAGGCGCTCCGATGCTGGATTTGGGGGGCTTGCTGTGGGAAGAATTGTCTCTTGCTCTGCCGGTTAAACCGTTGTGCCGGCGGGATTGCAAGGGCGTCTGCCCCTCGTGCGGCAAAAACCTCAATGACAGCCCCTGCGGCTGTGGCGAGAGCGAAGGCGATCCCCGCCTTGCCGCGCTTAAACATATCAAGGTAAAAACGAAGGGCTGAGCCCTGATCCTAAGGAGACTGACATGGCTGTTCAGCAAAACAAAAAGTCCCGTTCCAAGAAGGGTATGCGTCGTTCCCATGATCGTGTGGCGAAGCCCACCGTCATTTACTGCTCTTGCGGCGCCCCCACCACCCCTCATACTGTCTGCCCCTCGTGCGGCCAATACAAGGGCCGCCAGGTGGAAGCCGCCACTGACGAGCTGTAGGAATGAACAGTAAGTCTGTCATCGCCATTGATGCCATGGGGGGGGATTTCGGTCCTTCCGTTGTGGTGCCCGGCGCTTTGCAGGCGGCTCGTGAATGCGGGGCCAAAGTGCTTCTGGTCGGTGAGGAAAGCGCGGTTAAGGATGCCTTGGCCGCGCTTCCCGCTGTGGAGCGCAATGAAGAGCTTTTCGAGATTGTCCACGCCTCCCAGATAGTGGAAATGTGCGAAAAGCCTTCTGAAATACTGCGCACCAAAAAGGATTCCTCCATTCAGGTCGCCTGTCGTCTGGTCAAACAGGGCAAGGCCGACGCCATTGTCAGCGCGGGGCATTCCGGCGCGGCGGTGGCTTGCGGCATGTTCATTCTCGGGCGTATTCCCGGAGTTGAACGTCCTGCCCTGGCGACTATTCTTCCCACCGAAAAGAAGCCCGTTCTTCTGCTTGATGTGGGGGCGAACGTCGAGTGCCGCCCGTATCATATTTTTCAGTTTGCCCTGATGGGATCGACCTTTGCACAGGATATTCTCGGGTATGAAACTCCCCGCGTGGGCATTTTGAGTATCGGTGAAGAGGAAGGGAAGGGAAATTCCCTGGTCAAGAGCAGCTATGATTTGCTCAAGCTGGCGCAGGATATCAGGTTTCTGGGCAACGTGGAAGGCCGGGATCTGTTTACCGGCAATGTCGATGTCGTCGTGTGTGACGGCTTTGTGGGAAATGTGGCGTTGAAGCTGAGCGAAGGGCTGGGTTCTTCGCTGACCCATGTGCTCAAGCGTGAACTCCTCAATTCCGGCCTGCTGCCCAGGATTGGCACGTTCCTTGCCAAAAAAGCCTTCAAGAGCTTTGCCAGGGTTGTGGATTACGCGGAATATGGCGGAGCTCCTCTGCTTGGTTTGCAGGGGGTAGCCATTGTCTGCCACGGCGCTTCCAATGTGAAGGCGCTGACCAGCGCGACCACCATGGCACACGCTTATGTGACAAAGGGCACGCATGAGCGTTTGGTCAGCGCTATCAGCGCTAACGAAGAATTGACCCGCTATGCCCGCTCCGTGTGAGTTTTCATGAACAAGTCCTGCCATATCTGCGGCCTCGGCAGTTACGTTCCCCCGAACATTCTGACCAATCATGATCTTGCGGAATTGGTGGATACTTCGGACGAGTGGATTACCTCACGCACCGGCATCAGCCGGCGGCATATCCTTGCCGGTGGAACCAATGTGTCTGACGCGGCAGTTGAGGCTGCCCGTGTGGCTCTGGCTGAGGCCGGAGTTTCGGCCGAAGAGCTGACCCATATTTTCGTCGCCACCTGTTCCCCCGACTACTTGTGCCCCAGTACGGCATGCCTCGTTGCGGGCCGCCTGGGCCTCTCCTCCAGAGGAGGGGGGCGCGGGGCGCACGTCATGTGCATGGATTTCAACGCCGCGTGTTCGGGATTTCTTTACGGCCTGGAATTGGCCCGCTCGGCTGCGGCGTTGCGGCCTGACGCCGTTGTGCTGCTCATCGGCGCGGAAGCGCTGAGCCGCCGTATCGACTTTTCCGACCGCAGCACCTGCGTGTTGTTCGGCGACGGCGCCGGGGCCGTGGTACTGCGAGGACAATCGGAAGGCGGCCTGTGGGGGGTTTGCGATTCCACCTGTTGCGCGGACGGCTCCCTGCATGACCTCATTGTCATGGGCGGCGGTTCCGCCATGGAAGTGAAAAAAGGCGATGTGCTGCCCGACAGCTTTTTTCTCACCATGCAGGGCAGGGAAGTTTTCCGGCATGCGGTGCGCAGCATGACGGCGGAAAGCCTGTCCATGCTGGAACGTCACAATATGGGCGTGGACGATATTGATTTGTTCATCGCGCACCAGGCCAACCTGCGGATTATCGAGGCGGTGGGCAGCCGTCTGGGCATAGCCGAGGACAAGGTCTTTATTAATGTCCAGAATTACGCCAACACTTCTGCGGCCACACTTCCCCTTGCCCTGGATGACGCGAGAAATCAGGGCCGCCTGAAACCCGGCATGAAGGTTCTGCTGGCAACATTCGGCGGCGGCATTACCTGGGGCGCGGCCCTGTTGGGGTAGGTTCCCATTGTTTCGATTGAAATTTCTTTTCTTCAGCCGTAGTATCTTTACCCAGTGAGGCTGGCAGTATGAGTGAACTTCTTTCCACGGCTCTTGTTACCGGAGGCTCGCGCGGCATTGGACGCGCGGTGGCCCATACTCTGGCAGCGGCAGGTCATCAGGTTTTTCTGACCTATGTAAGCAAACCGGAAGATGCTGAGCAGACCGTACGCGCCATTACAGAGAGGGGCGGCCGGGCCAGGGCCTTTCGGATGGATGTCGGTGACTCCGATGCTGTTTCCGCGTTTTTCCGGGACGAGGTACGCGACAAGGTCGAACTCGCCGTGCTTGTCAACAACGCCGGCATCACCAAGGACGGCCTCATGCTTCGCATGAAGGACGAAGATTTTGACCGGGTTCTGGGCGTTAATCTGCGCGGGGCGTTTCTCTGCCTGCGCGAGGCCGCCAAGATCATGTCGAAACAGCGTCATGGCCGGATTGTAAATATTTCGTCGGTGGTCGGACAAATGGGGAATGCGGGACAAATCAACTACAGCGCGGCCAAAGCGGGCCTTATCGGCATGACGAAATCCGCCGCCAGGGAACTTGCGCCGCGTTCCATTACCGTCAACGCGGTCGCGCCCGGTTTTATCGAAACGGACATGACTGCGGCGCTTTCCGACGAGTCTCGGGACGCCTATGCCAAAGCGATTCCGCTTGGCCGTCTCGGGTCGGCGCAGGACGTTGCGGATGCCGTGGCCTTTCTGGCCTCGGACAAGGCGTCCTACATTACCGGACAGATACTGGCCGTCAATGGCGGCCTTTACTGCTAACCCCTCTAACTTTGGCCTTTTGGAGGAATTATGTCTGTTGAAGAAAAAATCAAACAGATCATTAAGGATCAGCTTGGCGTGTCGGAAGAAGAAGTGAAACCTGAAGCTTCCTTTGTGGAAGACCTCGGCGCGGACTCCCTCGACCTCACGGAACTCATCATGGCGATGGAAGAAGAGTTCGGCGTTGAAATCGCTGATGAAGATGCTCAGAAGATTCTCAAGGTCAAAGACGCTGTCAACTATATCGAAAGCAAGCAAAAGTAAGCGCGGGGCACGGCTGAACCCCGTTTCGCGGGCGACCTGCACCCCGAGAAGAGCCTGTGTGCAAAGCAGCCTCTTCTGTGCGGTCGTCCGCTTTCTTTTGGCGAAACATCCCTTTCCGGGGCGTGCCCGGGCAGAGTGAGCAAGGAGCAGATATGGAACGCAGACGTGTCGTCATCACCGGCATTTCCGCCATCACCCCGCTGGGTCTTGACGCCGCGAGCAGTTGGGAAGCCCTGTTGGCGGGAAAATCCGGGATTGATCGCATCACCCTTTTCGATACTACCGGTTATGACACGCATATTGCCGGGGAAGTAAAGGGCTTTCAGCCGGAAGAAGTCATTCCCGCAAAACTCTGCAGGCGCATGGATCGTTTCGTCCAGTTTGCCGTTTGCAGTGCTGAGCAGTTGATGAAGGATTCCGGATACAGCATTGATGAAAACAATGCTGAAAATACCGGCGTCATTCTTGGCGTCGGGCTTGGCGGGCTGCACACTATCGAAGTATTCCATTCCAAACTTATGGAATCCGGGCCATCCAGGATTTCTCCCTTTTTTATCCCCATGTTGATTTCCAACATGGCTCCCGGCCAGGTGGCCATCAATACCGGGGCCAAGGGGCCGAACCTGGTGTTGACCAGCGCGTGCGCCTCCTCTCTGCACGCCATAGGGCACGCGTATTCCGAAATCCTGCTGGGGCGCTGTGAAGCGGTGATTACCGGCGGAATGGAAGCCACCATCACCCCGATGGGTATTTCCGGCTTCACTTCCATGAAGGCGCTGTGCACGCAATACGATGACACGCCCCAGAAGGCGTCCCGTCCCTTTGATCTTACCAGGGCCGGTTTTGTCATGAGCGAGGGCGCGGCCATGCTGATGCTGGAAAGTCTTGAATCCGCAAAGGCGCGCGGCGCGAAGATCTATGCGGAAATTGTCGGCTTCGGCGCGTCGGATGACGCTTACCATATGGTTGCGCCGCTTGAAACCGGAGCCGGAGCGGCCTCGGCTATGCGCAGGGCGCTGAAGGATGCAAATCTGGCTCCGGAACAGATCAGCCATATCAGCGCTCACGGCACTTCGACTCACGCCAATGACGCCGGGGAAACCCGCGCCATTAAAACAGTGTTCGGCGAACACGCGTATGATATTGCCGTTTGCGCGAGCAAATCTCAGATCGGACACATGCTTGGCGCCGCAGGCGGCGCTGCCAGCGTGTTCACCGTGCTGGCGCTGCAAAGCGGCATGGTCCCCGGAACGATCAATCTGGAAACTCCGGATCCCGAATGCGATCTTAATTACATGAGCAATGGCCCGCAGAAGCTTGACCCCGAGTACGCCATGGTCAATGCTTTCGGCTTCGGCGGCACCAACGCCGGCATCGTTTACAAACGCTTTGAAGACTGAGGGTTGAGCCCCTTATAACGCCAAGGATTATGCCCCATGCAGGAATTGATTCTTCAGGATCCCGAAATCGCGGAGGCGATTTTCAAGGAGAGCCGCCGCCAGACGGGAAAGCTTGAGCTCATCGCTTCGGAAAATTTTGTCTCCCCTGCGGTGCGTGAGGCGCAGGGCAGTATCCTGACCCATAAATACGCCGAAGGTTATCCCGGCAAGCGTTATTACGGCGGGTGCGAATTTGTTGATGTGGCGGAAAATCTGGCGCGCGATCGCGCCCGGCAGCTGTTCGGTTGTGACTATGCCAACGTGCAGCCCCATGCGGGAAGCCAGGCCAACATGGCCGCGTATCTCGCGTTTATCAAGCCCGGCGATACCGTGCTGGGAATGGACTTGTCTCACGGTGGGCACCTCACGCACGGCAGTCCGGTAAATTTTTCCGGCCGCTTGTTCAATATCCTTTCATACGGAGTGGTCAGGGAAACCGGCCTGATCGACTACGACGGCATGGAACGCCTGGCTCGTGAACACAAGCCTGCCATGATCGTGGCCGGAGCAAGCGCATATCCGCGAGTTATCGATTTTGCCCGTTTTCGCAAGATTGCGGATGAAGTCGGGGCCAAATTGATGGTTGATATGGCGCATATCGCCGGCCTTGTGGCGGCGGAGCTGCACCCTTCCCCCCTGCCGCACGCTCACGTGACCACGACTACCACGCACAAGACCCTGCGCGGGCCGCGCGGCGGGATGATCCTTGCCGGAAGCGCCCATGTCGAAGACGCGGAAAAGCGTTTCAACAGTCAGATTTTCCCCGGCATCCAGGGCGGACCGCTTATGCATGTCATTGCGGCCAAGGCCGTGGCCTTTGGTGAGGCCCTGCGGCCCCAGTTCAAAACCTACCAGAAACAGGTTCTCAGGAATGCTGAACGACTTTCCGCCTGTCTTCAGGATGCGGGTTACGATTTGGTGTCCGGCGGCACGGACAACCATCTGATGCTGATGGATCTGACCCGCAAGGACATCACGGGCAAAGACGCTGAACATGCGCTTGACGTCGCCGGAATCACGGTTAATAAGAATACAGTGCCGTTTGAAACTCGTTCGCCCTTTGTGACCTCCGGCGTCCGGCTGGGTACCCCGGCGTTGACCACGCGCGGCATGAAGGAAGCGGAGATGGAAAAAGTCGCGGGGTGGATTGTCGATGTGCTCGCGCATTACCAGGATGAACGGTATCTTGATGCCGTATGCCGGGATGTGAAGTGGTTCGCCGAACAGTTCCCGCTTTTCGCCTGGTAATCTGGTTTTCAAGCGGTTTTCCGTTGAAAAACGGGAAACCGCTCCGGCAATGGGGCGTTCCGCCGAAGGAGGCTGTGTGATGAGTCATCAGCGGGTATCATGGCCGCAGTACTTCATGCGAATCGCTCATCTGGTAGCGGAACGCTCCACCTGTCTGCGGCGGCGGGTCGGGGCCGTGGCCGTTAAAGACAAGCGCATCCTGGCGACGGGGTATAACGGCGCGCCTGCGGGGATTCCTCATTGCCTGGAGACAGGATGCCTCCGCCAGCAACTGGGAATTCCCTCCGGTCAGCGCCATGAAATCTGCCGTGGTCTTCATGCGGAACAAAATGTCATAATTCAGGCCGCCGTACACGGCATTTCTCTGGCCGGTTCTGAACTTTATTGTACGACAAGGCCGTGTCTGATCTGTACGAAGATGTTGATAAATTGTGGTATTCGCACTATTTGGCATGCTGAAAGCTACCCGGACGAGATGGCGGATGCCATGCTCAGGGAGGCGGGCGTGCAGGTCAGTATTCTCAGGCTGGAGCATGACGGGGAGGGGGATGGGCCGAAAGCCTCCGCTGAACCTGAATTCATGGCGGCCATAACGTGTATTCCCGGAGAAAAATTATGAGCGAATCACGTTTTGCGCCGTTTATGAAAGAAGCGCTGGTTTGCGCTGAACGCGGACGCTGGCTTGCCGCCCCGAACCCCACCGTGGGAGCGGTGCTTGTCCGGGAAGGACGTATTGTCGCCCGCGGCTGGCATGCGGGCTTCGGCAAGGAGCATGCCGAAGTTGCTTGCCTCGCTGATGCCGGGCGCAAGGGTATTGATCCGTCGGCCTGCATCCTGGTTGTGACGCTTGAGCCGTGCAACCATTACGGTAAGACGCCTCCGTGTGTGGAAGCCATTCTGGCGGCAGGCATACGCCATGTGGTCATTGGTATGCGTGATATCAATCCGGAGGCGCGCGGCGGAGTGGAGACGCTGCTGGCCGCCGGGGTGACAGTGGAAACAGGGGTTCTGGAAGATTCCTGCCGCCTGAGCATGCTGGATTTCATTACCTGGCAGAATACAGACCGCCCCTATGTTATTTTAAAGATGGCCGCGACGCTGGACGGCCACATCGCATCCCGCACGGGCAAGCCTGAAACCGTGAGCAATGAGGCTTCCCGCGAGATTGTCATGCGCCTGCGCAGCGGCGTTGGTGAAGCCGGAGGCGCGGTGCTGGTGGGGGCGAATACGCTGTATATTGATAATCCGCGCCTTACCGCCCGTGCGGAGGGAGCGGTGCGCGAACCTCTTGCCGTCATGCCCACGCGTCGCCTTCCCTCGCCGGAAGCCAATCTCAATGTTTTACAGCAGCGCCCCGAAGATTGCGTCTTTTTTACTACCGCTGCGCAGGCGGCTTCTCCGGGAGCGCAGGCTCTGCGCGAAAAAGGCGTGCGTGTGCGCGGCCTGGAACCGGACGAACGGGGACAGGGCCTTGACCTGCTCCAACTGTTGCGCCTGCTGCGCGAGCAGGAGCATTGCCCCTATGTGCTGTGTGAAGGCGGCGCGCGGCTGGCTACGAATCTTTTGGAAAACGGCCTTGTGGATGATTTTCGTCTGCATCTGGCCCCGCGGGTTCTTGGTGACGCCGACGCCCCGTCGTTGTTCTGCGGTCGCACCTGCGGCAGTATGGAGGAAACCCTGAATCTTCGTTTGGTTTCCATGCGCAATGTGAGTGGAGACTGTCATCTGCGCTATGTTTCCGGGATGGGGGCGGCATGTTTACAGGACTAGTTCAGGGGTTGGGGACGGTTACTGCCGCAGTTTTGACAGGCGGTCAGCTCCGCCTGGGGATTCGCCCTCATTTTTCCTGGGAGAAAGCTCTTCAGGGAGAATCGGTCGCGGTCAACGGTGCCTGCCTCAGCGTCGAGGGATGGGAAGGGGGCTCCTTCAGGGCGTATGCTTCTGCGGAAACTCTGACCTGCACCATGCTCGGCGCGCTTTCACGCGGGGACGAGGTCAACCTGGAACGGGCTCTTTCCCTCGGGGATCGGCTTGGCGGTCATCTGGTAAGCGGACACGTCGATACTCTCGCCGTTCTGGAGAGCGTTTCGGAGCGTGGAGCTTCCCACTGCTGTCGTTTTTCCTTTCCGGAGGAATGGAGCCGCCAGATTATTGCCAAGGGTTCGGTCACACTGGGCGGGATCAGCCTCACAGTAAACGCGTGCGGCCCCGGCTGGCTGGAAGTCAATATCATTCCCGAAACCTGGAACGCCACCATCGCCCGTTACTGGCGGTAGGGCGGCCGGTGAACATGGAAACGGATATGCTGGGGAAATATGTCGGCCAGATGTTGGCCTATTTCCTGCCGGGTCATCTTGGTGTACAAGAGGCGCAGGGCGGCCGGAGCCGCTTGAACGCGGAATTTTTGCGGGAAAACGGTTTTTAGGCCGCTTGATGCGGATCGCCAACGCGCGTGAGGATATATACCATGCCTATTTGCAGTACGGAAACAGCGATTGAGGATCTTCGTTCCGGCAAGATGATCATTCTTGTGGATGACGAAGATCGTGAGAACGAAGGGGATTTGACCATTGCGGCGGAATTTGTCACGCCCGAGGCCATCAATTTCATGGCCACTTATGGGCGGGGGTTGATTTGTCTGCCCATGTCGGCGGAAATGGCGGACAAGCTTAACCTGCCCCTGATGACGAAACGCAACGGATCTCGTTTCGGCACGAACTTCACGGTTTCCATAGAAGCGCGGGAAGGCGTGACGACCGGCATTTCCGCAGCGGATCGCGCGCGGACTATCCAGGCCGCTGTAGCCGACGACGCCAAAGCGGAAGATCTTGTCACCCCCGGCCATATTTTTCCGCTCCGCGCGCACCCCGGCGGGGTACTGATGCGTGCAGGCCAGACTGAGGGCAGTGTTGATTTGGCGCGGCTCGCAGGCATCAAACATGCCGCCGTTATCTGCGAGATCATGCGCGATGATGGTGAAATGGCGCGCATGCCCGATCTGGAAGTCTTTGCGGAAAAACATGGTCTGCACATTGCCACAATCAAGGATATCATCAAGTATCGCATGGATCGCGGGCAAGTTGCCGTACGGCGGGTAGCGGAAGCCAAAATGCCGACCAGGTACGGGGAGTTCCGCATCTACGCCTACGAGAATTCGCTGGACAATCAGACCCATGTCGCGCTGGTGAAAGGCAATGTGGCGGACGGGGAACCCGTGCTTACCAGAGTGCACAGCGAATGTCTGACCGGCGACGCCTTCGGCTCCCTGCGTTGTGACTGCGGGGATCAGCTTGCCGCCGCCATGCGGCAGGTCGAGAAGGAAGGCCGGGGACTCATCCTGTATATGCGCCAGGAAGGCCGGGGCATCGGCCTTGCAAATAAAATCAAAGCCTACGCCCTTCAGGATCAGGGGCTGGATACGGTTGAAGCCAATATCCGGCTCGGATTCGCACCGGATCTGCGCGATTATGGCGTGGGGGCGCAGATTCTGGTCGATCTCGGCGTGCACCGCCTGCGCCTTTTGACGAACAATCCGAAAAAGATCATCGGCCTTGAAGGGTACGGCATCGAGATCGTCGAACGTGTCCCCATCGAACTTGAGGCCGGAGATTATAATGAAGAGTATCTGCTGACCAAAAAAGAAAAAATGGGGCATTTGCTCTGCTGCATGCACCATAAGGGCTGAGATGCCGGAGGATTTATCATGGATCGGATTCGTTGCATAGAAGGAATGATGGAGGCGAAGGGGCTGCGCATCGCCATTGTGGCCACCCGCTTCAATGACTTTGTCGTGGATCGCCTGGTGGGCGGCGCGGTGGACTACTTGACGCGTCACGGCGCGGAGCGTGAAAATCTTACACTGGTGCGCATCCCTGGTGCTTTTGAGCTTCCTGTGGTCTGCCGGAAGCTGGCTGCTTCCGGAAAGTATGACGGCATTCTTGCCTTGGGAGCAGTGATCCGGGGGGCAACTCCGCATTTTGATTTCGTGTCGAGCGAGGCGACCAAAGGTATCGCTCAGGTGTCTCTCCAGTTCGGCATGCCCATAGGGTTCGGACTGTTGACCACGGATAATCTGGAACAGGCCATTGAACGCGCTGGCAGCAAGGGGGGCAACAAGGGCATGGAAGCCGCTTCCGCGCTGCTGGAAACGCTTCGTGTCATGGAGCAGCTTTAATGGCCGCTCGTAACGTGCCGCGCAGAGTTTCCCGTAACCTGGCCTTTCAGGTACTGTATGGGCAGGAATTTCTGCACTCGACCACGCCGGAGGAATTGCGCGCGGCTTTTCGCGCGGCTCCTCGTCAGGATGATCAGGATGAGGCCGAGGCAAGCGGCTTCGCCTGGGAACTGGTGGAGGGAGTGTGGAGCAAAACACGCGAACTTGATGAGTTGATCCGTCGTTATGCCCGCAACTGGCGGCTGGAGCGTGTCGGACGGGTCGAACTTACGTTGATGCGTCTGGCCTTGTATGAAATGTTGTTCCGCCCCGACGTTCCGCCCAAGGTTGCCATGAATGAAGCGTTGGAACTGAACCGTCAATACGGGGAAGAGAAGTCCCGCACGTTTCTCAACGGTGTGCTTGACGCCGCCGCGAAGGGTATGGAGAACGGCGAGCTTTTGAACAAGTAATTTGTTGGTGGAATATAACCATTGGTATGTTGCCGCCGGCCGGTTCATTTTTTAACGGCGCGCCTGTCTGGCGTTGTGAGCAAGCGCATTTTGCTTGAAGGATTGAAACATATGACCATTTCCTCCCGCTACGACCATCAGAGCATTGAAGAAAAGTGGCAGAAACTGTGGGCCGAGCGCCGGTCTTTTGTTTGCGAACCTGATGCCTCGCGTCCCAAGTATTATGTCCTGGAAATGTTTCCGTATCCTTCCGGCAATATCCACATGGGGCATGTGCGCAACTATTCCATTGGCGATGTCGTGGCCCGTTTTCGTCGACTTCAGGGGTACAACGTGCTGCATCCCATGGGGTGGGACGCGTTCGGTCTTCCCGCGGAGAACGCGGCCATCAAGCATGACATTCATCCCGCCCAATGGACCTACGCCAATATCGACAACATGCGGGCGCAATTAAAGCGCCTTGGCTATTCTTATGATTGGAGACGGGAACTGGCCACATGTCACCCCAAATATTACAAATGGGAGCAGCAGTTCTTCCTGCGCTGGCTGGAAAAAGGGCTGGTGTACCGCAAGAAGGCGCCGCAGAACTGGTGCCCCCAATGCCACACTGTGCTGGCCAACGAGCAGGTGGAAGACGGCCGCTGCTGGCGCTGTGATACGCCGGTGGAGCAGAAAGAACTGACGCAATGGTTTTTACGCATTACCGCCTATGCGGATGAACTGCTGGCGGATTTGGAGAAACTGGAGGGCGGCTGGCCGGATCGCGTGCTTTCCATGCAGCGCAACTGGATCGGTAAATCCGTTGGCGCGGAGATAGTCTTTCCCCTTGAAGGACGGGAAGGGGAAATAAAAGTGTTCTCCACACGCCCGGATACGGTGTTCGGCGTGACGTTCATGACGCTCGCACCCGAGCATCCCCTGGTGGAATCGCTCATTGCCGGTCGGGAAAATGAAGCGGAAATCCGTGCCTTCATTGAGCGTACCCGGAATATGGATCGCCTGGATCGTCAATCCGACACACTGGAAAAGGATGGCGTCTTCACCGGCGCGTATTGCCTCAATCCTTTTACGGGGCGCCGTATTCCCATCTGGCTGGGGAATTTTGTCCTGGCCGAATACGGCACGGGAGCGGTCATGGCTGTTCCCGCGCATGATCAGCGCGATTTTGATTTCGCGCGCAAGTTCGGGCTGGATATGCTCGTTGTTATTCAGGGAGAAGGCGAGAAACTTGATCCTTCCACCATGGATAAAGCCTGGACGGAACCCGGCCTCATGGTGAATTCCGGGGAGTTTGACGGCACCCCCAATGAAGAGGGCAAGACTCTGGTGATCAAAGCCCTGGAGGCTATGGGCAAAGGCAAAAAGACCGTCAACTGGCGTCTGCGCGACTGGAATATTTCCCGTCAACGCTTCTGGGGCGCGCCCATTCCCGTTGTGTACTGCGAAGACTGCGGCGTGGTGCCCGTGCCAGAGCAGGAACTTCCCGTTCTGCTGCCCCTGGATGCGCAGCCCTTGGCCGACGGGCGTTCACCGCTGCCGCATCTGGATTCGTTCGTGAATACCGTCTGTCCCCGTTGCGGCAAAGCCGCAAGGCGGGAAACCGACACCATGGATACCTTTGTGGAATCCTCCTGGTATTTCGCTCGTTTTACCTGTGCGCGTGATGAGGAACAGGCCTTCGACAAGGAAGCGCTTTCCTATTGGCTGCCGGTGGATCAGTATATCGGCGGCGTGGAACACGCCATTCTGCATTTGCTGTATTCCCGCTTCTTTACCAAGGTGTTGAGGGATTTCGGTTTTTATCCGTCAGATATTGAAGAACCTTTCAAGAACTTGCTGACACAGGGCATGGTGCTTAAAGACGGTACCAAAATGTCAAAATCCAAAGGGAATGTGGTTGACCCCACGGATATGATCGCCAAATACGGTGCGGACACGGTTCGTCTGTTCTGCCTGTTCGCCGCTCCTCCGGAACGTGATTTTGACTGGAGCGACACGGGTATTGAAGGCGCATCACGCTTTCTCAACCGCATCTGGCGGCTTTTTGGCGAATTGCGACCGCATCTGACAGCGGTAAGCGCCTGCTCTTCCTCGGAGTCCTGCGTGAAAGTGCCCGTAGCTCGAGAACTTCGCCTGCGCGAACATGCGACGGTCAAAAAAGTTGGGGAAGACATCGGCAACCGGTATCAGTTCAATACTGCTGTTGCGGCGGTCATGGAACTGGTGAACAGCCTGTATCTTGCCAAGGATGAGCTTGTCGCAACTCCGGAAGGACGGGAAGCTCTTTCTTCCGCTGTTGCCACTGTGTTGACGCTTCTGTACCCCATTACGCCGCATCTGTGTGAGGAACTGTGGGAAGATTTGGGCCATGGGGATTCTCTGGCGGGGGAAAGCTGGCCTCAGTGGC
Organism: uncultured Mailhella sp.; assembly: GCA_910579055.1. Taxonomy (GTDB): domain Bacteria; phylum Desulfobacterota; class Desulfovibrionia; order Desulfovibrionales; family Desulfovibrionaceae; genus Mailhella. Next base: position 12,793 of record CAJTSU010000019.1, on the reverse strand, counting down.
AGGAAAGTGCGCTCAAACGTGATGTGGTCACTGTTGTCATTCAGGTCAACGGCAAACTGCGCGGAAAAATAGAAGTTCCTGCGGACGCATCCCGTGAAGAGGTGGAAAAGCTTGCCTTGCGTGATGAAGCGGTGGCGCGCCATATTGGCGAACTGACTGTCCGCAAGATAGTCGTCATACCCGGAAAACTGGTCAATGTGGTGGCAAACTGATGAACGTCGGGGCTTTTTTTACGAAGATGGCGCACTCTTTGCTTGTTGCTGCCATCATGGCTCTGCCATTGGCAGGTTGCGGCTACCAGTGGCAGGGCAGTGAAAATGCCTCGGCTTCCAGTGTGCTTGGCGTCGGGGTCAGCACGGTAAAGATTGTCGGAGTGGAACAATCTTCGCTTTATCCTTGGGTTCCCTACTATTTGCGTTCTCTGATGCGGGATGAGATAACGCTGCGGCGCTTGGCTAAATGGCAGGATGACGGTGAGGCTGATTACACTTTGGAGATGCGCATGCCGTCGTTTTCGGTAAGCTCCTATGTCAGCAACACCGAAGACATCACCTTGCTTAACGCGGCCACTGTGTATCTTGAAGTTATTGTCTATGAGGGGGGGAGTGGCGCTGTCGCCTGGCGCTCCGGCCTTGTCGGCTATTCTGACCACTTTGAGAATCAGCGGGAACATGTCGCTATTCGTGAACTCTTGAGGGAAGTCGTGCGGCGCACGGTGGATCGCATGCAACTGCGTTTTTAGAGCATGTTCTTTTTGAAAATGCTCCTGGGGTCGAGCGAAGTGAGACTCCGTCGCGACGCCGGAGTAGCCGCAATTC
>CAJTSU010000019.1:0-11835 GCA_910579055.1 uncultured Mailhella sp. | reverse complement strand
CACAAAACGCTCTAGAGGATGCTTGAGGAAGCACTGGAGCATGAAGCCGGGCTCCGTCTCCTGTTCCGGAGAGGATGATTCCCTTGTATCTCCATACTGACGTAGTGCCATCATTGGGGAACAAGGTGGGGTAGGTTCGTGTTGCAAGCCGCGTTGCGGCTGCGTGTTTCAGCTCTGATCTGCTTACGGAGTCATGGAATCCAGTGCAAGACGAGGCAGATCTCTGTTCGTATCGGTAAGGAGCCTCATTTCAGCCACTCAAGGCGTCGCAAAATTCCGCCTTGAGAACGTACCGTGGTTTATTTGCGACTTGCCCCCTGAAGGGGGGCGGGGTATAAACAGCAGAGCAAGATCAGGCTGAGGCGTGAAACCCTTGGGCCGGAATATCGTATTTGGCCATCTCTACTTGTAATATACAATGTTTTAGAGCATTTTCGTTTTGAAAATGTTCCCGGAGTCGAGCGGAGCGAGACTCATCTCTGCCCTCCTTATCCGCAAAGCGCTTTGTGCTGACACGGCGAAGGGCACGGCGACGCTCCCCCCATTCCGGAAGCTGCCGCAATTCATGTGCGGCGTGCCCCCCAACGGGTGATCCGAAGGAGCATGCCAGTTGCCTGAGAAGGGCATACCGGCATGGCCGTCAAGGCATAGCTCCGGCTTCAGGCGTGAAAGCGGCGGGCCGGAACATAGGTGCCTGGCCGGCGGACACGTTCAAGAACAGCATGCTCCAAGGGAAATGCCGGGCCTTCTTGTCGCCTTCGGACAGTGACCGAGGGGGGAGTTTTTTGCCGGCCCTCAAGACGTTTTCCGCCAGTCGGGAACAGCTTTTTTGGATGTATCTTGTTCAAGGATGAACTATTTTTGAGCGCATTTCAGAGGATCGGGGTATCCCTGAGGTATCAGACAGGGGGTAAACCCTCGCGGGCTTCCCAAGTATAAAGTGTAACATGACATACGTGGTACGGATATTTTTTCATGGATAAGCCAGGTTTCTATTTCTGTATTTGCCCGGACAGCATGCTTGCACGCGACCATGCGCGAAACATGCTGTCTGCATGTGGACAGGGCGACGCGCCGTTGAACGTCTTTTGGGCGGATGAGGGGCTGGATGATACGTTTTGGGAAACCCTGACGCTGCAAGGGTTGGGCGTCACCAAAAAAAATCTGTTTATCCGTAATGCCCAGGTGCTTCCCTCCGAAACATGGAAAAAACTTTCCACTGCACTGGGGACCCCCAGAACGGGGATTCTTCCCGTGTTCTTTTTGGAAAGCGCCTGGGAAAAGGGACAACCCAAGCTCCCCGCGCACATGACAAAACTGCGCTGTTTTGAGTTTGCGGAAAAGAAGCGCTGGATATGGCGGGCCCCGGCTCTTGACGCGCGCGCCACGCGCCGCTTCATTCAGGAAAGAGCGACCTCACTGGGGTTGAGTATTCAACCCGATCTTATTGAAGTTCTGGGAGAAACACTTCCACCGGACGCGGCATCTCTTTTGGCTGCCCTGGAACAGTTGTCTCTTTTGGCTGAAAATGGCGTTGTCAAGCCTGAACATACCAAAAATATTGCACAATATGCGCCGGATCTGGTTCTGTTCGATTTGATCCGACATATTCAGGAAGGGCGGGCGGACAAGGCGTGGCGCTCTGTCCTGCGTGAAAGTGAAGGCGGGGATGCTGTGTTGTTTCCTTTGCTGGGGCTGATGGCGAGGGAAGGGCGTTTGCTCTGGCAACTGCACGCAGGCGAAAATGTTTATGTTCCGCAGCATGTCGCAGGCATGAAACGGCAGCTGGCCGCGAGGCTTGGCTTCACCGGGGTTGCCCGTTTGTTCAGCGCACTATGTGAAGCGGAATGGAGTGTCAAAAGTGGCCGCCTTCAACCGGGACAGGCGTTGGAAAGATTGATCGCGGAGCTGACGCTGCTGTTCGCTCCCGCTCAAAAGTACAGTGTGATGGGTTGAGTGTGGCAACAGCAAAGAAAAATGGGGAAGGGCATCGTGCGCGTCTGCGCGCCAGGATTCTGAACGATCCCTACAACACCTGTTCTTATGAATTACTCGAGCTGTTGCTCGGATATGTTCATTTGCGTTCCGACACAAAGATTCTTGCCAAGGTGCTGCTGGAAAAATATGGCAGCATCCGCGGTTTGCTTGCTTCCCACCCGGCAGAGCGGCACGATATTCCCGGCTGCGGTCCAGCGACGGAAACTTTTTTAACCTTGCTGCGGGAAATCATTGCCCGCTATTTTATGGAAACGGTAAAATGCAAGAAAAGCGTGACCATAGGTGGCATTGCTCAGCTGGGCATGGCGAGGTTGGCCGGACTTCCTCATGAGGAAGTTTGGGTCGCACTTCTGGACAACGGCAACAGACTGCTTACTTTTGAGAGAGTCAATAAAGGAACTGTCGGCCAGGTGTTATTGTCTACTCGTGACGCCGTGGAAATCACCCTGAAATACAAGGCGACCGGATTGATTGTCTTGCATAATCATCCCGGCGGCGCGCTCAGGCCGTCCACGCTCGATACCGAGAATACGTTTGTGCTGTGTCAGGCTCTGGAAACAATCGGACTCCGTCTGATAGATCATCTGATACTGGCTGACGGCAAATGTTACAGTATGATGCAGGAAAAGCTGTTGGGGTAGGATATGATCCCCCGACGGAGGATCTATATGAGCAATGAAGTTAAAAAGGATCTGCTCTCCACTGAACAGAGCAGGATGAATAACACCCCTGTTATTGAACCTGCCGAAGAAATTTCGGAGCTCGAAACGGATGCGGGGACGGACACTTTGCATGAAGAATCTGAAGCGCTTGACGAGAAAGGCTCTGAAGAAACGGAACGTGAGGCTGATCCCCTGAACTCCGGGGCTGAAGGCAAAGCGCGCCGCACAGTGAAACTCCGCAAGGCTTCGCAAAGCCGAAATGGAGAAGACGCGCCGGAAAAGAAAAGTATTCGCAAGAGCTCCGCACGGCGCAAGGCTCCTGTATCCCCCGAGGAATCCGAAATTTCTTTGAACCCCTTGCTGGAAGATATCCCTCCAAGCGTGCCCATATTGCCGCTTCGTGACAATGTGGTGTTCAATTCCATGATTGTTCCGCTCTATGAGAGCAGAGAAAAGGCCATTCTCGGTGTGGACGCGGCGCTGGCGGAAAAGCGTTACATGTTGCTATGTACTCAGAAGGATCCCATGGTGGAGGATCCGGGTGAGGATGACTTGCACCCCGTGGGAACGGTAGTTTCCATCCTGCGTATGCTGCGCATGCCGGATGGACAGGTCAAGATTTTGGTACAGGGCCTGTCGAGAGCCCGCCTTGAAGGGGTTTCTGCAAATTCTCCGATTCTGGTTGGTCGTGTGAGCGTCCTTGTCGAAGAGCCTTCACACGTGCCGGAAATTCAGCGGGAAGCCATGATTCGCTCAGCGAGAGAGCATAGCGAAAAAATCCTGCACTTGCGCGGTATCCCCACCGGCGACATCATGAGCGTCCTTATGGCCGTAGATGATCCTGGCCGGCTTGCAGATCTGATTGCCGCCAATATGCGGCTGAAGGTCCGCGATGCCCTTGTGTTGCTGGATTGTCTCGATCCTGTCAAACGGTTGCAGCTTGTGAATGAGCACCTGGCGCGGGAAGTAGAGGTGGCTTCCATGCAGGCGCATATCCAGAGCATGGCGAAAGAAGGCATGGACAAGGCGCAGAAAGACTATTTTCTGCGGGAACAAATGAAGGCTATCAGGCGTGAACTGGGCGACAATGCCGATTTTGAGGAAGAGTTTGACGAGCTGAAAACTTCGCTTGACAAGGCCGGTTTGCCGCCGGAGGCGCGAAAAGAGGCCGACAAGCAGCTGAAGCGCCTGGCTTCCATGCACGGGGACTCCGCAGAGGCCACTGTTGTACGCACGTATCTGGACTGGCTTGCAGAATTGCCGTGGAAAAAAACTTCACGAGATCGCCTGGATATCATCAAAGCCAGAGAACTTCTGGATGAAGATCATTTTGGTCTGGAAAAGATCAAGGATCGCATCCTTGAATACCTGAGCGTCCGCAAACTGAGCGCGGATTCCAAAGGCCCCATCCTCTGCTTTGTGGGACCTCCCGGCGTGGGCAAAACGTCGCTGGGCCGTTCCATCGCGCGGGCCATGGGGCGCAAGTTCCATCGTATTTCATTGGGCGGCATGCGCGATGAAGCGGAAATCCGCGGCCACAGACGTACGTATATCGGCGCTATGCCCGGACGTATCATTCAGGCCGTCAAACAGGCCGGGACGCGTAATCCGGTTATTGTGCTGGATGAAATCGACAAGCTGGGCAACGACTTTCGTGGGGACCCCGCGTCAGCCTTGCTGGAAGTGCTTGATCCGGAACAGAACGCTCATTTCAGCGATCACTACCTGAATCTGGAATTTGATTTGTCAAAGGTACTTTTTATTTGTACTGCCAACCAGCTTGAAAGTATCCCCGGCCCTCTTCAGGATCGGCTGGAAATCATCAGCCTGCCTGGTTATACCGAACAGGAAAAGCTGGCTATTGCAAAAAAGTACCTGCTTCCGCGCCAGATCAGGGAAAATGGCCTGAAGGAGAAAGACATTCGGCTGGCAGATGCCGCCCTGGCCAAAATTATCCGCGAATACACGCGAGAAGCGGGCTTGCGCTCGCTGGAACGAGAAATGGGTAAACTCTGCCGGAAGCTTGCCCGCAGGAAGGCCGAAGGGGAAAAAGGGCCGTTCTCCGTCAATATTGCGCAGCTGCCCAAGCTTTTGGGGAGTCCCCGCTTTCTGGACGAGGACAAGGAAGACAGCCTTCCCCCCGGGGTTGCGCTTGGGCTTGCCTGGACAGCAGCGGGCGGAGAGGTTCTGCATATCGAAGCTTCCGCGATGAAAGGAAAAGGCGGACTGCTGCTGACCGGTCAGCTCGGTGATGTCATGAAAGAAAGCGCTCAGGCCGCTTTGTCCTACGCGCGCGCTCATGCGGGAGAACTTGGCATTGCTCCGGACTTTACGGAAACCAAGGATATCCACATCCATGTTCCGGCGGGGGCTATTCCCAAAGACGGCCCTTCGGCGGGCGTTACCATGGTGACAGCTCTTGTTTCCGCTCTGACGGGACGCTCTGCGCGCAGTGATACCTGCATGACGGGTGAAATCACGCTGCGGGGCAGGGTATTGCCGGTCGGAGGCATCAAGGAAAAAATTATGGGGGCAGTTGCGCGCGGGCTGAAGAGGGCGTTCATTCCCAGGCAGAATAACAAGGACCTTGATGACATTCCCGTCGAACTTCGCCGCAAGATAGACATTACGCCTGTGGACAGCATTGATGCGCTTCTGCCGCTTGTGTTGACGGATGCTCCCAAAGTACAGAATACGGTGCAACCTCCGGAGAAAAAAGAAAAGCGGAGCAGCCGGGGGAAGACCCGCAAAAGCGAGTGACACGGTATACAATTGTGATACGCAGAAGGGGAAGAACCATGCGGTTCTTCCCCTTCGATTGATGGCAAACCCCACATACGCAGAGGGGCACAGCCAAAGGCTCGTTGTGAAGCAGGCTTGCCGGGCGGTAAGGCACGGAATATCCGGGCACTTAACGCCGGAAATGAATTCCGGCTATACCCACTTCCGTGAGGCTGCCGACTTTGTCAGCACTATTCTAGAGCAGCCGGGGTTCAATTTTTTCTTCCGGTATTATTCGTTTTTCAGATCCGCTATGGGCTTTGCATACTGAACCTCAGAATCCCACGGAAAGAGAATCCATGTGTCCTGGCTTACTTCAGTAACAAAGCTGTCAACCAAAGGCTTTCCGGCCGGCTTCGCATACATGGCGGCAAAATGGGCCTTGGGCAGCATTTTGCGGACAGTTTGCAGCGTCTTGCCCGTATCCACCAAATCATCGATGACCAGCATTCCCCGCCCGTCTCCCGGGATTCCCTTCAGCACTGTTTCCGTATTGTTCTGCTCCTGCCAGTCATAGGTGACTACACATACCGTGTCGATCATGCGAATGTTCAGTTCCCGGGCGATAATGGCCGCAGGCACAAGTCCTCCCCTGGTGATGGCCACAATGCCTTGAAACGTGCCCTGCTCGATCAGACGCCAGGCAAGCGCCTTGGCGTCACGGTGCAATTGATCCCAGGTGATGGGAAAGGTCTTGCGATAACGATCGGAAAAGCCCATAACTTATTCCCTTGTCTGTGCAGTGGATGAAGGCATGACGTCGGGCGAAAGGCGCATGCTGAAGCCGGTTCGGCGCTCCTTTCTCTGTTCTTCCGCAGTGCGGCTCAGGCTCATCCAGGCGTTGCGTACGGCTGAATAAGGTTCCAGAGCTGTGTCGGTCAGTTGAGTATAGGCCTTGTAGGTACGGCCGAAATCGTTGAACATCAGCCCGGCAGTGACAGGGACAGAGACTTCCCAGTCCAGATAGTAGGTTTGCGGCGCAAAAAAGATATCCGTCAGATCGCCTGCGCTTCCCCGCAAGGTATACGGCCCGAAGAAAGGCCACACCACAAAGGGGCCTTCGGGCACGCCCCAGGTGCCAAGAGTATGGGAAAATGTGGCGAATTGCGGATAATAGGGATACAGGGGCTTGCTTTGGGAGGCTACGTCGGCAAGCCCCAAACTTGTGGATGTATTGACGATAAAACGTCCGAGTTCTACTCCGGCCTGCGCGAACTCTCCCTGGAGCAGATGGTTGACAAAGCGGACGGGGGCCTTGAGGTTTTCCCGGAAATTGGAGATGCCCCCCCGGACTTTTTCCGGAACAACGCGGCTATAGCCCCGGTATGCGGGATCGAGGACATAGCGCATGACTTTGTCGTTAAAGCTGAACCACACTCTGTTCCATGAACCCAAAGGATCACTTGGTTCGGTTTGTTCATCGTAGTCGTCAAAATCGAAGTCCTGCGCCGCTTCGTTTTGGCCGACCGTTGCGGGCGCGGAAGGAGCGGGGGAATCTTGCCGGTTCGCGCAGGCGCCAAGCGGCAAGAGCAAACTGAGAAGCAGAACCGGGAGGAATGCGCGGAGCGGCATGAGATAACCTCAGGTTATTTTTGTTTCGGTTGGTTTTTGACTTCTTCCGCCTTGGCGGCAATTTTTGCAATCAGGTCATCCGGTTGGCCCCTGGTCAACAGATCGCGGAACTGATCCCGATAATTCTTGATCATGCTGATCCCTTCAATGAGTACATCGTAGACAACCCATTTTCCGTTTTTGACCAGCATGCGAAAGGCAACGGGATGCGCGGCGTCCTTGCCGAGGAAATTCATCCTGACTTCCGATCGGGTGCCGTTATTGCCGCTGGTTTCCCCGACGAATTCAACTTTTTCACCGCGGTAGGAATCCAATGTGTCGATGTAGGTATTGCGCAGCAAGGAGGTAAACGCCTCCTGAAAGCGCTTTTTTTGATCGGGAGTGAACTTGCGCCAGTTCGGCCCGACGGTGCGCGAAGAAAATTCATCAAAATCGAAAAGGCCGAGCATGGCGTCTTCAATTTTTTTCCGTTGCGCTTCCTTGGTGGCAGGATCACGGAATGCCGGATCCTTCAGCAAGGAGAGAATCTGATCCGCGCCTCTCCGGGCGGCGTCGGTAGCGCTCTCCATTGCGTGAACAGCGTGGGCAAAGGTACAAAACAGGCACAAAAGAACAACAAAAGTGAGGGCGCGGCGCATCAGTTAACTCCTCCGAAAACCATTTTTCCAATCAGTGCTTCAAGATCCAGCGCAGGTTCAGTATCGGTGATCAGGCTGCCCTGTTTGAGCATATCGCTTGCCCCCCCAGGGGCCATGGAAATGTATTTGTCACCGATAAGTCCGCTCGTTTTGACCGAAGCCATGCTGTCTTCACTCAGCTCCACACCTTCGTTGATGCGCAGTTCCACATCGGCGGAATAGGTGGCCGGGTCAAGCCGGATGGCGGAAACCCGCCCCACGGGCACGCCCGCGATTTCGACATTGGCCCCCACCCGCAGGCCTGCGACGGAAGAAAACCGGGCCGTTATGGTATAGGCATCCGAGTTGAACACTTCCATGCGTCCCAGTTTGATAGTCAGATAGGCCACGCAAAGCAGTCCGATAACGACAAAAACTCCCACCAGGGATTCCTTGGTAAACGACATGATTAACTTCCTTTGTGCTACGCAGTAAGGTTATTGGTCCAGCCATTCGGCAAGAGCTGCGCGAACCGATTCGTCCAGGGGCGGGGCGGTCATGCGGCGCTCTTCCTGCGCTTCCCGATCCAGAAAACTGCGGAGATAGGGGTCCTTGCTGGCGTAAAGATCCTCCTTGCATCCGGAAAACGCCGTCTTGCCGTCTCCGATGACGAGGACATGATCCGCAATATGGTGCACGCTGCCGAGGTCATGGGTAATGACGACGGTGGTCATGGCCGGGTAGTGCTTTTTCATATCAAGCAACAACTGGTCCATCTGGGCCGAAGTGATGGGATCGAGGCCGGAGGTCGGTTCGTCGCAGAAAAGCAGCGGCGGCTCGGTGACAATGGCCCGCGCCAGCCCGGCGCGCTTGCGCATGCCTCCGGACAGTTCGCTGGGATATAAGTCGGCAAACTGTTCAAGTCCCACAAGTTCAAGAGTTCGCAGGGCAGCGTTGCGCAAAATCTTACGCGGCAGGCTGGTATGCTCGGTAAGCGGCAGAGCGACGTTTTCCGCCAGCGTCAACGCGCCGAGCAGCGCCCCGTCCTGAAAAAGCACGCCGAAGCGCCTCCGGAGTTTGCGGAACTGGGAAGGCGTCAGAGAAAAAATATCTCTGTTGCCCATAAAAATTTTGCCGGCGAAGGGCGGAGTCAACCCCAGCATAATGCGTAGAAGGGTTGTTTTGCCTCCTCCGGATTCTCCAAGAATGGCGGTAATGGCTCCGCCGGGAAAAGTGGCATCCATTCCCTTAATAATGCGCCGTGACCCGTATCCGCCCTCAAGGCGTTCAATACGTATATCCCATGCGGCATCTTTGGCTGAATTCATGTTCGCCTCACAGCAGGAAAGAGGTGAGCACATAGTCGCTCATGAGGATCAGCACACAGCTGACCACAACGGCGGAAGTTGTGGCATTGCCGACCGCTTCCGGCCCTTTGCCGTCACTGCGCCGATGGGCATTGTACCCCTGGTAGCAGCAAATGGTAATGACGATGACGGCAAAGACCACTGCCTTGAGGAAACTGCCGTTGATATCGCTCATGGTCACGCTGGATTCAATACCTGAAAAATAGCGGCCTTCATTCAGCCCCAGCAGCACACACGAGGAAAGATAGCCCCCGAAAATGCCGATAACATTAAAGACCGCGGTCAACAGGGGAAAGGCCACGAGCGAGGCCAGCAGACGCGGCGTCACCAGATAACCGATGGGGGAAATGTCCATGACTTCAAGGGCATCAACCTGATCGGAAATCCGCATGACCCCGATTTCCGCAGTCATGGCGGAACCGGCACGCGCCGTTACCATAACTGCCGTCAGTACGGGAGCCATTTCGCGGATCAGCGTCAGAGCGAGCAGCGAGCCGAGCATGCCCTGAGCGCCGAACGTGGACATGGCGTAAAATGCCTGGAGGCCAAGCACCAGACCTGTGAAAAAACTAATCAGCAGGATGACGAACATTGATTGCGCGCCGATGGTGTACACTTGCCGGAGGACTTTACCCGGAAGGCGATGAGTGAAAAAGGATTGCCTGAAGGCATCCAAAAGAAAGAGCGCCATTTCCCCGAGTCTGTTCAGGCCCGAAAAAAGCGGCGCGGCTATATCCTGTAACGTGAGTGCTGTTTTTTTCATGACGATTTTCCTTGTCTACGTTAGCATTTCTCTTTACGTTTGGCAATGAATGTGGCTGTTAGCGGCCGAGTTTCGTCAAAGCCGGAGCTAGCCCAAAAACCGGGCTTGCGGGTGCTTCCAGCATGAGCTAGATTGCTTCCGCAACTTGCCGGCTATCCCGCATGTACTCCCAATGCCAGTGAGGTCGTCATGTGTCTTGCCATTCCCGTTTGTGTTACCGAGTGTCTGCCCGACAATAAAGCCAAAGTTCGTATAGGTGAAGGAGAAACTTATATGGAGATTTCCACGTTGCTGTTACCGGAAGATGCTCATGTCGGCGACTATCTTATCGTACATGCCGGTTTTGCCCTTCGCGTACTGGACCCGCAGGAAGCGCAGGAATCTTTGAAGCTGTTCCGGCAGATAGCCGAACAGGACGGCTTGAGCGTCAATTTCTGATTCCCTGGAGGCAAACGCTATGGACGGCGTAGTCAGTGAAATTTTCAGCACTACTTTGCGCCTTTTTGCGCTGATGACGCCTCCCGCTGTGTTGAGCGCGTTCCTGAGCGGCACAAAGAACTACACTGCAAAGCAAAAGCGCAAGACGGCTCTGAGTACGGGCAGCGCCGTATTCATCATTGCCCTGGTGCTCTACTTTTTTGGAGATTCCATTTTTGGGGCGTTCGGGTTTACGCTTGAGGCCTTTCGCATCGGATCGGGTACACTCCTTTTTTTGACTGCCGTTTCCTTGATGAATGAAAGCTCCGACCATCCGTCTATGCCGGTTGACGCGGATATCAGCGTCGTGCCGCTGGCTATTCCTCTCTGTATGGGGCCTGCATCCATTGGTACGGTAATGGTCATGGGCGCGTCGGCCGTTACACTGGAAAGCCGCCTCATCGGCGCATTTTCCCTGCTTGTCGCGTCTCTTGGCGTGATGTTTCTGCTTCTTATGGCCGAGCAGGTGGAAAAACTGCTGCACAAGACAGGAATAGCCGTGTTATCAAAATTGACGGGGTTGTTGCTGGCCGCCATTGCCGCGCAGGTTATTTTTACGGGAATTCGATCCTTTCTTAAATAAGCAGATAAAGTAAAGGCACGAATGGGGCATGAATAGGCAAAAAAAAGGAAGAGGTAAATTATAATGTCTATCACGGAGAATCAAATATACCCGCGCACAGGAGATAAACAAACCGTTTACCTGAAAAATGTGATTTCCAACGCGAATATATCGGTTGGCGATTATACCATGTATAATGATTTTGTACATGATCCCGTGTTCTTTGAAAAGAACAATGTCATATATCATTATCCTGTCAATCACGACAAACTTGTAATTGGGAAGTTTTGTTCAATAGCTTGCGGTGCACGTTTTATTTTTAATAGTGCAAACCACGCTATGACTTCATTATCCACATATCCTTTTCCCCTGTTTTTTGAAGAATGGGGGCTTGAACGTAAGAATGTCACTGACTCATGGGACAATAAAGGGGATATTGTTATTGGAAATGATGTCTGGATTGGTTATGAAGCCGTAATAATGGCTGGCGTTAGCGTTGGCGACGGGGCAATTATTGGAACTCGCGCCTTGGTTACAAAAGATGTTCCGCCATATACTATTGTTGGCGGAGTGCCGGCCAAAGCAATCAGAAAGCGCTTTTCAGAGGAAACTATATCTTCTTTACTTGAAATTAAATGGTGGAACTGGTCAAAAGAAAGAATTGCAGAAAATATTGATGCAATACAATCCGGCTGTATTCAACGGCTAGAGCTTTTTGCGCCTGAAAATACCTGCCGGCCGGATCCTGTGGCCTGACTCACAGGTTTCATGCGTGAAGCCCGCTCCTGCGCTGCTGGCCTTGCCTGTCTGCCCTGCGGGGTACAGGCATGGATCTTCGGGGCCACCCGGGGGAACCGCAACACCGCAAGGGAATTGCGGCTGTTCCGGATAGGGGGCGTCACGGCAGAGTCTCGCTTTGCTTTGCTCCGTAGAGCATGTCAACAGCGAAATGCTTTAAGGCTCTGTAGTAGAACCGTGTTGAAATAACCTTGACCGCCGGAGGCGCGAGCGTAGCGAGCTATGGAGGCCGAGCCGA